>NZ_JAAVXA010000008.1:810-229952 GCF_012241585.1 Pantoea sp. LS15
GGACTTGATGGTGCCGACTACCGGAATCGAACTGGTGACCTACTGATTACAAGTCAGTTGCTCTACCTACTGAGCTAAGTCGGCATCAAGTAGCGCGCATTCTATGGATACCTGCGCAGTCATGCAACTAAAAATTTGCATAAAACGTTCTTTCGCTCACATTTTATGCGAACAGCGTGCTGAACGCTGTAAAAGTAGTCATTCACGGTCAAATATTCAACATATCACGCTGATTTGTACGGTATACACCGTAGCGTGACGGCTTACGCGTAACGCAGCGCTTTCCATCTTTTTTCTTATTATTCCTGTCATCTGGTGTTAACCTCCTGCCCATTGTCCAAAATTAACTGTGTGATGAGCCATGATCCGGCAGTATTGTGCTGGCTCACTGAAGCATGCTTATGAGCAAAAAAGAGCAAACGTTAATGACACCTTATCTTCACTTTAACCGCAGCCAGTGGGCTGCCCTGCGTGATTCCGTCCCTATGACGCTGACGGAAGGTGAAATCGCACGGTTAAAAGGGATAAACGAAGACCTGTCCCTGGAAGAGGTCGCGGAAATTTATCTCCCCCTCTCTCGCTTGCTTAACTTCTATATAAGCTCCAACCTGCGCCGTCAGGCGGTACTGGAGCAGTTCCTCGGGACGAATGGTCAACGCATTCCTTATATCATTAGCATTGCAGGCAGCGTGGCCGTAGGTAAAAGCACTACCGCACGTGTCCTGCAGGCGCTGCTGAGCCGCTGGCCGGAACACCGTAGCGTGGAGTTGATTACCACCGATGGCTTCCTGCATCCGAACGAAGTACTAAAAGAACGCGGGCTGATGAAGAAGAAGGGCTTCCCGCTCTCTTATGATATGCACCGTCTGGTGAAATTTGTCTCTGACCTGAAATCGGGCGTGCCTCACGTGACTGCGCCGGTCTATTCACACCTGATCTACGATCGCATCCCGGACGGAGATAAAACGGTGGTCCAGCCGGATATCCTGATTCTGGAAGGGCTGAACGTTCTGCAAAGTGGAATGGACTATCCTCACGACCCGCATCATGTGTTTGTCTCCGATTTTGTCGATTTCTCTATTTATGTTGATGCGCCGGAAGATTTACTCCAGAACTGGTATATCAACCGCTTCCTGAAGTTCCGTGAGGGTGCATTCACTGATCCGGACTCCTATTTCCATCACTACGCCCAGCTTTCTGAAGAAGAAGCGGTTAATGTGGCAAGAGGGTTGTGGAATGAGATCAACTACGTGAACCTGAAAGAGAACATCCTGCCAACGCGTGAGCGCGCGAGCTTAATCCTCACCAAGAGCGAGAAGCACGCTGTCGACCAAATTCGCTTACGGAAATAATAAAGCAGAGATAAAAAAACCGGCTTAACGCCGGTTTTTTGTTTTAAGCATGTGGCTTTTCGCCATTTTCATCCTGATCGACCGCAAAGCAGGCGACCAGTTGACCACCATAATCCTTCAGTTGCGGCTGCAACTGGGTGCAAGGACCAAAGCGGCGACTACAGCGGGCGTTGAATGCACATCCCGGAGGCGGATTCAGCGGGCTTGGTAACTCACCCGTCAGCTTAATGCGCTCACGACGTTCATCCGGGTTCAGACGCGGCGTCGCGGACAGCAGCGCCTGGGTATATGGGTGACGAGGATTGTTAAAGATCTGATCTTTCGTCCCCTTCTCCACGCAACGCCCCAGATACATCACCATCACTTCATCAGCAATGTGCTCCACCACTGAAAGGTCGTGCGAGATGAACACGTAAGAGAGCCCCAGTTCCTGCTGCAAGTCCATCATCAGGTTCAGCACCTGCGCGCGGACGGAAACATCGAGTGCCGAAACCGGTTCATCGGCAATCACCACATCCGGGTCGAGCATCAGACCACGAGCAATAGCGATACGCTGGCGCTGACCGCCAGAGAACATATGCGGGTAGCGATCGTAATGCTCGGTTTTCAGGCCGACTTTCGCCATCATCGCCAGCGCTTTTTCCCGACGCTGCTCCTTGCTGAGATTACTGTTAATCAGCAGTGGCTCTTCCAGAATCTGTCCTACTTTCTTGCGCGGGTTCAATGAACCGTACGGGTTCTGGAACACAATCTGGATTTTCTGTCGACGCAGTTTCTGTGCCTGCGGATCGTGCTTGAGCAGATCCTGCCCCTGATAGTAAAGCTCACCACCGGTTGGCGTTTCAATCATCGTCAGCAGACGGCCCAGCGTCGATTTACCGCAGCCCGACTCCCCGACTACCGCCAGCGTTTTACCGCGTTCGAGGGTAAAGGAGACGCCATCCAGCGCTTTGACCAGGCGCTCAGGGGCAAACAACCCCTTTTTCACCGGGTAGTGTTTTTTCAGGTCGATAGCCTGCAACAGCGGTTGTTGCGTGGTGGCCTGTTGCGTACTCATAGTGTTGGCCTCCCGGCATCATCGAGTGGGTAGTGGCATTTCGACTGACGACCGTCAGCAAGCTGATTCAGCTCTGGCTCTTCTGACCGGCATTTATCCGTCGCATACGGACAACGCGGATTCAGCAGACAGCCCTGTGGTCGGTCGTATTTACCCGGCACGACGCCCGGCAGTGACGCCAGCCGCGCTTTGTCCTGGGCAAACTCCGGCAGAGCACGTAGCAGAGCCTGAGTATACGGATGACGCGGCGCGCGGAAGATATCGTGCGAACTTCCGGTCTCCACCACCTGACCTGCATACATCACGATGATTTTGTGCGCCGCTTCGGCCACCAGCGCCAGGTCGTGCGTAATCAGCACCAGCGCCATATTCTCTTTCTGCTGCAGTTCCAGCAGTAGCTCGATGATTTGCGCCTGAATGGTTACATCCAGCGCCGTCGTCGGTTCATCCGCAATTAGCAGTTTTGGCCGACAGGCAATCGCCATTGCGATCATCACGCGCTGGCTCATGCCGCCAGAGAGCTGGTGCGGGTATACGTCCAGACGCGATGCCGGGTCAGGAATACCGACCTGGTTCAGCAGATCGATCGCCCGCTGACGACGGGTTTTCTTATTCCCGCCCTGATGCACCTTAATTGCTTCCATAATCTGGAAACCGACGGTGTAGCACGGGTTCAGGCTGGTCATTGGGTCCTGGAAAATCATCGCCACTTCCGCGCCTACCAACTGGCGGCGCTGTTTTTCGGAAATGCGCTTCAGATCCTGGCCGTTGAACTGCAGGTTTTCCGCCATCACGCGGCCCGGATAATCAATCAGCCCCATAATCGCCAGCGAGCTTACTGACTTACCGGAACCTGACTCCCCTACGATGCCAACCACTTCGCCCTGATTTACGCTGTAGCTGATACGGTCCACGGCGCGAAACGGGGTACCTTCGTCGCCGAAGTGCACCGATAATTTATCTACATTTAATAACGCCATCTCGTGCCTCTTACTGCTTCAGTTTGGGATCAAGTGCATCACGCAGACCATCACCCATCAGGTTAAATGCCAGCACCGTCAGCAGGATTGCCAGACCCGGGAAGGTGACAACCCACCAGGCGCTTTGTGCGAACTGCAACACGTCAGAGAGCATAGTGCCCCACTCCGGTGTTGGCGGTTGAGCACCCATGCCCAGGAAGCCAAGAGCGGCCATATCAAGAATGGCGTTAGAGAAACCGAGCGACGCCTGAACGATCAGCGGCGCAAGGCAGTTAGGGAATATATTGACGAACATCTGACGCATCGCACCTGCACCCGCCACGCGAGAAGCGGTAACGTAGTCGCGATGTACCTCCACCAGCACCGCCGCACGCGTTAAACGCACATAGTGAGGAAGCGCCACGAAGGTCAATGCAAGCGCAGCGTTGCCAATCGACGGGCCGAAGATCGCCACCAGCACCAGGGCCAGCAGCAGGCTTGGCAGTGCCAGCATAATATCGACGATACGCATGATGATGTTATCAACGATACCACCGAAGTAACCGGCAACCAGACCCAGTACTATCCCCATGATCAGGGACAGCACCACCACCAGGCAGCCGACCAGCAGCGACAAACGTGCACCGTACATCAGACGCGACAACACATCGCGCCCCACATCATCAGTACCTAACAGGTGCGCCAGGCTACCACCGTCCTGCCACGCAGGAGGTGCCAGCAGGGCATCACGGAACTGATCCGCTGGGTTATACGGCGCCAGGACGTTCGCAAAAACCGCAATCAGGATCATGATAGAGACATAGACCAGCCCCACCACCGCGCCTTTGTTGCGCTTGAAGTAGTGCCAGAATTCCTGCAGCGGCGTCATTGGAACCGGTGCAGCAACTACTTTATTTTCAGAAACCTGTGACATGATGGCCCCTTACTTCTTATGACGAATACGCGGGTTCACCACGCCGTACAGCAAATCGACCAGCAGGTTAACGAGGATAATCATCGTCGCAACCAGCAGCACACCGCCCTGCACGACCGGATAGTCACGGCGTTGCAGCGCGTCAATCAGCCAACGCCCCAGGCCCGGCCAGGAGAAGATGGTTTCGGTCAGGATCGCACCTGCCAGCAGCGTCCCCACCTGCAGACCGATAACGGTCACCACTGGCAGCATGGCGTTACGCAGCGCATGAACGATGATGACACGCATACGCGTCAGGCCTTTGGCACGCGCGGTGCGGATATAATCCTCACCCAGTACTTCCAGCATGGATGAACGGGTCATACGCACAATCACCGCCAGAGGAATAGTACCGAGCACCATTGCAGGCAGGATCATGTGGGCCACGGCATCAAGGAAGTTACCCGGCTCACCCCAGATGGCCGTATCGATCAGCATAAAGCCGGTCAACGGATTAGAGTCATCAAGGAAGACCATATCGCTGACGCGCCCGGAGACCGGCGTCAGGTTAAGCTGCACCGATACCAGCATAATCAGCATCATGCCCCACCAGAAGATAGGCATGGAGTAACCGGTCAGCGCCAGGCCCACGGCAGTATGGTCAAAAATGGAGCCACGTTTAACCGCAGCCAGGACCCCAACAGGAATACCCACCGCAGTGGCGAAAATCATGGCGCAGACACCAAGTTCGAGTGTCGCTTTGAAACGCGGCACGAACTCGTCCCACACCGGAAGACGGCTTTTCAGCGAAATACCCAAATCACCGTGCAACACTCCCCAGATATAGTTGAGGTACTGCTGCCACAGCGGCTTGTTCAGACCAAGCTCAGCCAGCAACTGTGCATGGCGCTCAGGGGAAATACCACGCTCGCCCGCCATAATCATTACCGGGTCACCGGGGATCATATGGACGAAGGCAAAAGTGAGAAGGGTGATACCGATAAACGTGGGGATAACAAGTCCCAGACGTCGGAGGATGAACTGCAACATAACCCGGATTCTCTCTGATGACGCACGACCAATGGCGTGACGTCTGTATTGCTCACAAATGTAAATTCCCTCTCCCACCGGGAGAGGGTTAGGGTGAGGGGATGCACGCACGTCCCTCACCCCTGCCCTCTCCCGGAGGGAGAGGGAGAACACCCTACTTATTATTCAACCGATACGTTTTCGAAGTGGTGTTTGCCCAGTGGATCAACCACGTAGCCCTTCACTTCTTTACGCACTGGCTCATACACGGTGGAGTGAGCAACAATCAGCGCCGGAGCCTGATCGTGCATAACAACCTGAGCTTGCTTGTACAGTTCGATACGTTTGTTGTGATCGTCGGTCGCACGCGCCGGCTGAATCAGGTCTTCAAACGGCTTGTAGCACCAGCGAGAGTAGTTGGAGCCATCTTTTGCCGCCGCACAGCTGAACAGGGTTGCGAAGAAGTTGTCCGGATCCCCGTTGTCACCGGTCCAGCCCATCATCACAGCCTGGTGTTCACCCGCTTTGGCGCGCTTCAGGTACTCGCCCCACTCGTAGGTCACAATCTTGGCCTGAACGCCAATCTTAGCCCAGTCAGCCTGAACCATTTCTGCCATACGGCGTGCGTTCGGGTTGTACGGACGCTGTACTGGCATCGCCCACAGTTCAACGGTAAAGCCTTTATCCTGGCCTGCTTCTTTCAGCAGCGCTTTCGCTTTCTCAGGATCGTAGGAGTAGTCTTTAACGTCGTCGTTATAGCCCCACATGGTTGGTGGGATCAGGTTCTTGGCAGCAACGCCCGCGCCCTGATAAACCGCTTTGATGATCGCTTCTTTGTTTACCGCGTAAGTCAACGCCTGACGCACTTTCACGTCATCAAACGGTTTCTTCTCGGTGTTAAAGGAGAGATAGCCTACGTTCAGACCAGCCTGCTCCAGCAGATTGATATTCTTATCCTGCTTCATGCGAGCGATATCAGCCGGGTTCGGGTATGGCATAACCTGGCATTCGTTTTTCTGCAGTTTTGCATAACGCACAGACGCATCAGGCGTGATGGAGAACACCAGACGGTCGATCTGAGGTTTCGTACCCCAGTAACCCGGGAACGCTTTGTACAGAATGCGAGAATCTTTCTGGTACTGCAGCAGCTGGAATGGACCGGTACCGATTGGGTTCAGGTCGACTTTCTCCGGTGTACCGGCTTTCAGCATGTTGTCCGCATATTCTTTAGACAGAATAGACGCGAAGTCCATCGCCAGGTCAGCCAGGAATGGTGCTTCCGGGCGAGTCAGCACGAACTGCACGGTTTTATCGTCAACTTTTTTCACTTCAGAGATCAAGTCTGGCAGACCCATCCCTTCGAAGTATTCATAGCTGCCGCCAGACACTTTGTGGTACGGGTTCTGAGCGTTTTTCTGACGGTCAAAGGAGAACACAACGTCATCGGCGTTAAAGTCGCGTGTTGGTTTAAATTCTTTGCTGTCCTGCCACTTCACGCCCTGGCGCAGATGGAAGGTATAGGTTTTGCCGTCTTCGCTGACGTCCCACTTCTCAGCCAGACCTGGAATAACTTCCGTGGTACCGGTTTTGAATTCAACCAGACGGTTATAGATCGGTACGGAGCTTGCGTCGTACGTCGTACCAGAGGTAAAGAGCTGTGGGTTAAAGCCTTCCGGCGAGCCTTCAGAACAGTAAACCAGGGTTTTTGCCTGTACGCTTGCTGCCACGGTCATCGCCACCAGGCTCAAACCAAGCTTCAGCATCCCTGACTTCTTCAAGGAAATACTCATTATTCTGCTCCAATGTGATGTTTTGCTTTGTTGTGTTACGCCGCCTGACCTTTATTTATTTTTTACCCGGTCCGGTCGGTGATGCCCTAAGGCGTTAAAGGGATGGAGAATCCTTTCAGAAGAGCGTTTGAGTTGCAGCGCAGATCGTCCCTGAAATGCCCCTCATGCCCTACAATCTGTCAACAGAATGTGAAAACGTCAATACAGGTGGCGGGGATTTACGCTGAGTGTGAGAAACCGCAAACAAAGATTAAAAAAACTATGCATGCCAGTTTTCAGCAGGGAAATTTATGCTACTCACTATCTTGCAGCACAAATATCTTCATATTTTGCAACAACCAGTGATTAACTTTTATTCAGATTGGGTAAATTTTCTTACAAAATGGTGATTATCTGAGCACTAAATTCCACGAACGTTAAAACGCACAGCGAAATATGCTGGGGTTATCCATAAGCAACGCGAAAAAAGATCAATCTATATATAAAAAAATACAATGGATTATGTCACAAAATCGTTAACAGACAGGGAGAAGCAGGGATAAGAGGTGTTTTGGGGAATCTGACTGGTTAAGGCCATAATGCAAAAAGGGCTAACCTTGCGGTTAGCCCTTTTTTAGAATGTGGTCGGCGAGAGAGGATTCGAACCTCCGACCCACTGGTCCCAAACCAGTTGCGCTACCAAGCTGCGCTACTCGCCGAATGCGGAGCGCATCTTACTGCTGAGGTGCGCCCCCGTCAATCCCTTATTTTCAAAAAGCCATTCAACTGGCGATATTCTCGCCAGACGAGCTACTGCGCGGCTTTGGAGGTGCCGTCAGGGAGTTTGCACCAGTTGTTATTTTCGTTAATACCGCCATCTGGTGAGGTGTAACCCAGACAACCTAAAATGGTGTCGTACAGCTCAACATGACGACGCGGCACCTTCATATCAGCCTCTTTCTTCAGTTGAGCAAACATCTTCGCTTTCTCCGGATCTTCCAGGTACTTGTCAGACATCCATACAATCATTGGCACGCGGAACTGCTCCGGCGGAGCCATCTTACGTGGTGTACCGTGCAGGTGCTCGAATTCATTGATGGATTCACCGTGGTCTGCTGCATAGAAGACAATGGCTTTCTTATCACGGACCTGGTCAATCACCGAATCAATAAAGTGATCCACATAGGTCACTGAGTTGTCGAAGGAGTTGATCAACTGCTCTTTAGAGCAGTCTTTATCCACACCGACGCACTCCGGCGTCCATTTGGCAAAGCTACGCGGGTAGCGCTGGGTGTAGTTAAAGTGCGACCCCTTGGTGTGCAAGATGATCATATGTTTACCATCGGGATTTCCGTTCAGAGACAGTTTCATCTCATCAATCAGCAGCATGTCATCGACAGGCTTACCACGGTTACGCGCCTCCGCACCAATCTGCTCGCGATAAGAAATGTTCTGCGCCATGGTGTTGCTGTAGAACCACATCTCGCTCTGCATCGCATAGAGGTCTGACGTAAACCCAAGCTGATGCAGTACCGAGAAGACATTTTGCTCTTTCAGGGTACGTTGTGGGTTATCGCTCGCCCCACCCTCGCGTACAAACATGCAGCGTAAGGAGAGCTTGGTGGCGGTGTCACAGGAATAACCGCGATAGGCAATCAGGTTTTTCTCCTGCGCCATTTTTGGTGTGGTATCGCGGTCATAGCCAAGAATACCCATATGATCCCAACGCGTGGTTTCCCCAATAATAAAGACGACATAGGTATCGTCGATATCTTTTGGCGCGACATAAGTGAATTTCTTCGCCGGGTTAATCAACGATTTATTATCAGAAGACTCATCCACCTGCGCCCACGCGTACAGCCCCAGCGCGGAGATCCAGTTAGACGGTAAATAAGAGTTGGCGACCACACCGCCGTAGCTTGGCAGATCAACGCCAGAGGTACGCTCATCATATTTCTGCTTCACTTCCAGCAGACGAATGGGACCCCAGACCATCAGACCGGCCAACAGAACTAATGCAACGCTTCTGAAACGTTTTCCAGGCGTGCGGATCTGGTGAACCAGCGTATACCGGCAACGGTTGCTCCAGATAAGGAGCAGCGGCAAGGCACTCACGGCCACCAGCCAGAGTACAAAATGCAGCCCAACAACTTCTTTAGAGAGATCGATGTCCGTGGTCATCACCGAGGCGATAATACCGTAGCCGATGACAACGTTCATAAAGGTCATGTAATAGCTGGCCCCTGCCGAGCACAGCACGATAAATGTCGCCAGCACTCGCCAGACACGGCGGCCAAACAGCGTAAGAATACGGAATAAAAAGAAGGTAACCAGTACAGCAGCGACCAATTCGACAACCGCTGCAATTCCTTTCCAGACGGTAAAATCTTGCGCGTATCCGTCGAACCGACGGAAAAACACTGCGCCATTCATAAACAGGCCGATGTACAACGCCAGCAAAAAGCAGAGCTTTTGTTGCGCCATCGATTTAATGTATTTCATGCAATCTACCCGGAAAAAGGGACAGTACCGCTGCCCACCTCAATATAAAAAGTGGACAGATTAGACATACGCTCAGGGGATCGTTCAGTGAAACGTCTACAAGCGTGGTAAGTAGACCACAGGGAAGGGAAAAAGTGGCAGCAGAGTGTGTGATCGGTACAGTTATTTACAAAAAAGCAGACTCAGAATCCGACAAATGCGTCTAAAGACAGTATTGTGCGATAAGAAAAAGGCCGGATGACCGGCCTTTTTATTCGTTATCAGGCATGCGCTTCTTTAAAGACTTCCCGCTGCGGCTGACGAATCGTCGTAGACAGCGCCAGCGAAATGATCAGCAAGGCGAAGATCACGCAGAAGGTCACATAGAACCCACCGAACAGTGAGGCAATCAGCGAACCGCAGATACTGCCGATCCCGAAGCCAAGATAGATAACACCGTAGTTTTTCGCGAGATTGTTCAGACCAAAGAATTCGCTCACCAGTGACGGGAAGACCGTAATGGTGCCACCGAAGTTGAACGCGACGCAGGCAATCGCCGCGAAGAAGGTTGTTTCATTCAGAGGCGCGAACAGGAGCGCCGCCATGCCCACCAGCGAAACAACCTGGCCAATCGTAATCACACGGATACGGGCAATCTTGTCAGACAGAATACCCAGCACCAGACGCCCGGAAAGGTTGGCAATGGAGATCACAGTCACCGCATTCGCAGCCGTTGCCGCATCCAGTTTCACCATTCCCTGAGCGATATCTTTCGCCACACCGATGACATACAAACCACTCATGCAGGCCGTCAGGAACATCACCGCCAGCATCCAGTACTGTGGTTTACGCATAGATTGCGCCAGGGTGAAGTCATTCTCTACCACACCGTTCACGGATTTCACCTCCTGCTGAGGCGCATCTTTCATCAGCGTAGCACCGAAGAGGATCATGACCAGAACGATAACCCCCCAGATCATGAAGGTTTTTTCGAGCCCGACGGAAGCCAGCAGATGAGAATCGATAAATTTAAAACCGAGGCTGCCCAGGCCATAAGAGCCGATGGCAAACGCAGAGATGAGGCCTTTACGTTCCGGGAACCACTTCACGCAGTTCGAGAGGGTCAACAGGTAGCCTGCACCATCTGCCAGCCCCACCAGCACGCCAGCACTCAACCACAGCATCATCAGGTTGTTGGAATGCGCGGTCAGGAAAAAGCCCACGCCCAGCAGAATGCCGGAGGCCATGGTCACACGCTTAACACCAAAACGCTCCTGCAGCTTGCCCGCGACAGAAGACGAGAGCGCCAGGCCGAGACTCAGCAGGCCAAAAGAGAATGCAACCTGGCTGACAGGTGCGCCGAGTTTATCGGAAAGCGCACTGTTAAACAGGCTCCAGGTATAGACCGAACCCAGCGCAAACTGGGTGACGATGGTGCCAAAGAGCGTTAGCCAGCGCGTACGGTTATAAGTTGATGTGTTCATGGCAGTTGTCCTGCAAGAGAAATTAAGGAAGTTCGCTGAGGACAACGATAAACAAAACCTTAAAAGACCTGGGGTAAAACGGCATGAAATGCAGGAGGAATGGAATGAAATGCCTGGAATCAGGAATGAATGACCTTGTGGGGGAATGAAGTGATAGTGTGTTAGTACCTGCTATCGCTACAACCCCTGTGGTTGTTGTATTTGAGATGTTATCGTAACGTTTAAAAAAGTAACAACTCTAAAAATTCGCGTTCACACCCAGGGTGTACATAAATTCCTCACCTGTGGAGGTGCGTTCCCCCTGGGCGAGCGACGCATAGGCCGCTACATGCGTGTTAAACGGAATATCCGTACCGACGGTGACATCCATCCAGTTCCCGTTTTGCGCCGGGGCTGGCGTTTGTGGCATGCCAAACTGAGATTTCCACTGGTTTTCACCAAACTGCTGGTTATAGCTAATCTGCGCCCAGGGACGAAGATCGCCGTACTGGGTATTCACGCGCCAGCCAAGCGTGCTCACGCTGGCATGCCAGAGCGGGTCAGTGACTGACTGTGTCGACGCGCTATCACCAAATTCATTGACCATCATGGGGGCCGTGCCGTCATAACGCCACGCCACCACCGGGCCGGTGGTTATCTGGGCTGAAACGGGAAAATTCCAGCCCACGCTCATTGCCCCCTCTGTCGTACTGCCAGACGGTACATTCAGGGCAAGACCTGGCGCATTTTGTGAAGTCTGAATACGCTCAGCAAGAATATCCTCGTAACGCGGTTGGTGATCCGCGTCCCATGTATAGCGTTCCGCCGTATTATTTTGGGCGTCTGAAACGATATATTCCTGTTGCCAGGCAGACGCTGTATTACAAAAAAACAGGCAGGCTGAAATTCCCACCAGGCCAGAAGCAGCATGGCGACCACTGATTTTTTTTATCATCATCAACGCGACCCCAGAGAGAGCCGAATTCGGCGATATTTGTCGTTATTCAGGAAGAGCTTATAGGGCATATGGCCCTGTATTAACTATTGTCTTTATAGTAAACACGTCAAGCCAGTCTGGATGAAAATTTTGCGAAATCAGTATCATTAAGGGAGATGACAGATGGAACGTTGCGGTTGGGTAAGCCAGGATCAGCTTTATATCGACTATCACGACCAGGAATGGGGCGTGCCGGAGAAGGATGGTAAAAAACTCTTTGAGATGATCTGCCTGGAGGGCCAGCAGGCGGGGTTATCGTGGATTACGGTGCTCAAGAAACGCGAAAACTACCGCAATGCCTTCCACCAGTTTGATCCTGTCGCCGTCGCCGCCATGACCGATGAGGACGTGGAACGACTGGTGCAGGATGCCGGCATCATCCGCCATCGCGGTAAAATTCAGGCCATCATCGGCAATGCACGCGCCTGGCTGGCGATGGAACAAAACGGCGAATCATTCTCAGACTTTGTCTGGTCGTTTGTGAATAACGATCCGCAAATTACCCACGCTGCCACGCTGGCGGAGATCCCGGCATCGACACCTGAATCAGACGCACTCTCTAAGGCCCTGAAAAAACGCGGTTTTAAATTTGTCGGCTCCACCATCTGCTACGCCTTTATGCAGGCCTGTGGCCTGGTCAACGACCACGTTACCGGCTGCTTCTGTCATCCGGGAGGCCGTCATGATCCGCAAATGGCAAAATGAGAATACCGCGCCACTTCTGAGCCTATGGCTTGAAAGCACCACAGAAGCGCATCCGTTTATCGAGGCGAGTTACTGGAAAGAGAACGAGGCGATGGTGCGGGACGTTTACCTGCCTTCGGCTGAAACATGGGTCTGGGAACAGGATGGCGAACCTTGCGGATTTATCAGCGTGATGCAGTCTAAGTTTGTTGGGGCACTGTTTGTCGCGCCGCCATACATCGGGAAAGGCATCGGGCAAGCGCTGCTGAACCATGTTCAACAGCACTTCCCATATTTAAGCCTGGAGGTGTACCAGAAAAATGTCCGGGCGGTGAATTTCTACCATGCTCAGGGCTTTCGCATTGAAGACAGCGCCTGGCAGGATGACACCCAACATCCGACCTGGATCATGAGCTGGCAGGCGGATCAAACGCCGTTAAGGTAAGCTCGGGTCCCTCATACTTTTCGACCCATGCCAGTGCCGTATTCCCTGCACAACCATTCCCCAGCTTCGAGCTGGGGAGATCTTTGGTCAGCACATTAACCGCCCCGTTTTTACAGATACCGCCCTCGGCTGGCTCAAGATCTGGCCATGCCCCCTGGTGAATGCACAGCACACCCGGTTTAATCCCGTCACTGACCACCGCGCCGGCCAGCACCTGCCCCCGTTGGTTCCAGACGCGCACCACGTCACCGTCTGCAATCCCACGAGCTTGGGCATCAAGGGTATTCAACGTGATCGGTTCTCGCCCGGCGACCGCATACTGTTCGCGCAGCGAGGTATAGTTAAGCTGGCTGTGCAGGCGGTGTGCCGGGTGGGCAGACAACACCTGGAGCTGCTCCGGCTGGGCATTACCGTGCCATTCGTCCGGCTCGAGCCACGTAGGGTGCGGTGGGCAGTCGGCATACCCAAAGCTGGCAATGCGCTCACTGTAGATGACAATCTTTCCGCTCTCGGTTTTCAGCGGGTGGTTCTCCGGGTCGCGGCGGAAGTCCCCGAAACGGACAAACTGCGCGTTCTGTTCGCTCTCTGGCATCTCGAATATCTGGTTCGCTTCCCAGAATTCAGTAAACGGTGGGAGTGTCACTCCCTGAGCGGCACCGCGCTGGCTGGCTATCTGGTAGAACGTCTCAAGCCACTGCAGGTCCG
Organism: Pantoea sp. LS15; assembly: GCF_012241585.1. Lineage (NCBI taxonomy): Bacteria > Pseudomonadati > Pseudomonadota > Gammaproteobacteria > Enterobacterales > Erwiniaceae > Pantoea > Pantoea sp. LS15. The sequence continues at coordinate 14,665 of NZ_JAAVXA010000008.1, forward strand.
TTTTACCTTCGGTAAAACGCTCGCGGCCACCTGCTTCCCACAACTCGCTCAGTTCAGCAAACACCTCGAAATCATCGCGAGCTTCATCACGCGGGGGGACGACACGCTTCATTGGCACCATATGCTGGTTGCTGTAGTCACCGGTCATAGTGAGATCGTTACGCTCAAACGAGGTTGTCGCTGGCAGCACGATGTCGGCATGCTTAGCCGAGCCTGTCCAGAAGCACTCTGAGATCACCACCAGTTCCGGTTTCTGCCAGGCGCGGATCAGGCGATTGGTATCCTGATGGTGCGTGAAGTTCGACCCGCCCGCCCACCAGACAAATTTAATATCCGGGAAGTGACGGTCCAGACCATTGTGCTGATAAAACCCACCCGGGTTTTCCAGGGCTTCAACAATACGCGCCACCGGGATTTTATCCACGGCATCCACGCCGCCCTGCACCGAGCCTTGCAGAGACGCCAGCACCGCCGCTTTACGCGTTGGGTTACCGCCGTTCGCAAAGTGATAGGAGAGACCAAAACCTCCGCCCGGCGTGCCAATTTGCCCAAGCATTGCGGCAAGCGTCACCAGCATCCAGTGTTTTTGCTCGCCAAACTGCTGGCGCTGCATTCCCCAGCCGGACATTAACATCGTGGTATTTTTATGGAATAACGCCGCCAGTTCGCGGATTTTCTCTGCAGGAACGCCGCAAATATTTGCTGCCCACTCTGCCGTTTTCGCTACCCCATCGGATTGGCCCTTCAGGTAGTCGGCGAATTTATCGAAGCCAGTGGTACAACGCGTCAGGAATTCAACATCGTGCCAGCCGTTTTCGACCAGCGTATGGGCGATACCCAGCATCATCGCCACGTCGGTGCCCATATGCGGGGCAATCCACTCAGCGCTGTCGCCGAAGAAATCCATGGTTTCAGAGCGCATCGGGTCAATACAGATGATGCGCTTGCCGCTTTTGCGCAGCACGTCGAAGTACCCAATACCCTGCTCGTCAGAGGCATTCCAGGCAATTTTCAGCGTATTGAGGGGGTTAGCGCTCCACAACACCACCACATCTGTATGCTCCAGCACCAGCGGCCAGCTGGTCTGTTGCTGATAAACTTCGTTTCCCCCCACCACGTACGGCATGATCGCCTGCGCCGCACCGGTGGAATAGTCGCCAAGATGACCGGTATAGCCTCCCGCCAGGCTCATATAACGCTGCAGCAACGTCGAGGCCTTGTGCAGCACACCGTTAGAACGCCAGCCGTAAGACCCGGCGAAAATGGACGACGGTCCCCAGGTATCACGGATGCGCTTATGCTGGGTGTGAATCAACGCCAGCGCCTCATCCCAGCTCACGCGCGCAAACTCATCCTGACCACGCATTCCCTGAGGCTTATCCGGCGAGGCCAGAAAACCTTTACGCACCATCGGCCAGCGCACGCGCGTTTTGCTATGCACCTGATCGCGAACGGCAGTCTGTAACGAGTTGGGATGTTGGGTTGGCAGTGCCCCGCGGGAGGACAGAACATTTTCGCCATCGGTTTCGACCAGCATCGGCCCCCAGTGGGCGGCGGTCAGAATGGTTTTCGTTGAGGTGCTCAAGCGTGCGCTCCTGGTTGCGTGCAGGTTTACCGCCTTCTGGTTGAGGCAGTTTATGGTTTGTCACAAATTTCAGAGTAATACCCGGAATTTTCTCCGTATCTGGACGTCATAATCAACTGCCACGCTCGCCGTGGCAAAGAATAAAAAGGATTAAGGAAATAAGATGAAAAAACACGTACTCGTTATTGCCGCTCTGGTGAGCGGTGCACTGGCTGTTTCTGGCTGCACAACTAACCCTTACACCGGTGAAAGCGAAGCGGGTAAATCCGGCATCGGTGCGGGTATCGGCTCGCTGGTAGGGGCTGGCGTTGGCGCCCTCTCCTCCTCCAAGAAAGACCGTGGTAAAGGCGCACTGATTGGTGCAGCAGCGGGAGCAGCATTGGGCGGTGGTGTCGGTTATTACATGGACGTGCAGGAAGCGAAACTGCGCGACAAAATGAAGGGAACCGGCGTGAGTGTGACGCGTAGTGGCGACAACATCATTCTGAACATGCCGAACAATGTTACCTTCGACAGCAGCAGCGCGACGCTGAAACCTGCGGGTGCGAACACCCTGACAGGTGTGGCAATGGTACTGAAAGAGTATAACAAGACCGCCGTGAACGTGATTGGCTACACCGACAGCACCGGTAGCCAGGATCTGAACATGCGTCTGTCTCAACAGCGTGCCGATTCCGTGGCCAGCTCGCTGATCACTCAGGGCGTTGAAGCGAACCGCATCCGCACCAGCGGAATGGGTCCTGCCAACCCTATCGCCAGCAACAGCACGGCGGAAGGCAAAGCGCAAAACCGCCGCGTTGAGATTACGTTAAGCCCTGTGCAGTAATCGCATTTCCCCCTCTCCCCGTGGGAGAGGGTCGAAGTGAGGGCATGAACCACTTGCCATCGTTGATTTTCCCGCTAAGGTATTCTCACTAAATTCAGGGAAATCAGCGATGAGCAAACCAGCCCGGGCCACCATCAGCGACGTGGCGAAAGCCGCCAAAACCGGTAAAACCAGCATTTCGCGCTATCTCAACGGCGAAAAGCACCTGTTGTCCGATGCGCTGCTGGCTCGTATTGAACAGGCCATTGCCGATCTCGATTACCGCCCCAGTATCATGGCACGCGGGCTCAAACGGGGACGTACCCGTCTTATTGGGCTTATCATCGCCGATATCACCAACCCCTACTCCGTAAACGTGCTGAGCGGTATTGAAGCCGCCTGTCGCGAGAAAGGTTTTACGCCACTGGTCTGTAACACCAACAACGAAGTCGACCAGGAGCTGCATTATCTCGATCTGCTGCGTAGCTACCAGGTGGAAGGGATTGTGGTTAACGCCGTGGGTATGCGTGAAGAAGGTCTAAACCGCCTTCAACAATCGTCCCTGCCTATGGTCCTGATTGACCGTAAAATTCCTGAATTCGCCTGCGATGTCGTCGGACTGGATAACACCCAGGCCGCCACCACCGCTACCGAGCATCTGATCGAACAGGGTTTCGAAGCCATTCTGTTTCTGAGTGAACCACTGGGGATGGTTAACACGCGTCGCGAGCGTCTGAGCGCATTTCGCGCCACTTTGGAACGTTATCCTGGCGTGATTGCCGAAAATGCCGAAACCCCACTACACGAAGCCGATCGACTCGACAATACCCTGCGCCAGTTCCACACCCGGCATCGTGGGATGCGCAAAGCCGTCATTTCCGCCAACGGGGCTCTGACGCTGCAAGTCGCCCGCTCGCTCAAGCGCATTGGCCTGCACTGGGGCAGCGATATCGGTCTGCTGGGGTTCGATGAACTGGAGTGGGCAGAACTGGCGGGCGTCGGCATTACCACCCTCAAACAACCCACCTGGCAGATTGGCTATGCTGCTGTAGAACAAGTGGTTCGTCGTATTGAAGGCATCAGTGATACCGTACGCGAGCAGGTCTTCTCTGGCGAGCTGATCGTTCGCGGCTCCACCGCGCGTTAATTTTCCCTTGTGATACCGATCATAATTTCGACATCCTGATCTTTTCTTTGGAACCGGTTCCATCTAGCGTAATAACATTGATATGTTGCGATGGAGTCCGAAGATGGGCAGGAAAATCATGGTGGTCACCGCCGCGTACGGCGCGGAACAGGTGCGACAGGCAGGCGGACAACGGGCAATGCTTCCCGTGATTGCGGGGGCAGGTGCCGACGGCGTGGAGATCCGCCGCGAGCTGTTCAACAGCGAAGAGTTACTGTCCCTGCCTGCGCTGGGTGAATCTATTGAACTGTTGGGCCTGCTGGCGTGTTACTCCGCCCCCGCCGCCCTGTTTATGCCCGACGGCACCCTAAACCCGGACCTGCCCCGCTATCTCTCCGAGGCCAGCACCCTGAATGCGCTGTGGCTGAAAGTTTCCCTCGGGTATTTCAGCGACACCCAGCCGCTTGAAGCCCTGCGGAACCTGCTGAATAAAAGCGGCATGGCGCTGGTGGTTGAAAACGACCAGACCGACTGCGGCCAGCTTGCGCCAATGCAGCGCTTTAAAGCTGCCTGCCGGGAGATGGCACTTCCCGTGACACTGACCTTCGATATGGGTAACTGGCTATGGGTCGGCGATTCCCCTGAAGAAGCCGCCCGTCATCTGGCCCCTGCCGTGAGCTACATTCACGTTAAAGCCGCCGTACCCCATAAGGATAATTTCCGCGCTGTGGCACCGGATCGTGCCGATGCACGCTGGATGGATCTGCTCTGCCAGCTGCCCGCCGATGCCCCACGGGGTATCGAGTTTCCGCTGGAAGGGACGGATTTAACCGCCGTCACCCGCCATTACGTCAACCTGCTGCGCGAGGAGTAAACCATGCACAAGACGCTGGATGTCATCACGATCGGCGAGGCCATGGCGATGTTTGTCGCTACTGAAACCGGCGAGCTGAGCGCGGTAGAGCACTTTATCAAGCGCGTCGCAGGCGCAGAGCTGAACGTCGCAACCGGTCTGGCACGCCTTGGCCTGAACGTAGGCTGGGTCAGCCGCGTGGGGGATGATAGCTTTGGTCATTTCGTTCTCAATTCGCTGAAAAAAGAAGGGATTGATTCGGCAGGCGTGACGCGCGACGGACGCTTCGCGACCGGTTTTCAGCTTAAATCTAAAGTCGAAAATGGAACCGATCCCATTGTGGAGTATTTCCGCAAAGGGTCGGCGGCAAGCCATCTCTCAGTGGAAGATTACCACGCTGACTATTTTGCCTCTGCACGCCATCTGCACCTGAGTGGTGTGGCAGCAGCACTCTCAGCCAGCTCATACGCATTGCTGGATCATGCTGCATCTACCATGAAGGCACAGGGCAAAACGATCTCTTTCGATCCTAACCTGCGGCCGGTGCTGTGGAAAAGTGAAGCGGAAATGGTGGAGAAACTTAACCATCTGGCATTCCAGGCTGACTGGGTTCTGCCGGGAGTGAAAGAGGGGATGATCCTCACCGGCGAAAGCACGCCAGAAGGCATCGCCGACTTCTACCTGAATAAAGGCGTAAAAGCAGTGGTGTTGAAGACCGGTGCCGATGGCGCATGGTTTAAAACCGCCGAAGGTGAACAAGGCGCGGTCGCTGCGGTAAAAGTTGAAAACGTGGTCGACACCGTCGGCGCGGGCGATGGCTTTGCCGTGGGAGTCATTAGCGCTCTGCTGGAAGGTAAACCACTGCAGCAAGCCGTCGCGCGGGGCAACAGGATAGGCTCGCTGGCTATTCAGGTGCAAGGCGACAGTGAAGGATTACCAACCCGAGCAGAGCTTAACGAATAAACATACCTTCACCCAACAAAACAAACCACCGTGTACCCTACAGACAACGGCGGTAACAACCTCAACAACAGAGGCAAGCCTATGAACAGTTCGACCAATGCAGTAAAACGCTGGTGGTACATCATGCCAATCGTGTTTATCACGTATAGCCTGGCGTACCTTGATCGTGCCAACTTCAGTTTCGCGTCCGCGGCGGGGATCACCGAAGACCTCGGGATCACCAAAGGTATCTCCTCCCTGCTGGGTGCTCTTTTCTTCCTGGGTTATTTCTTCTTCCAGATCCCCGGCGCTATCTATGCCGAACGCCGCAGCGTGCGTAAGCTGATCTTTATCTGCCTGATCCTGTGGGGTGCCTGCGCGTCACTGACCGGCGTGGTGAACAATATTCCAGCCCTGGCCGCTATTCGCTTTATTCTCGGCGTCGTTGAGGCAGCAGTCATGCCGGCGATGCTGATCTACATCAGCAACTGGTTTACCAAATCAGAGCGCTCGCGGGCGAACACGTTCCTGATCCTCGGTAACCCGGTCACGGTACTGTGGATGTCGGTGGTTTCCGGCTACCTGATCCAGTCCTTCGGCTGGCGCGAAATGTTTATCATCGAAGGGGTACCCGCGGTTATCTGGGCCTTCTGTTGGTGGGTGCTGGTGAAAGATAAACCTGCGCAGGCGAAGTGGCTTTCCGAAGACGAAAAAGCGGCGCTGCAGGCGCAGCTGGATAAAGAGCAACAAGGTCTGAAGGCTGTACGTAACTACGGCGAAGCCTTCCGCTCCCGTAACGTGATCCTGCTTTGTGCACAGTATTTTACCTGGAGCATCGGCGTGTACGGCTTTGTGCTGTGGCTGCCGTCGATTATCCGCAGCGGAGGCGAGAACCTCGGCATGGTAGAAGTGGGCTGGCTTTCTTCTGTACCGTATCTGGCGGCGACCATTGCCATGATCGTCGCGTCCTGGGCGTCGGACAAGCTGCAGAACCGCAAGCTGTTTGTCTGGCCACTGCTGCTGATTGCTGCCTTTGCTTTCATTGGCTCCTGGGCTGTAGGTGCGAATCACTTCTGGGCCTCTTACGCCCTGTTGGTCATTGCCGGTGCCGCCATGTACGCCCCGTACGGTCCGTTCTTTGCCATCATCCCGGAAATGCTACCGCGTAATGTGGCGGGTGGCGCAATGGCGCTGATTAACAGTATGGGCGCGCTGGGTTCGTTCTGCGGCTCCTGGTTTGTCGGATACCTGAATGGTGCCACCGGCAGTCCATCAGCATCGTACATCTTTATGGGGGTAGCGCTTTTCGCCTCCGTGTGGCTTACTCTGATTGTTAAGCCTGCTAACAATCAACAACACCCCGTCGGCGCACGCCACGCCTGAATCCTTAAAAATCAACGGAGATTAGCATGAAGCCGTCCGTCATTTTGTATAAAGCCCTGCCGGAAGATCTGCGGAAACGTCTTGAAGAACACTTCACCGTCACGCAGGTGAAGAACCTGAGCCCCGAGACCGTGGCACAGCACGCCGAAGCGTTCGCCAGCGCTGAAGGTCTGCTGGGTTCAAGCGAAAAAGTGGATGTCACCCTGCTGGAAAAAATGCCGAAGCTTCGTGCTACCTCTACCGTTTCAGTGGGTTATGACAACTTCGATGTGGATGCCCTTAACGCCCGCAAGATCCTGCTGATGCACACGCCACATGCCCTGACAGAAACCGTGGCCGACACGCTGATGGCGCTCATACTGAGCACCGCCCGACGCGTGGTGGAAGTGGCTGAGCGCGTCAAAGCGGGCGAATGGACAAAGAGCATTGGTCCGGACTGGTTCGGTGTGGATGTTCACGGCAAAACGCTGGGTATTGTTGGTATGGGGCGTATCGGGCTGGCACTGGCGCAGCGCGCGCATTTTGGTTTTAACATGCCGATTCTGTACAACGCGCGCCGTCATCACACTGAAGCTGAAGAGCGCTTTAACGCACGCTATTGCGAGCTGGGTACTCTGCTACAGGAAGCCGATTACGTTTGCCTGATCCTGCCGCTGTCGGAAGAAACGCATCATCTGATTGGCAAAGATGAATTCGCGAGGATGAAGAAATCAGCCATTTTCATCAACGCGGGTCGTGGCCCGGTGGTGGATGAGAAGGCGCTGATTGAAGCCCTGCAAAACGGCGAGATCCATGCCGCAGGCCTGGATGTATTTGAACAGGAACCGCTGCCGGTGGATTCTCCACTGCTTTCGCTGCCTAACGTAGTTGCCCTGCCCCACATCGGCTCAGCCACCCATGAGACGCGCTACAATATGGCGGCCACGGCGGTAGATAACCTGATCGCCGCACTCAGCGGAAAAGTGGAGTTAAACTGCGTCAACCCGCAGGTACAACAGTAGAAACAAGCACAACTTTATAGTACGACCGAAAGATCGTATTGCGTGGACATACTTCAAATGTTGCTATCTGATGAGCAAGAATTTTTAGATTATATCACTGAGTATTACAGTGACCGTAAATGTCCAGAAAATAAAGAATGTACCTTCCAGGTACATTTCAATCTCTCATCAGAAGATCTTGAGGATATGCTACCTGATATTTTCACTCGGTATAGAATTGAGTGCAGCAACATTGTTAGGAACCGTTACTTTGGACCAGAGCTTTTTGGTTTCGATTCAGGATAAGAAAAAAATTTTTTGACAGGAAATATAAACTGCCAACGTTTTAAATGGTTATTGAATCGGTCAAAGCCAGGCGTTGGCTGTATGACTAAGGGGCTAAACGCCCCTTAGTATTTTTATGCAGACTGGTGTTCATTTTGCTATGCTTGTTTCTTTTCATTCCAGGCATCAGAATGCAATATATTACCATCTTTATAGAGATGAGTGATTTTTTCATAGCTTAAAGCAACATCTTCCATATGCCCCGTACCTGTTACATTGCGTGTATCATGCATAACTGGACTAACACTAACCACTTTTACTCCTTCTAATGTGATTGTGTAATATTCTTCCTCCTGACCACTATAATTGATTCTATAGAATTTAAATTCAGCACTTTGCAGTGTTTGACCGGTAGCAGCGGCTTTAAATAAGTACGGAGAGGAACTATCAAGCTCTTTAGTAAAGTTAAACGGATAATGCTGACGTGTTCCTGTAACTTTTCCTGTTAAATGATCAGTAGGGATTCTTAAACTATGCTGTAGGCTTCTTAGCTCTATACTGCCATCTCGCCCCTGAACATCACAGGAACCCATGATCTGAGATCCTCCATCATCTTTTAAAATTAAATGTACTGGTACAGCCATTTTGATGCTCCTTGCTATTACTCATATAACCATTTCCCGGCTTTAGCCGATTCAGCAAACATTCTTACAGTTAGAGGTTTAGAAATTTGCTTTACTGGTTTATTCGTAAACCATTTTCTAAAGAACCAGGTTCGAAACCACGGATAGTATTTCTGATAATTCATTACTGAAATATCGACATTAAATACAGTATCGTATTTATCTATACAATAAATTAAATCATCATCAGCAGCATAATCTTGTAAGATATCATCTAACTCTAAAGGAATTAGTTTCCCTGTGAATGTACCCACTACAGGTAATTCATTACGGAAAAACTCTAAGACTTCTTGCTCACTTACCATATACGATCTTTCTCATGCGCAATAGTGTTATAATCACGAACAGTTTTATAAACTATCTGACTGATATCACTCGCTACTATAACCCAACCAACGACAGGCAAACCACGTCCTACAAAAGCACCCAGGTTAGTTACATATTTAGGTTTTAGTGTTGTTATACTCGCTTTTGTAAGGGTAGGAAGTCTTACAGGTAATTCAACATTAAGAAGTTGGCGTAGATATTTTGAAGCTATAGAAGTACCTGCTGTAGTTCCATATGGTTTACCCCTGGTTTTTAATAGTGGTAGACCTAGAATGATACAGCTCATAGACACAATATCTTTAATTCCTCCAAACTGGTCATTAACCTTATCTAGTAATATCCAGAAAAATAATTCACCTGCTGATATATTGCATACTCCATGATAAAAATAAGTTCCATTTAGCTCTTCTACTGTATCCATCAGTAACCCTGTTTTTCATGCATGTACTGATCACTAATCGTACAATGCGTGACAAAAAAGAGGAAGCGTGTTTTACAGGAAAGCACTTAAAATCAAAAGAATGGCTGTCGACCATGAACTATAAGGTTGAATCAACAAACTCAGATAGATTACGGGAGGCTGCCACTATGGCTACGATCCCAACCTCAATTCACCCGTTATTTACCGTTCCCTTCAAACACAAAACCGGCCTCACGGAACTGACGGAACCTGTACCGGAATATTTAAGAGAGAACCAGACGAAGGAAGCAATGAACTGCTCAGCTAACGCAAAAAGCAAAAACCCGCCAGAAGGCGGGTTTTTAAATTCTTTGCTACTGGGTTGGAAGCTTACAGGCTTACAACGTTACCAGCTGCTGGGCCTTTAGCGCCGCTTTCGATGGTGAAGGACACTTTCTGACCTTCGTCCAGAGATTTGTAGCCATCGTTCTGGATAGCAGAGAAGTGTACGAACACGTCTTTAGAGCCATCGTCAGGAGTGATGAAGCCGAAACCTTTATCAGCGTTGAACCATTTTACCAGACCAGTCATTTTAGCAGACATAGAAATTACCTTATTAACAAATATATTGTGCCTTCCGGCTTGATGGATTGCGTTACAGATTTTTAAGCGATGAAGGAAGGGTCACTACGAAGGGTATCTATGGATAACAATCTGGACTGCTTTACTAAACTGCTTTAGGTCTGTGTAACAAACCGACGCGAACAGTTATACCGATGTGCCAGAGGAATGACAAGCGTTATTTTAATCAGGAATAAAAAAACCCCGCCTGAGGCGGGGTTTTTCAGTTTATTCTGTGGCGGTGACCGCTGCAGTCCACGCCTGACTAAAGGCCTGATGCTGGGAGGCCAGCGGCCCAATCAGCGTATTGTACTGACTTGCCTGCTGCGAGGTCGGGAACTGAATACCGTTGGCGACAAAGCTCACCTGCGTATCCTGCTGGGAGATGAAGTCACCCACCTGTACCAACTGCTGCGTGAAAATTTGTGCGGCCGGAATCAACGGCTGCAACGCTTCAGAAGGTTTCGTCACCACTTTCTCATACACTTTGTCGAAAACAGGTTTGAGATCGTCGCCCTGCTTCAGCGCTGAACGTGACGCATCAGCCTGCATTTTCGCATTCTGCAGTTGCTGGCTCAGCACGCCGAGTGCACCGTTGGACTGACGCAGCGGTTCGCGCTGGGTCATATAATCCTGTGGCACGCGGATGGCGTTCACGCTATCCACCACCGGACGAATACCGGAATCCATCGCCTGGCTCACCTGCTGTGAATAACCATAAAGAATGGCGTAATCGGACACGAAGGGACCAAACTGTTTTTTCTGATCCGCAGTCAGCGTCGGCAACCGCTCGCCGCTGCGCATCACTGTATTCTGCAGAAAATCGATAAACGCTTTGCGCTGATCGCCTTCTTTATCAAAACACCCACTCAGGCTAACAACCATCAACAACGCCGCAATAGGCGCAAACCAGCGAGAGCAGGACTTTCCTGTCGCCATTTTATTACTCCTTTCACCCAAAAAAGCGCACACCGGCACACGCGTGCCCGACGCTGACAAGGATAGTCCAGGTCAGCCTTGCAAGATACTCTTTTCATACAAAACGGCTATTGCCGATTTATTTCTTACCCTTTACAAAAAATACCTGACGACGCCGACATATGAGTAATCAGGTAATTAGCATAACTATCCATATCGTTGAGACGGGTAAAGCGATCTTTCCGCACGATTAATCACAACCATGACGATCCCTCGTTTGTATTAGGGACTATCCTTAATTGGCTCTCTGATGTTCTTGATCCCGATGTGTGATTTAAGAGGAGTTCTCAATGGAATATAAAGATCCTGAGTTTGAGCTGCTGAGCAGTCTGGAACAGATTATTTTTAAAGATGTACCGCAGACGATTACCCTGCAACAAAAGTCCAATCCCTTTACAGAATATGAGCAATTGCGCAAAGGGACAGGGCTGAAAACCGAAGAATTCGCCAGAGCAATGGGTGTCAGCGTGGCTATGGTTCAGGAGTGGGAGTCAAAACGTGAAAAACCCACACCAACCGAGTTAAAGCTGATGCGCCTGATTCAGGCCAACCCTGCATTCAGCAAACAGATAGCGTAATAACGTTCGAATGCCCCCGCCTGTGCGGGGGCTTGTGTTTAAAGACTTTCACAGCGCCACCCCTCCTCTTCCCACACCAGTTCATGCGTCAACGTTAACCCCCTTAAAAATGCCTCATCGTGTGACACCACCAGCAGAGCTCCGGGGAAACCCACCAGTGCCGATTCAATTGCCTGGACTGATGCCAGATCCAGATGATTGGTCGGTTCATCCAGCAGCAGGAGCTGCGTGGCCTCCGCACGCCACAATACGCAGGCCAGGGCAGCCTTAAGACGCTCACCGCCGCTCAACTCCACCAGCGGGAGCGTGACCTTGTCGGCACCCAGTTGAAGCTGGGCTAAACGGGTTCGTATAACGCCCTCATCCAGCGGTGTATTAGCCAGATTGAGATGCGTCATGACCGACTGTGAAAGATCAAGCTGAGACAGATGCTGGTCGAGATAAGCACAACTTACAGATACCTTGCAGGCACCCGAACGTGGGGCATTTTCACCGAGGATCGTTTTTAACAGTGTCGACTTTCCGCAGCCGTTCGGTCCCTTTAACGCCACGCGCATCGGCCCGGCCATTCGCCAGTTAAGCGGTGGGATATTCACATGCGGCAACACCAAATCCTCCAGAACCAGCACCTGCTTCCCTTCGGGGATCTGGCTTCCAGGCAAGGTAAACATCACCGGATTATCCGCTTCAACCCGTTCGCGAGCCTTGTTTACCGCCGCATTCAGCGCTTCATTTTGATCGCTGTGCTGTTTTTTCCAAGAACCAATACGCTCTTTTGCCGCCATTTTGTATTTGATGCGTTCAAACGAGGCGATATTGAGAGTATCAACGGTCCGCAATGTCTTTGCTGAACGCCGCTGGCTGTCGTCATGCTCTTTTTGCATGCGCGCTCGGGTGCGTTTTCGCTCCGTCGCTGCATGTTCCAGCGCCGCACGAGCCGCCTGCTGTTCGAAATCTCGCTGATGGGTATAGCCCGCGTAGTTCCCGCCGTAGCTGCGCAAACCAGAAGCGCTCAGTTCAAGAATACGTGGCACCTTATCCAGCAGTTCGCGATCGTGGGAGGCCACCAGCACACCACCCTGATAGCAGGCAAGCTGGTCGTAAAACCACCTCCGGCCTTGTCGATCAAGATGGTTGGTGGGCTCGTCCAGCAACAGATAATCTGCTTGTGCCGTAAATGCGCCGCACAGCAGGGCGCGAATGCGCTCACCGCCACTGAATTCGCTGGCCATTTTATCGGGGTCAAACGGTGGCAGTTTCGCATGGATAAACGCCTCGCTCAGGCGTTCTGCTAAATCCCAGTTCCCGTCGAGCATTTCCAGATCTTCAGACTGATAGTCCCCGCTGTCGATACGCGACCGCGCCGCGAAGATTGCCTCGTATCCGAGCAGCTCAGCCAGAGTAGTGTGCGGCAAAATATCCTGCTGCTGAGCCACATAGACGTGTGTTCCTGTGCGTTCGATATGCCCGCTAGCAGGCTCATCAAGCCCTGCAAGCAAGCGCAGCAGACGCGTTTTCCCGCTGCCGTTCCGGCCAACCAGCGCGCAAAGAGACGGTTCCAGAGAAAAATTCAGCGGACCAAAAAGGGTATCGCCCGTCGCAAACTGACAGGTGACCTGATGCAAAATAAAAGAAGGGGACTGCGCAAAATGAGCCATAAGCACTCCTGAATGAAATCAAAACATCCTCTGCCGACGCGGTGGCGTTTAGCAAGGATCGAAATTCATCAGTCGTGTTTGTTCATTTTAGGGGGGCGCTCCAGCGCGAGAAAGTTAACGGGATAAGAATAGCGGTAATGTGTTGACCATTTCAAGGTTAAATTTTGGACTATTTATACTCCCTCTCCCTTTGGGAGAGGGCTAGGGTGAGGGGGAACATACGGCTGTGGAGGTTATTCCGTTCACTTTATGTTCCTTGCTACTCTGTAACGACATAACCGGTGAACGTGCCAGGGTGGCTCAGTCGCCACCACCCTGGCGACCCGGGCTCCCGGCGGTAAATCGTCGCTACGCGGTACCTTCGGCTTATTCCTTCAGGCTTATCGGGGACGGGCGGAGGTAACATCCCTGTAAAGCCCGCCCTCTCGGCGCATCCATGCGCCTCGCCCCGGCCTACAGGAAACGCCTCAGCGATTTACAGCCGGACCATGGCGTCGCTGTAAGACCTCTGCCCGCAGTATGCTTCTCATTGCGGTAATTTTGCGAGCCTCTTTCCAGAAATGGTAATATCCTCAGCAACATAGCTCAAATCTGTTGCCGCCTGTTTTGATGAGCAGTAAGTTCTCTTTGCACCTGCAAAATCAGGTGCCGGGTTTAGCATCCTGGCTTATCTTATCGGCGGCACATTTTGTGCAGCATGCTTTGCTACATCTCAATGGTGGGCTGAGCAGGGGCATCGAAAGATGCGCCGGTATCCGATAAGGCCGGTAATGCTAACTCTGTTCAGTCCACCACCAGCGAAATTAGCATTTCCCGTGGTGGAAGCTTTATCACTTATCGGAGGCTGCCAATATGGCTACTACCCCAACCCACGCTCATTCTTTATTCACTCTGCCCTTCAACCACGCGACCGACTTCACCGAACTGGCGGATAACTGCGAACGTTTTACCGACGCACTGGTAGATTGCGAAGATCCCGCTCCAAAAATGGCGCTTTACGGCAGACTCTATGCCTGTCTGAATCTTCTGCAACCCACGCTTTTGGATCCTGTTCCGGACGCTTTAAAAGCCAGCCTGACCGTGAAGGAACTCCCGTCACGCGTTCCAGCTTTCGAACCCGAATGCGATCAGCTGGGGCGCTACTGTCAGGAGATTACGCAGTTGCTGATGAACAGCTCACTGCCACGACAATCTGAAATCGTGATAGAAGATTTGCTGTGCGAACTGGTCAGCTACTTTGCCGATACACTGAAGGCACCGCGCTGGCTGCAGACGGACGAAGGCACAGTCGTGATCGGCTAAACCTGCCGGTTGACGCTGCGCTTATCCGGCCTACAAAAGCCCCATAAAAAAACCCGCCGAAGCGGGTTTTTAGCATTTGTAACAACGGGCACATTACTGCAGCAGCGAAATATCCGCCACGCGCAGGAACAGCTCACGCAGTTTTTCGAGCATAGAGAGACGGTTGATACGCAGTTCTTTATCTTCTACGTTCACCATCACTTTCTCGAAGAAGGCGTCGATCACGTCACGCAGTTCCGCCAGTTCTACCAGCGCTTCCTGGTAGCGACCTTCAGCGAAGAACGGCTCGAGCTTGTCACGCAGCACCACAACCTGCATTGCCAGAGCGATCTCTTCCGGCTCTTTCAGGGTCGCGGCATTCACGCGCTCGTTCAGCGTTTCATCAGACTTCGCCAGAATGTTGGATACACGCTTGTTGGCCGCCGCCAGGGCTGATGCCGCTTCCAGCGTACGGAAGTGGGAAACCGCCTTCATACGTGCATCGAAATCTGCCGGACGAGTTGGACGACGCGCCAGTACCGCCTGAATGGTATCGACGGTGTAGCCTTCGTCCTGATACCAGGCGCGGAAACGACCGAGCATAAAGTCGATCACATCATCCACGACTTTCGCGTTGGTCAGCTTGTCACCATACAGACGCACCGCTTCTTCAGTCAGGGTCTGCAGATCCAGGTTCAGGTTCTTCTCAACGATGATACGCAGCACGCCCAGCGCAGCACGACGCAGCGCGAACGGGTCTTTATCGCCTTTCGGATGCTGACCAATGCCGAAGATACCCGCCAGGGTGTCCATCTTATCGGCAATCGCGACAGCACAAGCCACCGGATTAGATGGCAGTTCGTCACCCGCAAAGCGCGGCTGATACTGCTCGTTCAGGGCAACCGCCACATCTTCCGCTTCGCCATCGTGACGCGCGTAGTGCATCCCCATCACACCCTGGGTGTCGGTAAATTCGAACACCATGTTGGTCATCAGGTCACACTTGGACAGCAGGCCAGCACGAGTGGCGTGGTTTACGTCCGCACCAATTTCACGTGCGATCCAGCCAGAAAGCTCCGCGATACGGTCAGTTTTGTCACGCAGCGTACCCAACTGTTGCTGGAACAGCACGGTTTGCAGGCGCGGCAGATTGTCTTCCAGACGCTTTTTACGGTCGGTGTTGAAGAAGAACTCCGCATCCGCCAGACGTGGACGAACCACTTTTTCGTTACCAGAGATAATCTGGATCGGATCTTTGGATTCGATATTGGCAACGAAGATGAAGTTTGGCAGCAGTTTGCCGTCGTTGGCATAAACCGGGAAGTACTTCTGGTCACCCTTCATGGTGTACACCAGTGCTTCAGCCGGAACAGCCAGGAATTTTTCTTCAAACTTCGCGGTCAGTACAACCGGCCATTCTACCAGTGAGGTCACTTCTTCCAGCAGACTGTCGCTCAGATCGGCATTACCGCCAATCTTGCGTGCCGCCTCTTCTGCGTCCGCTTTGATTTTTGCTTTACGCTGTTCGTAGTCAGCAATGACTTTACCGCGTTCCAGCAGGATCTCTGGGTACTGATCGGCGTTGTCGATGGTGAATTCAGCCTCGCCCATAAAGCGGTGGCCACGGATCACACGGTCGGACGCTACACCCAGAATGGTGGCAGGAATAACCGTATCGCCCAGCAGCAGGGTCACTGTGTGCACCGGACGCACGAAGTGTACGTCAGACGCGCCCCAGCGCATCAGCTTAGGAATTGGCAGCTTAGCCAGTGAAGTCGCAATCATCTCCGGCAGCAGCGCTTCCGCGCTTTCGCCTTTCACATGTGCGCGATACAGCAGCCACTCGCCTTTATCGGTGGTCAGACGCTCAGCCTGCTCAACGGTGATACCGCAACCACGTGCCCAGCCTTCAGCCGCTTTACTCGGTTTACCTTCGGCGTCAAACGCCTGGGCAATTGCCGGGCCACGTTTTTCGACTTCGCGATCCGGCTGAGACGCCGCCAGATTTGCCACTTTCAGCGCCAGACGACGCGGTGCAGCAAACCATTCAATTTTACCGTGTGCCAGGCCAGCGTTATCCAGCTCGGCGGTCACGTTCGCAGCAAAAGATTCAGCCAGGCTGCGCAGGGCTTTTGGTGGCAGCTCTTCAGTGCCGATTTCCACCAGGAAAGTTTTCTCAGACATGGCCGCCTCTTATTTGTTTCGATTGCACATCGGGAAGCCAAGGGCTTCACGGGACGCATAGTAAGCTTCTGCAACGGCTTTGGTCAGGGTACGAATACGCAGAATGTAGCGCTGACGTTCAGTCACGGAGATGGCTTTGCGGGCGTCCAGCAGGTTGAAGCTGTGGGCGGCCTTCAGAATACGCTCGTAAGCAGGCAGCGGCAGCGGAGTCTCCAGCGCCAGCAGCTGCTGCGCTTCTTTCTCGTACTGCTCGAAGCAGGTGAACAGGAAGTCCACGTCCGCGTATTCGAAGTTATAGGTGGATTGCTCCACTTCGTTCTGATGGAACACGTCGCCGTAGGTGGTTTTACCCAGCGGGCCGTCGCTCCAGACCAGGTCGTAAACGCTGTCTACGCCCTGAATATACATGGCCAGACGTTCCAGACCGTAAGTGATTTCACCGGTGATCGGCTTACATTCCAGACCACCAACCTGCTGGAAGTAAGTGAACTGGGTCACTTCCATTCCGTTCAGCCACACTTCCCAACCCAGACCCCAGGCACCCAGCGTTGGGTTTTCCCAGTTGTCTTCCACGAAACGAATGTCGTGAATGGTTGGATCCATACCCAGCTCTTTCAGTGACCCGAGGTACAGTTCCTGAATATTGTCTGGTGATGGCTTAATCACCACCTGGAACTGATAGTAATGCTGCAGACGGTTCGGGTTCTCACCGTAGCGACCATCGGTCGGACGACGGGAAGGCTGCACATACGCGGTCGCCATTGGCTCTGGCCCCAACGCGCGTAGGCTGGTCATCGGGTGTGAAGTGCCTGCGCCGACTTCCATGTCCAAAGGTTGAACAATGGTACAGCCCTGACGAGCCCAGTAATCCTGTAAGGTCAGGATCAGGCCCTGGAAGGTCTTGGTATCAAACTTTTGCATAGTATTTCGTGCTGGATACGTGTGGTTTTAAATGGAAGGGACCAGTATACCCGCTGGCTGCAAGATATACAGTATGAAACGGGTTTGTTTAGGGAAAATTGGGAAATAAGACGTCCAGCCAGAGCGCTGATGGCGTCTGGCTGTTGATTATACGAGCAGGCTAACGCATGGAGAGGTGTAAAAACTGGCCGTCCGCATCAAATGAGCAGATAAAGCCTTCTTTACGGGATGTATAACCCCTCAGCTCGTAACTTCCCTGAAAGCGCTCAAACCCGGTGACATCAATTTGCTGAACGTCCGAGTTATAGCGCCGGGCCGCCTGTCCCTTACAGAGCTGTTCCATATTCAGCGAACGTTCCGGGCTTATTTTCCCCTGCTGCGCTTTTTGCACGGGGGCTTCCTGTGGCGCACTGCACCCTGCCAGTATGAACAGCAGAAAGAGTGACGCCACACGCTTCATCATCATTTTTATTACCGCCCTGGTCAGTGGCTGTTATTTTTAGTATCAAAGCTTTTATAGATTATGGTCCGGCATTCTGCGAATCTCGCGGTCTCCCGACAAGTCTGATGAATAAAACTCAGAATTTTCCAGACGAAGACTTTTGGACAATGGTAGTCACACTCAATTTACAGGGAAAACGAGGAACTGATGCAGTCAAAAATTAACTGGATTGATAACCTGAGAGGAATCGCGTGTCTGATGGTCGTCATGATCCACACGACGACCTGGTATGTCACGAATGCCCACAGCATCAGCCCCGTTAACTGGGATATTGCCAATATTCTCAACTCTGCGTCACGCGTCAGTGTGCCGCTGTTTTTTATGATTTCCGGCTTTCTCTTTTTTGGCGAGCGCAGCGCGCAACCGAAGCACTTCATCCGCATCGCTGCCTGTCTGGGGTTCTACAGCGCCGTTGCCTTGCTCTATATCACCCTGTTCACTTCCATTAATGCCGGGTTATCGCTGAAATACGTGCTGCAAAAACCGGTGTTCTACCACCTGTGGTTCTTCTTCGCCATAATCGTTATCTATCTGGTCTCTCCGCTCATTCAGGTGAAAAACGTCAGCGGCAAAATGCTTCTGGCTCTGATGGTGGTGATTGGCATTATCGCGAACCCGAATACAGTCTCCCAGAAAATCGACGGATTTGAGTGGTTACCGGTCAACCTCTATATCAGCGGCGATACTTTTTACTACGTGCTGTACGGCATGCTGGGGCGCGCCATCGGGATGATAGACACGCAAAAACGCGGTCTTAACTGGCTATGTGGGGTGTTGTTTGTCACTGGCGTCATCGTTATTTCGCGCGGGACGCTGCATGAGTTGCAGTGGCGTGGAAATTTTGCCGATACCTGGTACCTGTATTGCGGACCAATGGTCTTTATCTGTGCCGTATCGCTGCTCACGCTAGCCAAAAATACCCTGAATACACGTCCCCTGCCTATGCTGAGCGTTATCTCGCGGCATTCTCTGGGGATTTATGGTTTTCACGCGCTGATCATCCACGCGCTACGGACGAGGGGCGTTGAGCTGAAAAGCTGGCCGGTGCTGGATATTATCTGGATTTTTGCCGCCACGCTGGTTGTCAGCCTGCTGCTGTCGATGCTGCTGCAAAAAATAGACACGCGGCGTTTCGTTAGTTAGCCCCTCGCTGACGGGCACGATGGTACTGGCGCGGGGAGGAAAACCCTGCCGCCAGTGAAGCCTGCTCCACACCGCGCCCCTGCAACAACCACTGCTCCGCCACCGCCAGACGCAACTGCTCCAGATAATCGCGAACGCTAATCCCTAAATGCGACTGAAAAAGCCGGGTTAGATGACGTGGACTGACATGCGCCACGGCGGCGATCTCAGGCAAATTCCATGTTTTTTGCGTCTCGGCGGTGAGTGCATCCTGTGCACGATGGATGGCCGGATGAAGATGATTGCGGTAGCGCAACCACGGGGATAACTGGGGGTCATCTCCGGAACGGCGGAACCAGACCACCATCTCACGTGCCACGGCCAGCGCCTTTTCCGGGCCGCACAGGCGGTTAATCATATGCAGTGCCAGATCGATGCCAGAGGTGATCCCTGCGCTGGTCCAGATATTCTCATCCTGCACAAATATCCGGTTTTCTTTAATCGTCGCCGTGGGAGCCGCAGTGCGTAAACGGTTAATAACATCATGATGGGTTGTACACTGACGGTGATTCAGCAGGCCTGATTTTGCTGCCAGCAACGCCCCTGAACAGACGCACATCACGGTAATATCCTGGCGTTGGATCTGCGGCTGCAGGCGCATCAACCAGTGCTGGATCTGCTGCGCCTGTGGCGTTGAGAATTGACAGCGGGAGTCGCTCACTCCCGGCAGGACCAGCAGGCTGCCTGGAGGCAGGCTTTCCGGCAAGGGCTGAATGCCACTCATCGTCAGACCTATCGACGTCGGCACCTCCGGTTGCGGGCCAATGTAATGCAGGTGAAACGCGTCGCCTGCCAGCACAAAGCTCTCCGCCGGTCCCGTCATATCTAATGACAGCACCCCGGGCAACATCACGAACCAGACGTCGATGTGCATTACAATGACTCCAGCGTCTCCGCTACTGTTTTAATCTTGGCAAAACGCCCGGACAGCACCGTCTCAGTACGATGACGAATTTCCGCTGCGCTAAGGGTAATTCCCTTGTAGGTCATTGGAAATGTAAGCGTTGCCTCGCTAACAATGGTCACAGCATAACCCAGATCGGATGCCACGCGTGCAGTGGTTTCACAGCATTGTTCAGTGCGAATGCCGCAGATAATAAGCTGGTTGATATCACGCTCGCGCAACCAGCGGTCAAGCCCGGTATCCGTGAAAGCATTATGGACATGTTTCTGGAAAACCACATCAGGTTGATGACGTAAAAAGGCCATCGGTTTGACATAGCCGCTCTGTAGGGTGAAAGGGCCATCTTCATCGACATGAAAGATATCAACGACCGAAATATTGCGTGCCTGGCAGCCTTCAATCAGCCCCAGCATCGCCTGCTGAAAGGCAGGAATGTCGTCCTCCTGCCAGTAATTACGATGATGGAATGACTGCTGCGTATCAATGTTGAGTAAGGCAATGCGTGACATGAGAGATCTCCTCGCCAGTGGGTGTATTACCATACTGGCAAGGAAAGTAAGGCACGCACAGACCAAAAAAGGACATCCTCGTGCCTCTGTCGGACAAGCGTATTTACGACATCAGTGGTAGCAACTGCTGATAGATTTTGCGGAACACGTCGCGCCTTTCCGCGTACCGCGCATGGCGCACCGCATCAGGCAGATGCGCCTGTTCAAGCGTAAGCTGTGGTAACAGTTGCGAAAGCGGTTGTTCCGGATGAATGGCTATCTGCGCCAGACGCGCGGCACCAAGCGCGGGGCCGACATCACCACCGGTGCGAAAATCCAGCTGCAATCCACTGATATCCGCCAGCATCTGTCGCCAGTAAGGGCTTCGCGCACCGCCGCCAATCAGGGTGACGCTCGTCGGTTTCAGGCCGCAGTCATGCACCACGTCCATTCCGTCAGCCAGCGCATAACCCACGCCTTCCAGAACCGCACGGGCCAGTTCTGCCGGGCCATGCTGATGGGTTAAACCAAAGAACACCCCTTTCGCTTCCGGGTTGTTGTGCGGCGTACGCTCGCCGGAAAGATACGGTAAAAACCAGACGGTACCCGCAGCGTCATCCGCCTGCTGAGCTGCAGAAATAAGCGCCGGAACGTCAGCCATGCCGGTCAGCTTCGCCGCCCAGTCCAGGCAGGATGCTGCACTGAGCATGACCGACATCAAATGCCATTTCCCCGGAAGGGCATGACAGAAACTGTGTACCGCACTTTCAGGATTGCTGCGATATCCGTCGCTGACGGCAAAATAGACGCCGGAGGTTCCCAGCGACAGCATCGCCTGCCCCGCTTCAACCATGCCGACACCGACAGCGCCAGCCGCGTTATCGCCGCCACCAGCCACCACCGGTACGGCAGGCATATTCCAGCGTTCAGCAACGGTGGGCAGCAGTGTGCCTGTCACCTCACAACCTTCATACAGCGCAGGCATATGTTCACGGGTCAGATGGCAGGCATCCAGCATCGTCTCGCTCCAGTCGCGTTTCGCCACGTCGAGCCACATGGTGCCGGCGGCATCCGACATATCGCTGGCGAAATCGCCCGTCATGCGAAAACGCAGATAGTCTTTCGGCAGCAGGACTTTCGCCACCTGACGGAAAATCTCAGGTTCATGACGCTGTACCCACAGTAATTTGGGCGCAGTAAAACCAGGCATCATCAGGTTGCCGGTAATCTCACGAGAGTCAGGAACACTCGCCTCAAGAAGCGCACACTCTTCTGCACAGCGGCCATCGTTCCAGAGGATCGCAGGACGAAGCACACGATGCTGGCTATCGAGCAGCGTAGCGCCGTGCATTTGTCCGGCAATCCCGAGTGCTTTCACGTCACGAAGACTGTGTTGCTCACCTAAGGCTTTGATTGCGCGATCCGTCGCCTGCCACCACTGCTCCGGATCCTGTTCCGACCACAGCGGATGCGGACGTGAAACCTGCAGCGTTTCCGTCTGCGTTGCTAACACGTCGCCCTGCTCGCTTAACAGGATGGCTTTCACACCCGATGTGCCAAGATCGATCCCGATGTACATATAGTGGATTCCTTAAGTGAAAATGCCCGGTGGCGCTGTGCTTACCGGGCCTGGATGCTGTTATTTATCGAACAGGTAGTGATTGACCAGATTTTCCAGCAACTCCTGGTGTCCACTCTGGTGCTGCGGTGCCAGTTGATGTTGTTCAGCGTACTTCGCGATTTCCGCAAGTGATAACTGACCTTTCAAAATTTGCTGGCCCAGTTCACTGTTCCAGCCGCTGTAACGCTTCGCCACGCGTTTATCCAGCTCACCGTCTTCAATCATACGAGCGGCCACTTTCAGCGCCAGCGCCATCGTGTCCATCGCGCCAATGTGGCCATAGAACAGATCGTATTTATCGGTACTCTGACGACGCACTTTGGCGTCAAAGTTCAGCCCCCCCGTGGTGAAACCACCCGCTTTGATGATTTCATACATCACCAGCGCATTCTCTTCCACGCTGTTCGGGAACTGGTCTGTATCCCAGCCCAGCTGTGCATCGCCCCGGTTAGCATCGACAGAACCGAAGATACCCAGCGCAATAGCAGAGGCAATCTCGTGATGGAAAGAGTGACCCGCCAGGGTGGCATGGTTGGCTTCAATGTTAACTTTAATCTCTTTTTCCAGGCCGAACTGCTTCAGGAAGCCGTACACGGTCGCCACATCGTAGTCATACTGGTGCTTCGTCGGTTCCTGCGGTTTTGGTTCAATCAGCAGCGTGCCGCGGAAACCTATTTTGTGCTTATGCTCGACAACCATCTGCATAAAGCGGCCAATCTGCTCGCGTTCCTGGCGCAGATCGGTGTTGAGCAGGGTTTCATAACCTTCACGACCGCCCCACAGAACATAGTTCTCACCACCCAACTGATGCGTGGCGTTCATTGCCGTCACAACCTGCGTAGCCGCCCAGCTAAACACTTCCGGATCCGGATTGGTTGCCGCGCCCGCACCGTAGCGTGGATTGGTGAAGCAGTTTGCGGTGCCCCACAGTAGCTTCACACCGCTTTGCTGCTGTTTCGCCGCCAGCACATCCACCATCTGCGCAAAATTGTTCAGGTACTCTTTCAGCGACGCGCCTTCCGGCGACACGTCCACGTCATGGAAGCAGTAGTACGGCGCATTTAGCTTGTGGAAGAATTCAAATGCCACATCGGCTTTGCGCTTCGCCAGCTCGATGGCCTCACCAGGCTGCTGCCACGGGCGGTCAAAGGAACCCACACCGAACATATCGGCGCCATTCCAGCAGAAGGTATGCCAGTAACAGGCGGCAAAGCGCAGATGATCTTCCATGCGCTTACCCAGTACCAGCTCATCCGGGTTGTAGTGACGAAATGCTAAAGGATTGGTCGTTTTTGGGCCTTCGTAACGAACACGATCGAGTTGGTCGAAATAAGCTTGCATATTGAGCTCCATAATCAGGGGTATGCGGTGAGTCATAGATACAGGAGTAATAGTGAATAGACATTTTGGGTTGCTCAATTACGTTATTTCACACTGCTATTGAGAGAATGCACAACTGTGCACTGGCTCGCAAAATAATGCGCAAGCAAACTATTTTTCGGTGCGCATTCCAGAATCAAATGCAATTAAGACGTTACGTATTTTAAAATCCGATCGCGGTCATAAATTCAGAAATAAACCAAATATCATAATGAGAAGATAAAAATCTGTAATTGCCAGCCCGCCTTTCCCCGTTAAGAATTTGCTGCGTCTCAGTAGTGAATGTTTCTTTTATCTCAGCAACACATACCCCTACAAAAAGGCCTAATAATTATGAAGATAAAGAACCTGACCCTTACTCTATGCACAACGCTCCTCCTGGCCAGTTTTACCGGACATGCGAAGGAGGTGAAAATCGGTATGGCGATTGACGATCTGCGTCTGGAGCGCTGGCAAAAAGATCGCGATATTTTTGTTAAAAAAGCAGAATCACTCGGTGCAAGCGTGTTTGTTCAGTCGGCTAACGGCAATGAAGAAACGCAAATGTCGCAAATTGAGAATATGATCAACCGTGGCGTTGATGTCCTGGTCATTATCCCCTATAACGGCCAGGTATTAAGTAACGTGGTGAAAGAAGCTAAACAAGAAGGCATAAAAGTCCTGGCTTATGACCGTATGATTAATAATGCGGACATTGATTATTATATTTCTTTCGACAATGAAAAAGTCGGTGAATTACAAGCGCAAAGCCTGATCGACAAGGTACCTCAGGGCAATTATTTCCTGATGGGCGGTTCTCCGGTGGATAACAACGCGAAACTGTTCCGCGAAGGGCAAATGAAAGTCCTTAAGCCGTACATCGACAATGGGAAAATCAAAGTAGTTGGCGATCAATGGGCCGACGGCTGGCTGCCAGAAAACGCGCTGAAAATTATGGAAAACGCACTGACCGCCAACAATAACAAAATTGATGCGGTTGTGGCCTCCAACGATGCCACCGCAGGCGGTGCTATCCAGGCACTGAGCGCCCAGGGGCTGGCCGGTAAAGTCGCGATATCGGGCCAGGATGCCGATCTGGCCGGTGTAAAACGCATTATCGCAGGCACCCAAACGATGACGGTCTACAAACCCATTACCCAGCTTGCCAATACGGCTGCGGAAATCGCCGTAGAACTGGGTAATGGTAAGCAGCCTAAAGCAGACGCGACGCTGAATAACGGGCTGAAAGATGTTCCGGCTCGCCTGCTCACCCCCATTGAAGTCAATAAAGAGAACATTGACGCCACTGTCATTAAAGACGGTTTCCACAAGAAGAGCGAACTGTAATCCGGCGCGGCCCCTGCTCTGCAGGGGCGCATTACGTTGTACTGTTCTTCCCTCGGGTTACGTGGAGCAGTTATGTCTTATTTACTTGAAATGAAAAGCATCACTAAGCGCTTCGGTACGGTGAAAGCCGTCGACAACGTGAGTCTCCGGCTGAACCCCGGCGAAGTAGTTTCGCTGTGTGGTGAAAACGGTTCGGGCAAATCAACATTGATGAAAGTGTTGTGCGGAATCTACCCGTACGGCAGCTACGAAGGTGAAATTGTCTTTGCCGGTGAAGTCATCCAGGCGACACACATTCGCGATACCGAACGTAAAGGCATCGCCATCATCCACCAGGAGCTGGCACTGGTGAAGCATCTCACCGTGCTGGAGAACATTTTCCTTGGGGCTGAGATTTCCCGCCACGGCGTGCTGGACTACGACACCATGACGCTGCGCTGTGAAAAGCTGCTGGCGCAGGTGAGCCTCAGCATTTCACCAAATACTCGCGTGGGCGATCTTGGCCTGGGGCAGCAGCAGTTGGTCGAAATAGCGAAAGCACTGAATAAACAGGTCAGGCTGCTGATCCTTGATGAACCAACGGCGTCGCTCACCGAACAGGAAACGGCGGTACTGCTCGATATCATCCGCGATCTGCAAAACCACGGTATCGCCTGCATCTACATTTCGCACAAGCTGAATGAGGTCAAAGCCATTTCTGACACCATCTGCGTGATCCGCGACGGGCAACACATCGGCACGCACGAAGCGGCTGGCATGAGTGAAGATGACATCATCACCATGATGGTGGGACGCGAGCTGACGGCGCTCTATCCGAGTGAGCCTCACACAAGAGGTGATGAAGTGTTACGGGTGGAAAACCTGACCGCATGGCACCCCGTAAACCGCCACATCAAGCGGGTGAATAACATCTCGTTTTCACTTCATAGCGGCGAAATCCTCGGTATTGCGGGTCTCGTCGGTGCCGGGCGCACCGAAGCCGTCCAGTGTCTGTTTGGCGTGTGGCCAGGACGTTGGGAGGGCACTATTTATATCGACGGTCAGCCGGTGAAAATCGACAACTGCCAACAGGCCATTGCCCGTGGCATTGCCATGGTGCCGGAAGACCGCAAAAAAGACGGTATCGTACCGGTCATGGCAGTGGGTAAAAACATCACCCTTGCAGCTCTTGATCAGTTCTCCGGTGCCCTGAGCAGCCTGGATGATGCCGCTGAGCAGCAGTGTATTCTCCAGTCGCTCGCCCGACTGAAGGTAAAAACATCCTCTCCGGAACTGGCCATTGGTCGTCTGAGCGGGGGAAACCAGCAGAAAGCAATTCTGGCGCGCTGCCTGCTTCTCAATCCACGCATATTAATCCTTGATGAGCCAACGCGCGGGATTGATATCGGTGCCAAATATGAAATCTACAAACTGATTAATCAGCTTGTACAGCAAGGGATTGCCGTCATTGTCATCTCGTCTGAATTACCCGAAGTGCTCGGTCTGAGTGACCGCGTGCTGGTGATGCACGAGGGAAAACTGAAAGCCAACCTGATTAACCAGAACCTGACGCAGGAGCAGGTGATGGAAGCCGCTTTAAGGAGCGAACGTCATGTCGAAAAGCAATCCGTCTGATATCAAAGTCGCGGTTCCGACGCCCGGATCATTTGCGGGGCTAAAAGCGCTGAATCTGCAAGTTTTCGTGATGATCGCGGCGATTATCGTCATCATGTTGTTCTTCACGTGGATGACGGATGGGTCGTACTTAAGTGCGCGTAACGTCTCTAACCTGCTGCGTCAGACGGCCATCACTGGCATTCTGGCTGTGGGCATGGTGTTCGTGATTATCTCAGCGGAGATCGATCTGTCAGTAGGTTCGATGATGGGGTTGCTCGGAGGCGTGGCGGCAATTTTTGACGTCTGGCTTGGCTGGCCGCTGCCATTGACCGTTGCGGTGACGCTGGTGCTGGGACTTGTGCTCGGTGCCTGGAACGGCTGGTGGGTTGCCTACCGTAAAGTCCCGTCGTTCATTGTCACTCTGGCAGGGATGTTGGCCTTCCGTGGGGTCTTAATCGGTATTACCAACGGCACCACCGTCTCCCCCACCAGCGCGGCGATGTCGCAGATTGGTCAGAGTTACCTCTCCGATAGCGTGGGCTTTACGATTGGCGTGGTAGGTTTGCTGGCGTTTGTCGCGTGGCAGTGGCGTGGCCGCATGCGCCGTCAGGCGCTGGGGCTGGCTTCTCCTGCATCAACGTCCGTGGTGGGGCGTCAGGCCCTTACGGCGGTTATTGTGCTGGGTGCAATCTGGCTTCTGAATGACTATCGCGGTGTCCCGACACCTGTATTGCTGCTGGCACTGTTACTGCTGGGTGGCATGTTTATGGCCACGCGTACCGCGTTTGGCCGCCGTATTTATGCCATCGGCGGCAATCTTGAAGCAGCCCGCCTCTCCGGGATCAATGTCGAGCGAACCAAACTCGCGGTCTTCGCCATTAACGGTCTGATGGTTGCTATCGCCGGGTTGATTCTCAGCTCACGTCTGGGGGCTGGTTCTCCCTCCGCCGGTAACATCGCAGAACTGGATGCTATCGCCGCCTGCGTCATTGGTGGTACTAGCCTCGCAGGTGGTATCGGTAGCGTGGCGGGGGCCGTGATGGGCGCATTTATTATGGCTTCGCTGGATAACGGGATGAGTATGATGGACGTCCCGACGTTTTGGCAGTATATCGTCAAGGGAGCCATTCTTTTACTCGCCGTCTGGATGGACTCGGCAACCAAACGACGGGCCTGATAACAGTATTATGACTTAATTGGGAAGAGAGCCATGTTCGAAAAGCGTCACCGCATTACGTTGTTATTCAATGCCAACAAAGCCTACGACCGTCAGGTTGTTGAAGGGGTTGGTGAATATTTGCAGGCGTCGCAATCCGAATGGGATATCTTTATTGAGGAAGATTTTCGTACCCGTCTGGAGAACATCAAAGACTGGCTGGGCGATGGCGTTATCGCGGACTATGACGATCCCGTCATTGAGCAACTGCTGACAGACGTCGACGTCCCGATAGTGGGCGTCGGCGGCTCTTACCATTCCCCCGAACACTATCCGCCGGTTCACTATATTGCCACCGATAACCATGCCCTGGTCGAGGCTGCGTTTCTCCATTTAAAAGAGAAAGGTGTCCATCGCTTCGCGTTTTATGGCTTACCCGCCACCAGCGGCAAGCGCTGGGCCGCTGAACGTGAACACGCGTTTTGCCAGTTGGTCGCGCAGGAGAAGTATCGTGGCGTAGTGTATCAGGGGCTGGAAACCGCCCCTGAAAACTGGCAGCACGCGCAAAACCGTCTGGCTGACTGGCTGCAAACGCTGCCACCGCAAACCGGGATTATTGCCGTCACGGACGCCCGCGCACGCCACGTTTTGCAGGTCTGCGAACATTTGCACATCCCGGTGCCGGAAAAACTGTGCGTGATTGGCATTGATAACGAAGAACTTACCCGCTATCTGTCTCGCGTGGCGCTCTCCTCGGTTGCACAAGGGACGCGTCAGATGGGCTATCAGGCAGCGAAGTTACTGCATCGCCTGCTGGATAAAGAATCCCTGTCGCTTCAGCGGTTGCTCGTGCCTCCTGTCCGCGTCGTAGAACGCCGCTCAACCGACTATCGCTCCTTAAGCGACCCGGCCGTCATTCAGGCCATGCACTATATTCGCAACCACGCCTGCAAAGGGATTAAGGTCGATCAGGTGCTGGACTCCGTGGGTATTTCGCGTTCGAATCTGGAGAAGCGCTTCAAAGAAGAAGTGGGTGAAACCATTCATGCTGTCATCCATGCGGAGAAGCTGGAGAAAGCACGCAGCCTGCTCATCTCCACATCACTGTCGATCAACGAAATCTCGCAGATGTGCGGCTACCCGTCGCTGCAATATTTCTATTCAGTGTTTCGCAAAGAGTATGACACCACGCCAAAAGAGTACCGGGATCGCTACAGTGAGGTGCTGATATAGAAAAGAAAACGCCTTCCAGTGGAAGGCGTTTTTTTGAGATTACATATGGGCGGCGATTAAGCGCTGGTTATCCTGGTACATGGCGAACAGATAGTTGTTATAGCTCTGTCCCTTCGTCGAATAACCTTTCAGCTTGTGGATCATCGTCGTGGCCGTCACTTCCTGATCCGCTTTACGCAGCTGTGCGCGTGATTTACGGAACGATGAGTAGGCCGGATGCGTGTTCAGATTCACCACGTAGGCACTCACGGAATCCTTCACGGATTCAAACTGCGAATAGCCTTTCACCTTACCAGGTGCATTGTTACAACGACCTTTCACACATTTCATGCCGAAAAGGTTGTTGTTGCTACGCGCCAGCTTTGACGTGCCCCAGCCGCTTTCGGCTGCCGCCATGGTCGCAACCATGCTATTCGGGATGATATCCACGCGCTCCAGCAGAGAATTCCACGGCACACGACGCGTGTTACCGTTCCAGCTCAGCTTGTAGCGCTTCGTGATATCTTTCAGACGCGCGCGTTCAGACGGCGACCAGCGGCTATCGTACTGTTTGGAAATCAGCCAGTTACGATCCGCAGTAATCGCGGCATTTTGACTCGTGATGTAAGGCATTACCGTCCGGAGAAACGCTTTTTTCCTTGGTGTTCCGGAAGGGTATTTTCGCAAATCAGGAAGTGAACTACTCTTTGCACTATTGCGAGAATACTCTTGTTTACTGCTAACCTTACTACTTGTCGTCTTTATAACGTGGGCTTTCTTACTCGTTGTATCCGTGTGCGTCTTCGCAAGCACCTCACCCGAAAATGCCGTGGTGAGTAACATGAGTATCGCAGCCCCATATCGTCGAATGGGAGTCGATATCATTAGGTCTCCTGGTCGGATGTAATCATCCTAACACCTTATTTTTTTCACAAATTTGAGAGCGGAATCTCAAATCATATCAAAAATAGACTTCAAGAGCACGTATAGAAATAGTCCAATTCCGAAACTATGTCATCTAAAACTTGCTCACAAAAACACCATTCCCGAAAAAATGTGTGCGGTATCGCAGATAACTGCTTAATTTTGCGCGAGATCACTCATCCTCTCGCGTCCTCCTGGCAGAAAGCGATAAGGGATGAGTTTTTACCCACAACCTGATGGCACACTGGTCAAAAATGCCGCGACAGGAAAATGGAATGAAACGCACCGCAATAGCCTTTCTGATGTTACCCGCACTGGCACATGCAGGCTGGTCATCACCGGGGTTTACTGCATTTAACACCGAAGGCACCGGGATTTTCACCAGCCAGACAAAGCTCGCGAAGGGTACGCGTCCTCTTACACTAAGTTTTGACAAGACGTGCTGGCAGCCAACCGATGCGATAAAACTCAACGAGATGCTGTCGCTCAAACCCTGTGACGGCACGCCGCCGCAGTGGCGTCTTTTCCGCGACGGTGAATACCAGATGCGGATTGATACTCGATCCGGCACGCCCACCCTGCTGCTAACCATCCAGAGTGCCACAGAACAGCCAGTTACCAATGTTATCCGCCAGTGCCCGAAGTGGGACGGTAAACCGCTGACACTCGAGGTCAGCCATACCTTCCCGGAAGGTTCCGTCGTGCGCGACTACTACAGTAAACAGACAGCGACGGTACAAAATGGAAAAATCACTCTGCAACCGGCCGCTAACAGCAACGGTCTGCTGCTGCTTGAGCGCGCCGAAACCGACAAACCTGCGCCGTTTAGCTGGCAAAATGCCACCGTCTATTTCGTGCTCACTGACCGTTTTGTGAATGGTGACCCGAGCAACGACAACAGCTATGGCCGTCACAAAGACGGCATGCAGGAGATTGGTACTTTCCACGGTGGAGATCTCAAGGGGCTCGCCAGCAAGCTCGATTATTTACAGCAACTGGGTGTGAATGCGCTCTGGATAAGTTCCCCGCTTGAGCAGATCCACGGTTGGGTCGGCGGTGGCACCAAAGGTGATTTCCCTCATTATGCCTATCACGGCTATTACACTCAGGACTGGACGAAGCTCGACGCCAACATGGGTACCGAAGATGATTTACGTCATCTGGTCGATGAAGCGCATAAACGTGGCATTCGTATCCTGTTCGATATCGTCATGAACCACACGGGCTACGCGACGCTTGCGGACATGCAGGAGTATCAGTTTGGTGCCTTGTATCTGCAGGGTGATGAGCTGAAAAAGACGCTGGGAGAACGCTGGACGGACTGGAAGCCGGGCGCAGGCCAAAGCTGGCACAGCTTTAACGACTACATCAACTTTAGCGACAAAGCCGCGTGGGAAAAATGGTGGGGGAAAAAGTGGATCCGCACTGATATCGGTGATTACGACAACCCCGGCTTCGATGATTTAACCATGTCACTGGCGTTCTTACCCGACCTGAAAACGGAATCCACCACACCTTCCGGGTTGCCTAATTTCTATCAACACAAGCCTGATACCCATGCGAAAGCCATACCCGGGTATACCCCGCGTAATTATCTGACCCACTGGCTCAGCCAATGGGTGCGTGACTACGGCATTGATGGTTTCCGGGTTGATACAGCCAAACACGTTGAGCTGGCGGCCTGGCAACAGCTGAAAGACCAGGCCAGCCAGGCGCTGGCTGCCTGGAAAGGTGCTCACCCGGATAAAAAGCTCGACAATGCACCATTCTGGATGACCGGGGAATCCTGGGGCCACGGCGTCATGCAGAGCGATTATTACCGCCATGGTTTCGATGCGATGATTAACTTTGATTATCAGGAGCAAGCGGCAAAAGCAGTGAACTGTCTGGCAGATATCGACCTCACCTGGCAGCAGATGGCGGAAAAATTGCAAAGTTTCAACGTCCTGAGCTATCTCTCTTCGCATGACACGCGCCTGTTCCGCGAAGGAGGTCAACGCGCAGCTGAACTGCTCTTGTTAGCGCCGGGTAGCGTACAAATCTATTATGGGGATGAATCTGAACGTCCATTCGGGCCGACAGGCTCCGACCCGCTGCAGGGCACCCGGTCAGATATGAACTGGCAGGACGTCACGGGCAAGCAGGCTTTAACCGTCACCCACTGGCAAACGCTGGGTCAGTTCCGCGCGCGCCATCCGGCGATTGGTGAAGGCAAACAAACCACGCTGTCGCTGAAAGAGGGATATGGCTTCGTGCGCGAGCATAATGGCGATAAGGTGATGGTAGTATGGGCAGGTAATTAATAACGGTTCACTCCTGTTCCCTCTCCCGTTGGGAGAGGGTTAGGGTGAGGGGAAAATCAACAGAACTATTCACTACACAAATCAATTCCCGCCACATAAAACAACAAATCCGACCACACCACCCGATTTGCACCAGCACGGTGCTAGCGTTATGGTTACCCACTTTCAAAATAAGCTCGACAGATCACCTGCTATGACGTTTTCACTTTTCGGCGACAAATTCACCCGCCATTCAGGCATTACTCGCCTGATGGAGGATCTCAACGACGGGCTGCGCACACCGGGCGCAATCATGCTCGGCGGCGGAAACCCGGCTCAAATACCGGAGATGAATACCTATTTCCAGACGCTGCTCGCTCAGATGCTGGAAAGCGGCAAAGCAACCGATGCGCTTTGCAACTACGACGGCCCGCAGGGTAAAACCGAACTGCTGGCACTCCTCGCCGAAATGCTGCGTGAAGAGCTAGGCTGGGATATCGAACCACAGAATATTGCACTGACAAACGGCAGCCAGAGCGCGTTTTTCTACTTGTTTAACCTGTTCGCAGGACGTCGCGCCGACGGCACCACCAAAAAGGTGTTGTTCCCGCTGGCACCGGAGTATATCGGCTACGCCGATTCCGGCCTGGAAGAGGATCTGTTCGTCTCCGCGCGCCCGAATATCGAGCTGCTGCCGGAAGGCCAGTTCAAATATCACGTCGATTTTGAACACCTGCATATTGGTGAAGAGACGGGCATGATCTGCGTATCACGTCCGACGAACCCGACGGGCAACGTGATCACCGATGACGAACTGATGAAACTGGATGCGCTGGCGAATCAACACGGCATTCCGCTGGTGATCGATAACGCCTACGGCGTACCGTTCCCGGGCATTATCTTCAGCGAAGCACGTCCGCTGTGGAACCCGAACATTGTCCTGTGCATGAGCCTCTCTAAGCTGGGCCTGCCGGGTAGCCGCTGCGGCATTATCATCGCGAATGAAAAAATCATCACCGCCATTACCAACATGAACGGCATTATCAGCCTTTCACCGGGCGGTATCGGCCCGGCGATGATGTGCGAAATGATTAAGCGCAACGACCTGCTGCGTCTGTCCAATGAGGTGATTAAGCCGTTCTATTACCAGCGTGTTCAGGAGACAATTGCGACACTTCGCCGCTATTTACCGGAAGAACGCTGCCTGATCCACAAACCTGAAGGGGCGATTTTCCTGTGGCTGTGGTTTAAGGATCTGCCCATCACCACCGAACTGCTCTATCAACGCCTGAAGAAGCGCGGCGTGTTAATGGTACCGGGCGATTACTTCTTCCCAGGCCTGGATAAACCGTGGCCGCATACACACCAGTGCATGCGCATGAACTATGTGCCCGATCCGGAAAAAATCGAAGCGGGTGTCAAAATTCTGGCCGAAGAAATCGAAAAAGCCTGGCGCGAAGAGGGTTAAGGTTTTACGCCAGATGATGCTGTCGTTCCGTACGTAATCTGGCGGGATCAACACAGCGCAACGCGTGGGTTGGACAGGCCTCCACACAGGCAGGTCCGCCTTCGCGATGCATGCACAAATCACACTTCAGCGCGTGCGCCTTATTTCCCTCCAGCCGAACCTGCATCGCCCCAAACGGGCACGCCAGCATACAGCTTTTGCATCCAATACAGCGCGTCTGCTCCACGAGCCAGGCTCCCGCAGTGCGGCGAATGGCATGGGTTGGGCAGACATTGGCGCAGGGTGCATCTTCGCACTGGTGGCAGCCAACAGCCGTGGTATATGACCCTCCTTTAACCACACGAATGCGTGGCGTAAAGGCATGTGCGGATACGGAATCCTGATGCGACACCGCGCAAGCTGCTTCACAGGTACGACACCCAATGCATTTTGCCGAATCCGCCATGATAAATTGGTTCATCTGTTACGCCTCGCGTACGTTAAAACCCAGTTCTTTTGAAATAGCCTCTGCCGTTTCACGCAGTGGTTTAAGCAAGTTTTTCTCGCCCACCTGCTTCATGCGTGATGTCGATAGCGATATGGAGATCGCATACGGCACGCGACCATGAATATCAAACACCGGCACGGCGATACAGGAGACACCCAGCTCGTTCTCTTCTTTGTCCATCGCCATGCTGCGATCGCGAATTTCCGCCAGCTCATCATACATGGCACTCAATTCTGTGATGGTGTTGCGGGTCAAAGGTTGGATCTGTTCCTGATGGCTTTCCCAGTAGCTCGCCACATAGTCCTGGTGACCAAACGCCATGTAGATCTTGCCCATCGCTGAGCAGTAGAGCGGCATATGCTGACCGATATAAGCACGCGTGCGCAGCATACCGGTTGTCGGCTCGAGTTTATAAATCAGGATCGCGTGGTCGTCTTCCCGGCTGGAAAAGTTCACCGTCTCACCGGTAGCAATATTCAGCGCTTCAAGGTGTGGCGCCGCCACGTGGATGATATTAAGCGACGACAGCGCCTTTTGCCCGACGGCGATAAATTTGGTGGTCAGACGGTAACTGCCCGCCGCAGGCGCCGGGGTAACGTACCCGCAAGACTGTAACCCCTGAAGTAACCGGTGCACGGTGCTCTTATTCAAACCTGCCAGTTCCGATAAATGCGCAAGCGGGCACCCGTTCGGATAGTTGCTGAGGATCTCAATCAGCATCAGGCCGCGAAACAAGCTCTGGCTACCTGCTGGCCTCTCTTTTTCTTGCGTCATTTCGCTCTCTTTCATGCTCATTAAATGGCTCCTTTTTATCGCGCTCCTGATGGTAGCGCAAAGTGTGGTTTAGTTCACGATCTCAACAGAAAAAACACAACCAATTGATTTTAATGATTTTTGAAAAACATAAATGTCGTTGATCTGACAAATTTTGATCGTTATATTTGAAATCAGATTTCGCATAGTGAAATTTAACGATAAAAAAGCACTCGCACTGACCCCTAAAATGAACAGGAGAACAGGGATGAAAGTGACCTTTGAAGAGTTGAAAGCGGCGTTTAATCGGGTCCTGCTCGATCGCGGCGTAAAAGCTGACGCCGCAGATGCCTGTGCGGAGATGTTTGCCCGCACCACAGAATCCGGCGTCTATTCACACGGCGTGAACCGTTTCCCGCGTTTTATTCAGCAACTTGAAGCTGGTGACATCATTCCTGACGCTCTGCCAAAACGAGTAACGTCATTAGGCGCCATTGAGCAATGGGATGCTCAGCGCTCCATCGGCAACCTGACAGCGAAGAAAATGATGGATCGCGCCACGGAGCTGGCATCCGATCACGGTATCGGCCTGGTGGCTCTGCGTAACGCTAACCACTGGATGCGCGGCGGTAGCTACGGCTGGCAGGCGGCGGAGAAGGGTTATATTGGAATTTGCTGGACCAACTCCATTGCCGTGATGCCCGCGTGGGGATCAAAAGAATGCTGCATCGGCACCAACCCGCTAATCGTTGCGATTCCCTCCAACCCAATCACCATGGTCGACATGTCAATGTCGATGTTCTCCTACGGCATGCTGGAAGTGAATCGCCTGGCCGGGCGCGAATTGCCGGTTGATGGCGGGTTTGACGACGAGGGTAATCTCACCCGTGAACCCGGCGTCATTGAGAAAAACCGCCGCATTTTGCCAATGGGCTACTGGAAAGGATCAGGTCTGTCTATCGTACTGGATATGATCGCTACCCTGCTTTCCAATGGTTCTTCCGTAGCGGAAGTGACGCAGGACAACAGCGACGAGTATGGTGTATCGCAGATCTTTATCGCCATCGAGGTCGACCGCCTGATCGACGGCCCGACCCGTGATGCCAAACTGCAGCGTATCATGGACTTCATCACCAACGCTGAGCGGTCCGATGAAAACGTCGCCATTCGTCTGCCGGGACATGAATTCACCCGCCTGCAGGAAGAGAACCGCCGTAATGGCATCACGGTCGATGACAGCGTGTGGGCGAAAATCCAGGCCCTGTAAGGAGTGGACGATGATATTCGGACATATTTCACAGCCAAATCCGTGCCGTCTCCCACAGGCGATTGAAAAGGCGCTCGATTTTCTGCGCACCACGGACTTCACGGCACTGGAGCCGGGCGTTGTTGAAATTGAGGGACGCAACATCTTTGCCCAGGTGATCGATCTCACCACCAAAGCGTGGCATGAGAATCGCCCGGAAGTACACCGTCGTTATCTGGATATACAGTTTCTGGCATGGGGTGAAGAGAAAATCGGTATCGCTATAGATACCGGCACCAACAAAATAAGCGAATCATTACTGGAACAGCGGGATATTGTTTTTTATCACGCCAGCGAAAATGAATCCTTTATCGAAATGATACCTGGCAGTTATGCCATATTTTTCCCGCAGGATGTCCACCGTCCTGCCTGTATTAAGAACAAAGAATCCACAATTCGTAAAATTGTGGTGAAAGTGGCAATCAGTGAATTGAATTAATTTTCTGATAAATACAGGAATGCGAAATGACCAACACCGGTTTTATTATTGGTGCGTACCCCTGCGCACCTTCGTTTCACCAGAAAGGGGAACAAGAAGAACAAACCTTCTGGCGGGAACTTTCCGACACACCCAACATCCGTGGGCTGGAACAACCTTGCCTTGAAAACCTGCATCCGTTTGGTGATGAATGGCTGTTCCGTCATACGCCAGGGGACTGGCAAATCGTGGTGACGGCAGTGATGGAAACCATGCGCCGCCGTGGTACCAACGGCGCGTTCGGTCTGGCCTCCGCCGACGAGCAACAGCGTAAGGCCTGCGTCGAATTCTATCGCCATCTACACCAGAAAATTGACGCCGTGAATGCCCGTTATCCCGGGAAAGTGATCGCCCTGGAGATGCAGGCAGCACCGCAGGCGGGTAATGCCTCTGTCGAACAAGCCACTGAGGCATTCTCTCGCTCCATTCGTGAAATAGCAGGTTGGAACTGGTCATGCGATCTGGTTCTTGAGCACTGCGATGCCATGACCGGCCCCGCACCGCGTAAGGGTTTTTTACCCCTGAAACAGGTACTGGAGGTGGTAAAAGAAACGGATATCAGCGTGTGCATTAACTGGGCGCGCTCGGCCATCGAAGGTCGTAACACTGCCCTTCCGCTTGAGCATGTTCAAACCGCACTCAACGCCGAAAAACTCAGCGCGCTGATGTTCTCCGGGACAACAGCAACCGGTGAATACGGTGACTGGCAGGATCTCCATGCACCGTTTTCTTCGTTCTGCGCCGACAGTTTAATGACCACTGAACACGCAAAAACACTCTTTACTGCGGCGAGCGCCGCAACATTGAAATTCTCCGGTATTAAATTACTGGAAATAAATGTTAATGCTGACGTCAGCCATCGCATTGCCATTTTGCGCGACGGCATTAGCGCCATGAATAAAGCGACACAATAAAAATAAAAATCTTATTCCGGTTACATTTACTGAGATATTAAATATGAACACGACCTCTCATGCTCTACATGCTGATATTCCGCGCCAGCGCTGGTTAAGAATCATTCCCCCTATTCTTATCGCCTGCATTATTTCTTATATGGACCGAGTGAATATTGCGTTTGCGATGCCAGGTGGTATGGATGAAGAATTAGGTATATCCGCCACAATGGCTGGCCTGGCGGGCGGTATCTTCTTTATCGGCTATCTGTTCCTGCAAGTTCCCGGCGGCAAGATTGCTGTTCATGGCAGTGGTAAGAAGTTTATCGGCTGGTCTTTGGTCGCCTGGGCGGTGATTTCAGTCCTGACCGGCCTTGTTACCCACCAGTATCAGCTGTTGGTGTTGCGCTTCTTACTGGGTGTGGCGGAAGGCGGGATGCTACCCGTTGTGCTGACGATGATCAGTAACTGGTTCCCGGATGCCGAACGTGGCCGTGCCAACGCGATTGTGATTATGTTTGTGCCCATCGCCGGGATCATCACAGCACCGTTGTCGGGTTGGATCATCACCGCGCTCGACTGGCGCTGGCTGTTCATCATTGAAGGGCTGATGTCCATTGTTGTTCTGGTGCTCTGGGCCTTCACCGTGTATGACCGTCCACAAGAAGCCCGCTGGATATCGGAAGCCGAGAAAAACTACCTGGTGAAAACGCTCGCGGCGGAACAGCAGGCGATTGCCGGTAAAGAGGTGAAAAACGCCTCACTGAGCGCAGTACTGTCCGACAAAACCATGTGGCAGTTGATCGCCCTGAACTTCTTCTACCAGACCGGAATTTACGGTTACACCCTCTGGCTGCCAACCATCCTGAAAGAGCTGACACACACCAGCATCGGCCAGGTAGGGATGCTCGCCATTCTGCCTTACATCGGCGCCATTGCGGGCATGTTCTTGTTCTCGTCTCTCTCTGACCGTACCGGCAAGCGCAAGTTGTTTGTCTCTCTCCCCTTGATTGGCTTTGCACTCTGCATGTTCCTTTCCGTCGCGCTAAAGGCGAACACCTGGCTGGCCTATGCCGCGCTGGTAGGTTGCGGGTTCTTCCTGCAGTCCGCTGCGGGCGTGTTCTGGACTATTCCGGCGCGTCTGTTTAGCGCCGAAATGGCGGGCGGTGCACGCGGTGTCATTAACGCGCTGGGTAACCTCGGTGGCTTCTGCGGCCCGTATGCGGTGGGTGTACTGATCACGCTGTACAGCAAAGACGCAGGGGTTTACTGCCTGGCGGTGTCTCTGGCACTGGCCTCGCTGCTGGCTCTGCTGTTACCGGCGAAATGCGATGCCGGAGCTGAGCCGAATCCCTCGGTGAATTCACATAAACGTGCGGCCTGATGCCCTCACCCTAGCCCTCTCCCACGGGGAGAGGGAGCAACACAAGAGAATCAAAGATGAGTGAAAAAGAGCCCTTCTGGCTGGGTATCGATTGTGGCGGTACTTATCTTAAAGCTGGTTTGTACACCCGTCAGGGAAAAGAGGTCTGTATTGAGCGCCGTTCGGTTGCCACTCTCAGCCCACGCCCTGGCTATGCTGAACGGGATATGCACCAGCTCTGGCAGCACTGCCACACAACCGTCGCACTACTGCTCAAAAACGCCAGAGTCGATGGCGAGCAGATCAAAGGTGTCGGTATTTCGGCCCAGGGCAAAGGGCTGTTTCTGCTTGATAAACAGGATCAACCGCTGGGCAACGCCATGCTCTCCTCTGACCGTCGGGCACTGGAGATTGTACAGCGCTGGCAGCAGGACGGCATTCCCGAGAAACTCTACCCGCACACGCGCCAGACGCTGTGGACCGGGCATCCGGCTTCGCTCCTGCGCTGGGTTAAAGAGAACGAACCGCAGCGTTATCAGCAAATTGGCTGCGTGATGATGGCGCACGACTACCTGCGCTGGTGTTTGACGGGGAAAAAAGGCTGCGAAGAGAGCAATATCTCGGAGTCCAATCTCTACAACATGAGCACCGGTCAGTACGATCCACTGCTGACACGCTGGCTCGGAATCAGCGAAATAGAAGGCGCACTGCCGCCGATTGTCGGCTCAGCAGAAATTTGCGGGGAAATCACCGCTCAGGCAGCCGCACTTACCGGTCTCGCGGCGGGCACGCCCGTCGTTGGTGGACTGTTTGATGTGGTTTCCACCGCGATCTGCGCCGGGCTGCAGGACGAAAATACGCTTAACGCCGTGATGGGTACCTGGGCCGTGACCAGCGGGATTGCCAATGCGCTTCGTGACAACGAGCCGTTCCCCTATGTGTATGGCCGTTACGTCCACCCGCAGCAGTACATCGTTCATGAAGCCAGCCCGACTTCATCCGGCAATCTTGAGTGGCTCACTGCCCAATGGGGCGATATGTCATTCGATGAAATCAACCATGCCGTCGCCAGCCTGCCGAAAGCGGAAAGCGATCTGTTCTTCCTGCCGTTCCTCTACGGCAGCAACGCCGGGCTGGAGATGACCAGCGGTTTTTACGGCATGCAGGCGCTACATACCCGCGCGCATCTTCTGCAGGCCGTTTACGAGGGCGTGGTGTTCAGCCACATGACCCACCTCAACCGCATGCTTGAGCGCTTTACCCAGGTGCAGGCGCTGCGCGTCACGGGTGGCCCGACCCATTCGGACGTGTGGATGCAAATGCTCGCCGACGTCAGCGGCCTGGCGATTGAGCTGCCGCAGGTGGAAGAGACCGGCTGCTCCGGCGCGGCGCTGGCGGCGCTGGTAGGCACCGGCGTCTACCCCGATTTCCACGCTGCGCAGCTCACCCTCAAACACGACATCAGGGTGATTGAACCCGACATGCACGCCCATGCGGCCTACCAGCGCAAATATCACCGTTACCAGTTACTGATTTCAGCACTTCAGGGCTATCACGCCCGTATTAAGGAGTACGACCTATGAGCCGACCATTACTGCAGCTGGCGCTCGACCATACCTCACTTCAGGCCGCCCAGCGCGATGTGGCTTTGCTTGCGGATCACGTTGATATCGTCGAGGCGGGCACCATTCTGTGTCTTACTGAGGGTTTACCGGCCGTACGTACCCTTCGCGAGCAGTGCCCGGACAAAATCATCGTGGCGGACTGGAAAGTCGCCGATGCCGGAGAAACGCTGGCTGAGCAGGCATTTGGCGCGGGCGCAAACTGGATGACCATCATCTGCGCCGCCCCGCTGGCAACCGTTGAGCGAGGCCACGAGGTCGCACTGCGCTGCGGGGGAGAAATCCAGATGGAGCTGTTTGGCAACTGGACGCTGGACGATGCCCGCGCATGGCATCACATCGGGGTGAAACAGGCTATCTATCACCGCGGGCGCGACGCGCAGGCGAGTGGTCAGCAGTGGGGCGAAGCGGATCTCGCGAAAATGAAAGCGCTCTCTGACATCGGGTTGCAGCTTTCGATTACCGGCGGGATCACTCCTGCCGACCTGCCGCTGTTTAAGCAGATCAACGTCAAAGCCTTTATTGCCGGGCGAGCACTGGCAGGGGCAGAACACCCATCACAGGTGGCACAGGCATTTCATTCACAAATCCGCGACATCTGGGGAGAGTAACCATGCGTCAGCATCCGTTAGGTATTTACGAAAAAGCGCTGTCGAAAGATCTCACCTGGCCGGAACGTCTGGTGCTGGCGAAAAGCTGCGGGTTTGATTTTGTCGAAATGTCGGTTGATGAAACTGACGAACGTCTGTCACGTCTTGAGTGGAGCACCACGCAGCGTGCATCGCTGGTTGAAGCCATGCTGGAAACCGGCGTAGCGATTCCATCCATGTGCTTATCTGCCCACCGTCGTTTCCCGTTTGGCAGCCGCGATGAAGCCGTGCGCGAGCGCGCGCGCGAAATCATGACCAAAGCCATCAGGCTGGCGCGTGATTTAGGTATCCGCACCATTCAGCTTGCAGGTTATGACGTCTATTACGAAGAACATGATGAAGGCACTCAACAACGCTTCGCAGAAGGGCTGGCGTGGGCGGTGGAACAAGCCGCTGCAGCACAGGTGATGCTGGCAGTGGAGATCATGGACACCGACTTTATGAATTCCATCAGCAAATGGAAAAAGTGGGACGACATGCTCGCTTCGCCGTGGTTTAGCGTTTACCCGGATGTCGGCAACCTGAGCGCGTGGGGCAACGATGTCACCGCCGAGCTGACGCTGGGCATTGACCGTATTGCCGCAATCCACCTGAAAGATACCCAACCTGTCACTGAACACAGCCCGGGACAGTTCCGCGATGTGCCGTTTGGCGAAGGCTGCGTTGATTTTGTTGGCGTCTTTAACACGCTTAACCAACTGAACTATCGCGGCGCGTTTCTGATTGAAATGTGGACTGAAAAAGCAAAAGAGCCCGTACTGGAAATCATCCAGGCGCGTCGCTGGATTGAAGCCCGTATGCAGGAAGGAGGCATGACATGTTAGAACAACTCAAAGCTGAAGTGCTGGCAGCAAACCTGGCGCTTCCCGCCCACCAGCTGGTGACATTTACCTGGGGTAATGTGAGCGCGGTCGATCGCGAAAGCGGGCTGATGGTGATCAAACCCTCCGGCGTAGAGTATGACGTGATGACCGCAAACGATATGGTGGTAGTTGATATTGCCACGGGTGCGGTAGTCGAAGGCAGCAAAAAACCGTCATCCGACACGCCAACGCATCTTGCGTTGTATCGTCGTTACCCTGAGATTGGCGGCATCGTCCATACGCATTCCCGCCACGCCACAATCTGGTCGCAGGCGGGTTTGGATTTACCTGCCTGGGGCACCACGCATGCCGACTACTTTTATGGTGCGATCCCCTGCACACGGCTGATGACCAAAGCTGAAATAGCCGGGGAATACGAATATCAGACGGGTGAAGTGATCATCAAAACATTCGAGGAGCGCGACTTAAACCCGATGCAAATTCCGGCAGTGCTGGTCCATTCTCACGGTCCGTTTGCCTGGGGAAAAAATGCGGCTGATGCAGTACACAACGCGGTGGTGCTGGAAGAGTGCGCCTGTATGGGCCTGTTTTCACGCCAGCTGGCACCGCAGCTCCCGGTGATGCAACAGGAGTTGCTGGATAAGCACTATCTGCGCAAGCACGGGGCGAATGCCTATTACGGGCAGTAATCACCCAATAACGACAGTCGATGATATCTATTCCTTTGCAGATATCCTGAAAGCAACAGCAGCTCTGTATAATTAATTTTTACCGGGGCAGCACGCGACGTGCTGCCTCAGCCAGAAATGCGCTTCGGTTGCTAAACTGAGGATGTTCACTGACAAAGGAATCAATCTTTACCAGTAAACGACGGGGCATGGTGATGTTGATACGCTCTGCCCTGCCATCAAACTGTTTCATATCAATGTCCACCAGCAGCCATTGCCCACCAATGAAGTCATCAGGACGACTTTCCAGATGTGTTTCAACATTACCCGGAAGAGGCAATGCTTCCTCCACTTCAAACAACGCTTCGAAGTGTGCTGTGAGAGCATCACGAGCATCCTGAAAAGCCTCATCCAGGGAAACACCTGCAAAAAAACAACCTGGAACGTCAGGGAAAAAACCGCTGGCACTTCCGTCTGAGTCAGAATGAATGTAAGCCGGATAAAACATAACTACTCCTGATATCAGTGTTTAATCCCCGCCTGCCGCCAGATCTGCGCGAGAGTGCCCGGTTTAATATCCTTCTTAGGATGTGGGACAGTAACCAGCCCTTTCTGTTCGGGATGGCGAAACTGATGATGGCTTCCTTTCGTTCTGACACATTTCCAGCCATGGCCGATCAGAACAGTAATCACATCCGCACTTTTCACATCCCAATCCTTCCATGATTATACACATGACACACACCATCGCTACCGGGTCGAATCACATTAGCGTATTGAGAAATATCAGTGCAGCCGCTTTTGTCGGAACAGGAAGAAGCATCGGGAAAAGAAAAGAGGATTACAGTCGATTGCAGATAAAAATGCAGGGGCTATCGTAAGCCGGGTAAGGCGAAGCCGCCACCCGGCTTTATCGCATCAGAAACGCCAGGTCAGGCCGGTCATCAGCGCAAAGCTGTCGTCACGGTCGATCATTGGGCTGTTCTTCACGTCATCAGGTAACACGGTATAAACCGCGCTGGCGTTAAGGAACAG
This sequence comes from Pantoea sp. LS15, assembly GCF_012241585.1. Classification (NCBI taxonomy): domain Bacteria; kingdom Pseudomonadati; phylum Pseudomonadota; class Gammaproteobacteria; order Enterobacterales; family Erwiniaceae; genus Pantoea; species Pantoea sp. LS15. The sequence goes on from NZ_JAAVXA010000008.1 coordinate 58,375, forward strand.
TTTCTGGGTTAACTGATATTTAGCCGCCAGACCAACGTATGGCGTCCAGCTGTCACCCGCGGTGTATTCGTCCAGACCTGAACGACGAGACTCACTGCCGGATACCCCGTAGTAGTAGTCGTTATAGCTCTCATCGCTATAGAAAATACCGACAGATGGCGTCAGTGTCAGGCGTTCCATACGGATTGGACGGAAGTAGGATACCTCACCGATCACGCCGCCGCTTTCATCCGTGGCATCACCAGAGACCGCCACTTTCAGCGAACCCCAGCTTTCATGGCGGTAGTATGCACCACCGAGGAAGGCAGAGGCTTTTCGCTCATCAAGCTTTTTCATCTGATGGTCGTCGTTGTCATCAGGATCAAAGTGGAGCGGCATCCAGGATGCAGTCAGGCTGAATTCATTTTTTTCATCTTTCCACAGGATCCACCCTCCTGTGGTCTGGCGCACGTAGAAACGATCGCCTTCGTAGCTAATTAACGGTACTGCGGTAGTATTTTCGTTATATCCTTTGTAAGGAGACTCATTAAATACAGCCCCCGCTCCAAGTGAAAAGTCACCGGCCATTGCAGATGATGTTGCAAATAACGTGGCAGCGATGAGTAAATTGTATTTAATAGTCATTACATGTAATCCATTTAAACGCCAAACAAGCGAGGCGAATAATAATGGTTACAAATTTGTCAATGCAACGCTGCACTTTATATAATATTATATATAAAAGCATATAGATTGGTGTGCATGATGAGTAAATTACAACTAAAGCCACGCGAATTAAAAATTATATCCGTCATCGCAGCAACCCACAGCATTGGTGATGCCGCCGCCCTGCTGGGTATGGCGCAGGCCAACGTCAGTAAATATCTGTCTGATTTTGAAACACGGGTTGGACTCAAGGTTTTTGAGCGCACCACTCGCCAACTGGCCCTAACCCAGTTTGGTGAAGCATTACTCCCTTACATTAACGCTTCGCTGGACAAAAACAGCCAACTTGTTAATTTTATTGCCGATTATAAGCATGAAAAACGTGGGAAAGTCACAATCTATGCCCCAACGGGCATTGTGACCTACCTCGCGCGACACGTGATCCACAAGATAGAGGACATCGGTGATATCCGCATCTCCCTGAAAACGTACAACCTGGATCGTAATGAATATTCAGAAGGTGTTTCCTTTCCGGATGACTGCGATATTTTAATTACCTATGCGCAACCAAAAGACGAAAGTCTGGTTGCGAGTGTTTTAACAAAATATTCGGTTACAGCATTTGCAACCAAAGAGTATTTAAATAAACACCCCTTAACGGGACCTGAAGATTTAATTAACCACTCCTGTATTCTTATAGACTCCATGCTGGTTGATGATGCAAACATCTGGCGTTTCCGCGTGCATGGTAGCGATGAGGTCCATGATTACAGAGTGACCGGAAACTATATTTGCGACAATACCCAGACGGCTCTGGAACTGGCGAGAAATAATCTTGGAATTGTTTTTGCTCCCAAAGAGAGTCTGAAAAAAGAATTAACGCAGGGCATGTTAGTCCCTTGCTTCCCGCATCAGGAGGAGTGGTGGCTCGACCTGACGACGATATTCCGCAAGCGTGAATATCAGCCCTGGCGTGTGCAATACGTCCTGGATGGCGTACTAAACTGCCTGCGCCAGCAAATTGCTCAGGCCGCCCATGGACGACCTGAGCTGAGTGATTAGAACAGTCCCAGAGGTTTATCGGAATAACTGACCAGTAGACATTTTGTCTGCTGGTAATGCTCCAGCATCATCTTATGCGTTTCACGCCCGATGCCAGATTGCTTATAACCACCAAATGCCGCATGCGCCGGATAGGCATGGTAGCAGTTAGTCCATACGCGCCCGGCCTGAATGCCTCTTCCCATTTTATAAGCCAGATTTCCATTGCGGCTCCAGACACCCGCCCCCAGGCCATACGGTGTGTCATTCGCAATTTCCAGTGCCTCCTCCATCGTTTTGAAGGTCGTCACTGCCAGAACCGGTCCGAAAATTTCCTCCTGGAAGACTCGCATATTGTTCTTACCGAACAGGATCGTCGGCTCAAGATAATACCCTTCCTGCAGATCCCCACCGAGCACTTTACGGCGGCCACCAGTCAGAATATCTGCCCCTTCTTTCTTGCCGATATCAATATAGTTGAGGATCGTTTCCAGTTGCCCATGAGAGACCTGCGCGCCCATCTGGGTGACACTATCAAGCGGGTTACCGCTGCGGATAGACTCCACACGACGGATCGCGCGCTCCATAAAGCGCTCGTAAATAGATTCCTGAACCAGCGCCCGGCTCGGGCAAGTGCACACTTCCCCCTGATTGAAGGCAAACAGAGCAAACCCTTCCAGGGCTTTATCGAAGAAGGCATCTTCTTCATCCATCACGTCCGCAAAGAAGATATTCGGGGATTTCCCCCCCAGTTCCAGCGTTACCGGAATGATGTTCTGCGTGGCGTACTGCATGATCTGCTGACCCACTTCCGTCGACCCGGTAAATGCCACTTTGGCGATACGTTTTGAGGTTGCCAGATATTCACCAATTTCACCTCCGGCACCGTTCACCACGTTGACCACCCCCGGTGGCAACAGATCGCCAATCACCTCCATCAATAACAGGACCGACAGCGGGGTCAGGCGCGCTGGTTTTAGCACAATACAGTTCCCGGCAGCCAGCGCAGGTGCCATTTTCCAGCTCGCCATCAGCAGCGGGAAGTTCCACGGAATGATTTGCCCCACCACGCCCAAAGGTTCGTGGAAGTGATACGCCACGGTATCGCTGTCGACCTCACTAATTCCGCCCTCCTGAGCACGAATACAGGAAGCAAAATAGCGGAAGTGGTCAATGGCCAGCGGCACATCTGCCGCCATTGTTTCCCGGATAGGCTTGCCGTTATCCCAGGTTTCTGCCGTCGCCAGCAGCTCCAGATTTTGCTCCATCCGGTCGGCGATTTTGAACAAGAGGGCCGCCCGGTCCTGGACGGAAGTATGGCCCCATTTATCTTTCGCTTTATGCGCCGCATCCAGCGCCAGATCGATATCACGCTTACCGGAGCTGGCTATTTCACACAGCGGTTGGCCGGTAACGGGAGTCAGGTTGGAATAGTATTCGCCGTCGACGGGAGCCACCCAGGCGCCGCCAATAAAGTTGTCATAACGGGGTTTCAGCTTGAGGGGAAAACCATACTCGCCAGGCTGGATACGCGATGAGGGAGGATTGTTTGTCATGACCGTCTCCTTGCTGTTGGTGTACAACAAGGGTAGTCCCGGCTGACGATTTTCTCGCCAGCCGGTGACGGGTTTACGACAAGGGTCACATCGCGGCGCGATAAATTTCCATTATCTCTTCATGGGTCGCCTGAACCGGGTTAGTGAACCCACAGGCATCCTTCAGCGCATTGATTGCCAGGACCGGAATATCTTCCTCTTTGACGTTCAGTTCGCGAAGGCCCGCCGGGATATTGACCTTGCGGGCAAGCGCACGGATCTCAACGATGCAGGCCTGCGCCCCCTGCATGTCGGTCATCCCACTCACATCCACGCCCATGGCTTTTGCACAGTCGCGCAGACGCCCCGCCGCCGCCTTGCTGTTAAACACCTGAACGTGCGGAAGCAGTACAGCATTACAGACGCCATGCGGCAGATCGTAGAAACCACCCAACTGATGTGCCATCGCGTGTACATAGCCTAGTGAAGCATTGTTAAACGCCATGCCAGCGAGGAATTGTGCATAGGCCATCGCTTCACGCGCCTGTGCGTTACTGCCATCTTCAACGGCATGTACCAGGTTTTCACTAATCATCGTCACCGCTTTCAGCGCACAGGCATCAGTAATAGGTGTGGCCGCCACAGACACATACGCTTCAATCGCATGCGTCAGGGCATCCATACCGGTTGCCGCTGTCAGTGAGGGTGGCATTCCTGACATGAGCGAGGAATCGTTAACGGACAGTACTGGCGTAACGTGCTTATCCACTATCGCCATTTTAATATGACGCGTCTCATCAGTAATAATACAGAAACGCGTCATTTCCGACGCCGTACCCGCGGTAGTATTAATCGCAATCATCGGCAATTGTGGTTTTGCAGAGCGATCGACACCTTCATAATCACGAATATCACCGCCGTTCACTGCCACCAGCGCAATACCTTTTGCACAATCGTGAGGCGAACCGCCACCCAGTGAAATAATACAGTCACACTGATTTGCTTTTAATATTTCCAGACCTGCCGCCACATTTGCTGTCGTCGGATTAGGGTGCGTGCCGTCATACACAACGCTGGAAATATCACGTTCTTTCAGAGCATGTTGAATACTGGCGACCATACCCAGCTTGCTCAGCATGGTATCGGTGACAATCAGCGCGCGGCGCCAGCCGTAGTCGCGCATGGTATCCATTGCGGTGTCTAATGAATCAGAACCAATAATATTCACGGAAGGAATATAAAATACGGATGCAGCCATGATATTTCCTCAAAGAGATAAAAATTGTCGGCAGCATAAGGTAAAGATTACGCAAAAAACATGATCAAAAATATGATTTTGCGAAGACCTTCGCAGGTTGAATAAATTTAATCCTACGAAGGTGTGAATTAATATTTAAATCTCTTTCTATCTATTCTATTTTTGTATTAATTCCTGCTTTATGTTTGCGGAAATAATAGTGAATCGCGTAATAAATGATCATTCCCACGACGACGGGTAAACCCGATACGATTGAAATATTCCAGGATCTGGATCGCCAGCTTGCGGCCAACATTCAACCGGTCGCGGAAATCGGCTGCACAGGTAGAGCCTCGTTCCTGATCCAGCTCGCGGATCAAGTTAGCAAACGCAACAATGCGATCGTTACGGTAATAACGATCTTTCACGATCGCGACGATAAGCCCCTGCTGAGCCGCATGGCGCAATACCTGGCGCATCACTTGCTCGTCAGTGTTCGTTTGGCGGGCCAGGTCGCGAACCCACCATGGCTCATCGCCAAACAGTGATGCCACTTTTTGCCATACTGCCTCTTGCTCAGCGGTAAACCCGGCTTTGTGATCCGGCAGATGCAGCCAACCGTGGTGACTTTTAATCACCCCCGTTTCGCGCATATTTTCAATCAACAGCAGCACCAGCGCATCGTCTTCCATCGGCAGCGCCATGCGTCGCAGACGCTCGCGGCCGGGGCCCGGTTCATCCTGATGCTGTTCATGGTAAGTCGCAAGCGTGTTCAATATTTTACGCTGCCAGTGTGCCGCCACCGGAGCGTTCAGCAGACTGTTGCCAGCCTGAATAAATCCCGGCTCCTGGGTCAGCTGACGTAAACCTTCTTCACTCAACTGGCGAGCCCATGCAAAATCAGCAAGATTCACCGCACCACGTTCAAGATGAACCAGCAGCGCTGTTTTATCATCCGTCGTCTGCGCCAGCGCAGCCAGCCAATGCAGATACTCAGGTTTACGCTTGCCACGTCGCGGTGAGTGGAGTGTCACCACCCGCGCCCCGGCCAGCGTTTCCCGCGCTGAAATATCACGCAGAACCAGACGGTCATTATCTGCAAGCCAGAGTGGCGAATCGAAAACCAGCTCGGCAAGGTCGTTTTCCAGCAGCGAGATGCGTCCGGTAATATGGCTGGCCGCGTGGTGAATATGCAGCGGTTGCCATTGAGTCAGCGGCAAGTGCGTCTGCAGAGAGACGATCACGCGCTCAGACGGTTCTGGAGGGGTGCCAGCCAGCAGCCAGTCACCACGGTTAAGCTGGTCTTTTTCCGCATCACCGACAATATTAAGTGCGATTCGCTGCCCGGCATGAGCATGCTCTACGGGCTGGTTTTGCGCATGTAAACCACGCACACGCATCGGTTTGTTAACGCCCGTCAACCATAAACTGTCACCCACTCTCACTTCGCCGCTTAGCGCCGTACCCGTGACGACCAAACCCGCACCTTTAACAGTAAACGCCCGATCAATCGCCAGACGGAAACGATGATGGCTGGCGTGATCGCGCGATGACAATTGCTGCAAATGGCGGCGAAGATCGTCGATACCGCGACCTTCAGTCGCTACAGTGACAAAAAGCGGCGCATCAGCAAAACCATATTCACGTAAGGTCGCCTGTACCGTTTCGCGCACTTCACTGATGCGCGCCTCATCTACGCGATCGGCTTTGGTCAGCGCAACGGTTAGCTGCGGGTTGCCCGTCAACTGGAGGATCGCCAGATGCTCGCGCGTTTGCGCCATTACACCGTCATCACAGGCCACCACCAGTAGGGCATGATCGATACCCCCCACGCCCGCCAGCATGTTTGAAAGAAACTTTTCATGCCCCGGAACATCAATAAAACCCAGTACACGACCATCAGGCTGAGGCCAGTAGGCATAGCCCAGATCGATGGTCATGCCGCGCTTTTTCTCTTCCGGAAGTCGATCGGCATTTACACCTGTAATCGCCTGTAATAACGTGGTTTTTCCGTGGTCAACGTGACCGGCGGTGGCAATAATCATTTCAACAACATCTCCAGAAATCGCTCTTCATCTTCAAGACAGCGTAGATCCAGCCACATTCTGCCGTCGTAAATCCGCCCGATAACCGGCGTCGGCAACGCGCGCCAGCGCAACGACAGGGTTTCAAGGTGGCTACCGCGCCCGTCACGCGGGGTGAACGTGAGCGCTTCGCTCGGTAGTCTGTCCACTGGCAATGAACCGCTGCCAATCTGCGACTGGCAAGGTTCAATGCGAACGTCAAAATCAGGGTAATGCGGGGCAACGCGGGGTAACAGCAATTCACCCTGAGCACGAATTGAAGCAGCATCCCGGGTTAGCAGACGCAGCGTAGGCAGGCGGTCAGCCAGTTTCTCCGGATGCAGATAGAGCCGCAATGTCGCTTCCAGTGCCGCGAGCGTCATTTTATCCGCGCGCAGGGCTCGCTTGAGCGGATGCTGCTGCAACTGTGCAATCAGCTCGCGCTTACCCACAATGATCCCCGCCTGCGGTCCCCCCAGCAGTTTGTCGCCAGAAAAGCTCACCAGGCTGACACCCGCCGCAATCATCTCTTGTGGCATCGGCTCTTTTGGCAAACCGTACTGGCTGAGATCGACCAGGGAACCACTACCGAGATCGGCAATTACCGGTATATTCAGCTCGCGTCCAATCGCCGCCAGTTCAGCTTCTTCAACGGTTTTGGTGAAACCTTCAATATTGTAATTGCTGGTATGAACCTTCATCAGCAGGGCGGTATTTTCATTCACCGCCGCGCGATAATCTTTCGCATGAGTGCGGTTAGTGGTGCCCACTTCATGCAGCGAACAGCCTGCCTGACGCATCACGTCCGGAATGCGAAACGCACCGCCAATCTCCACCAGCTCGCCACGGGAAACCACCACCTCTTTGCCGCTGGCGGTGGCCGCCAGCATTAACAGCACCGCCGCGGCGTTGTTATTCACAATGCAGGCATCTTCCGCACCGGTCAGCTGGCAGAGAAGGTCCGCCAGTGCGCGATCACGATGTCCGCGCCCTGCACCGTCCAGATCGTACTCCAGCGTCACAGGCATTCGCATGGCCTGCACGACCGCAGCAACCGCCTCTTCCGCCTGTTGCGCGCGCCCCAGGTTGGTGTGCAGTACCGTACCCGTCAGGTTAATCACCGGACGAAGTGCGCTTTGCGTTTTCTCATCCAGACGCTTTTCAACTTCCTGTTCCCACGCCGCGCACCATTCAGGCAATGTGTTTTCTGCCTGAATGTGGTGTCGGGCTTCGTCCTGAAGCAGACGTAACATGTCAACCGTCGCGGTATGGCCGAAACGCTCAACTGCAGCATGAATACGAGGTTCGCGAAGAAGACGGTCGGTAGCAGGAATCTGGCTGTACAGCGAATGATGAGTAGTCATGAAAGCGCCTGGCGAGTAAATATCATCCCCCCTCCCGACGGGAGAGGGAGTTAACATGTGGAGGGATTGTACCGCCTCCGGCAGCGAAGTGTTATAACCCGCATCAAGCCTTTGGCGGTTCGGTGCGGGCAAAACTCTCACGGCTAAAAAGCGTTTCGGCTAGTTTTACCAGCAACGGGCGGTCGACGCACCAGCCAGGGGAAACATGACGGAAGTTGAGATAACCGATGGCACAGGCGATCGCAATCGTCGCCAGATCCACTCTGTCGGGCTGGATTTTTCCCTCCCGGATGAGCTGCTCACACATATCCAGGCTGCGGCTGATTTTTTCACGCTGGCGTAGCAGTTCTGTTTCCGACTGTTGGGCGGCGGGTCTTGCCTGCTCGCGTACGGAAGTTAACGCCGCATCCATAATGCCATCGGCCAGGGCTTCAATTTGCTTCACAGCCAGCGCCGCTTTCGGGTCAGCCGGTAGCATTGCCGGGGCGACGCCCAGCAGCTCGATGTACTCCGCAATAATCGGGGAATCAAACCAGTATTCACCCTCGTTCGTCACCAGTGCCGGGACTTTACCTAGCGGGTTGTACTGCGCGACGCCGTTTTCGGCGTTGTAAGGCTGTTCATTGACGAATTCAAATTCAATCCCTTTCTCCAGCAGGAGAATCGAGATTTTTCGCACGAAGGGACTGGTGTAGCTACCGATGAGTTTCATTGCCTGATCCTTGATGCCGGAAAAAAATCAGTATGGATCAAGCAACGAAAAAAGGGCAGGTATGCATGTCGCATTCCTGCCCTGAAAGGATTAGTGATCGAGGTAGAGATAGTGCATCCAGCTGGTCATACGCAGCAGCACTTTACGCATCACCGAAACATGAGCGAAATGGTCCGAATAAACCGCCACCTGGGCATAAATACCGTCTGGCAGTGCATCTACATCAGCATTCGGGTCAAGCTCGATAGTCCCCAGCACGCCATCCGTACCCGGCGTTACCGTCAGAGACTGCAACGCACCCTGAGCCTGATATGATCCTCCCGGCACCACCGGCAGAATGCTGGTGAGCTTACCTGAGAAGACCTGCCCCGGCAGGGCATTGAACACCACTTCGGCCTCATCACCCGGTTTCAGACGCAGCAATGAGTTCTGACGGAACTGCGCCACAATCTGACGTTTCTGTTCCGGGATAAAGACCATAACCGGACGCAGAGGCAGCGCCGCGGCATAGGTCCCCGGACGAATCAGCACCTGGGTGATATAGCCATTGCTTGGCGCACGCACCACTGTCTGTTCCAGGTTGTATTTGGCTTCGGCAAGCTGAGCACGCAGAGAGGCAACCTGAGATTGCTCACCGTTAACCATGCTGTCTAACTGAGTCTGGATTTGTGTCTGTTCGGCTACAGAGCCTTTAACCAGCGCATCTTGTGCCAGATAGTTCTGACGCGCATTGTCGATATCGCTTTCAGAGAACGGGTTAACCTTTGCCTGGCTGCCTTTCAGGTAGCGCTGATAATCTTTATACAGACGATCGCGTTCCGCAGACACCCGCGTGGTATTGGCGACCGCTTCCGACAGTTGTGCCTTAAGGTTGTCGATATTGTGCGTCGCAGTCACCAGGTCAGCCTGGAGTCTGTCTACACGCGCCTGATAGCGACCTGGATCAAGTTTAAATAACACTTCACCCTTTTTAATGAGCTGATTATTTTTATCAGTCACTTCACTGACCACCCCGGTAACCTGCGGCGTAATCGGAATAGAAATAACCGCCTTTTGAGCCGTAAAGGTATACGGGTGGTTATAGTTCATTAGCAGGATTAGTCCCGCAACAATAAATATCCCGCCTAATGTCGCGGTGGCGAGCGTCCACTGGTTAACGGGAATACGGAATATTTTAAAGATAGCCCAGGCAAATGCCACATAGGTCAGAATAATCAACAGATCCATGATTAGTGCTCCAGCGTGTTCTTATCAGCAGTGGGTTTTACCGCTGCCAGCTTTTGTTCAAGCTCCGCCACGCGTTTGGTCAGTTCATCCATACCGGGAACCTCATCAGGCTTCACGATGTGGTTCTGCATCCCCCAGCCGCGATCTTCACGGTACAGCGTGGCCCAGATCCACAGGAACGGCCAAATGGCATGGAGCGTAAACAGGCTGATCCATCCTGCCGTATGAATCGCATCGGCATGGGGATGGTTACGCTTTTTGGCCATATTATACGGGATGTCATGAATGGCGATGACGCCGTAAAAAAGGACCAGGAAAACAAAAATCAATACGCCCAGCGCAAAATAGTTGAGAAACATATTCTCCTCACTTAAAAAACGTCAACTCATTAAATTAATAAAACAATACGCAGCCTAATTAGTTTTTTATAAAAACAGTAATCACTTGCTATTTTCAGCAGCCGGGGAGTATGGATTTTTATAATATCTCCATGCAAGTTTATAAACGTGTCAAAATATAACCTGAATAATAATAGACTTAACCTTACAATATGAGCGTAATCCACGTTTTAACTTTTCGCCATACCACATATGAAAAGTGGTTTTTTAGCTTTCTGTGTCGCCTCATGCCATCCTGACGCTAAATCACAAGACAGAATTTGTTGAGGATCACAGCCGGAGAAATCTGCATAAAAATATTTTGTGAATGACATCACAATACAGAGACAAACCCGCCACAATCAAATGTGACAAAACTCACAAAAAAGGGTGCTTTCTGCTCCATTTTTCGTCATCGTATTTTTTTTGTCCGCTTATTTTGTGATTTAGATCACTTCATTGATATCCACACCCCCTACCTTTACGTGACACGCATCACACAAATTTTCGTCATCTGGACAGTTGAACGATTCAGTGCCAGATTTCACAGCATGAACAGGGCCCGGCTACCTCTGCCGCCTCACATTAACAATAAACCTCGGGCCGCAAGCCTAAGCGTAAACAGAAGAAGGGGTGTTTTATGTCATCCGATTTCAAGATCAAAGTACAAAGCTTTGGTCGTTTCCTCAGCAACATGGTGATGCCAAATATCGGCGCGTTTATCGCGTGGGGTATCATCACCGCATTATTCATTCCGACAGGGTGGTTGCCTAACGAAACGCTGGCGAAACTTGTTGGCCCAATGATTACTTATCTGCTGCCGCTGCTCATCGGTTTCACCGGTGGTCGTCTGGTGGGCGGTGACCGTGGCGGTGTAGTGGGTGCAATCACCACCATGGGTGTGATTGTCGGTGCAGATATGCCAATGTTCCTTGGCGCAATGATTGCGGGTCCTCTGGGTGGTTGGGCAATCAAACACTTTGATTCCTGGGTAGACGGTAAGATTCGCTCTGGCTTCGAAATGCTGGTGAACAACTTCTCCGCAGGCATCATTGGTATGATCCTGGCGATTCTGGCGTTTCTCGGCATTGGCCCTGCGGTTGAAGTGCTGTCCAAAATTCTGGCAGCAGGCGTTAACTTCATGGTTGCGCACGACATGCTGCCGCTGGCGTCTATCTTTGTTGAACCGGCGAAAATCCTGTTCCTTAACAACGCCATCAACCACGGTATCTTCTCACCGCTGGGTATTCAGCAGTCTCATGACCTCGGCAAATCCATCTTCTTCCTGATTGAAGCGAACCCGGGCCCAGGTATGGGTGTTCTGCTGGCGTACATGTTCTTTGGTCGCGGTAGCGCGAAGCAGTCTGCTGGCGGTGCGGCTATCATTCACTTCCTGGGTGGTATCCACGAAATTTACTTCCCGTACGTGCTGATGAATCCGCGTCTGATCCTGGCCGTTATCCTCGGCGGTATGACCGGTGTGTTCACCCTGAGCGTGCTGGGCGGTGGTCTGGTTTCTCCGGCGTCTCCGGGTTCTATCCTGGCGGTACTGGCGATGACGCCAAAAGGGGCTTACTTCGCAAACATCGCGGCTATCTGTGCAGCAATGGCGGTCTCCTTCGTGGTCTCTTCTATCCTGCTGAAAACCAGCAAAGTGAAAGAAGATGATGATATCGAAGCGGCTACCCGTCGTATGCACGACATGAAAGCGGAATCCAAAGGCGCTACACCGCTGGCGGCTGGTGATGTCTCTAACGACCTGAGCCACGTGCGTAAAATCATCGTTGCCTGTGACGCCGGTATGGGTTCCAGCGCAATGGGTGCAGGTGTGCTGCGTAAGAAAGTGCAGGATGCGGGTCTGACTAACATCTCTGTGACCAACAGTGCCATCAACAGCCTGCCACCAGATGTGGACCTGGTTATCACGCACCGCGATCTGACCGAACGCGCCATGCGTCAGGTTCCACAGGCACAGCATATTTCGCTGACCAACTTCCTCGACAGCGGCCTGTACACCAACCTGACTGAGCGTCTGGTTGCCGCACAGCGTCACGAAGACAACGAAGTGAAAGTGCGTTCCAGCCTGCAGGACAGTTTCGACGAGAGCAACGCCCACCTGTTCAAACTGGGTGCGGAGAACATCTTCCTCGGTCGTACTGCGACCAACAAAGAAGAGGCGATTCGCTTTGCCGGTGAGCAACTGGTGAAAGGTGGCTACGTTCAACCTGAATACGTTGATGCGATGCTGGAACGTGAAAAACTGACGCCAACCTACCTGGGTGAATCCATCGCGGTTCCGCACGGTACGGTTGAAGCGAAAGATCGCGTGCTGAAAACCGGCGTCGTATTCTGTCAGTATCCGCAGGGTGTGCGCTTCGGTGAAGAAGAAGACGACATCGCCCGTCTGGTGATTGGTATCGCCGCTCGCAACAACGAGCACATTCAGGTGATTACCAGTCTGACTAACGCCCTGGATGATGAGTCTGTCATTGAGCGTCTGGCCAGCACCAGCAGCGTGGAAGAAGTACTGGCACTGCTGAACAAGTAAGCGCATTTCCCCCCTCTCCCCACTGGGGAGAGGGCTAGGGTGAGGGGAAAGTTATGCGGTTCCTCACCCCAGCCCTCTCGGGTAAAAACATTGATGAAGGTTAATACTATGAAAGCATTACATTTTGGCGCAGGTAATATCGGTCGTGGCTTTATCGGCAAACTGCTGGCAGACGCGGGCATTACGCTGACATTCGCCGATGTGAACCAGGTGGTGCTAGACGCCCTGAATGCCCGTCATAGCTATCAGGTTCACGTAGTGGGAGAAAACGAGCAGGTTGAAACGGTTTCAGGTGTGAATGCCGTAAGCAGCATTGGCGACGACGTTATCGACCTTATTGCCAGCGTTGACCTGGTTACCACTGCTGTGGGTCCGGTCGTGCTTGAGCGTATCGCTCCTGCGGTGGCGAAAGGCCTCGCAAAACGTAAAGCGCAGGGTATTGATACCCCGCTGAACATCATCGCCTGTGAAAACATGGTGCGCGGCACCACGCAATTGAAAGGCCATGTGCTCACCGCTGTTGCCGACGAAGATAAAGCCTGGGTTGAAGCGCACGTGGGGTTTGTTGATTCCGCCGTTGACCGTATCGTCCCGCCGTCAGAATCCGCTACCCACGATCCGCTGGAAGTAACTGTAGAAACCTTCAGCGAGTGGATCGTCGATAAAACACAGTTTAAAGGTGCGCTGCCAACCATTCCGGGAATGGAATTAACTGATAACCTGATGGCATTTGTCGAACGCAAACTCTTCACGCTGAACACCGGGCATGCTATAACCGCGTACCTCGGAAAATTGGCCGGTCATCAGACCATCCGTGACGCGATTCTCGATGAGAACATCCGCGCTGTGGTAAAAGGGGCAATGGAAGAGAGCGGCGCGGTGCTGATCAAACGCTACGGTTTTGATGCTGATAAACATGCAGCATACATCCAGAAAATCCTCGGTCGTTTTGAAAACCCGTATCTGAAAGATGACGTTGAGCGCGTTGGCCGTCAGCCCCTGCGCAAACTGAGCGCGGGCGATCGCCTGATTAAACCGCTGCTGGGCACGCTGGAATACAGCCTGCCGCACACCAACCTGGTGAAAGGGATTGCCGCCGCAATGCACTACCGCAGCGAGCAGGATCCGCAGGCGCAGGAACTGGCTCAACTGATTGACGATAAAGGCGCGCAGGCTGCGCTGGCGCAGATTTCAGGTCTGGATGCCAACAGCGACGTGGTTGTGGAGGCGGTTAACGCATACAACGCAACCAAATGATGCAGAGTGTGGCGCAGGTAACCCTGCGCCCTGATTACAGATTGTCAGATATGCAGGCAATAATGGAACAAACCCAGGCCTTTGAAAATCGTGTGCTTGAGCGTCTGAATGCTGGCAAAACCGTACGAAGCTTCCTGATTGCCGCCGTCGAGTTGTTAACCGAGGCGGTGAATATCCTGGTGCTTCAGGTGTTTCGCAAAGACGACTACGCGGTAAAATATGCTGTAGAACCGTTACTGGACGGAGACGGCCCGCTGGGCGATCTCTCAGTGCGTCTGAAGCTGATTTATGGTCTTGGTGTGCTAAGCAGACCAGAGTATGAAGACGCTGAGCTGTTGATGGCGCTGCGCGAAGAGTTAAATCATGACGGTAATGAGTACACCTTTACCGATGATGAGATCCTTGGACCTTTCGGCGAGTTGCATTGCGTCACTGCCCTTCCCCCTGCACCTCAGTTTGATAACAGTGATCCTGAACTATACGCGATGCAAAAGCTGCGTTATCAACAGGTTGTTCGCTCCACAATGGTTCTCTCCCTGACTGAGCTGATTTCCCGAATCAGCTTAAAAAAAGCGTTTCAGAAGTAAGCCTGCTCACATTGGTGTATCCTTCCCTGTAAATTCCCCGTTTTCAGAGTTATTTGTCATGAAAGAAGTCGAAAAGAACGAAATTAAACGCCTGAGCGACCGTCTGGATCTGATCCGTCACCAGATGGCTGGCCTGTCACTGGTCGATTCCGCCGAGAAGTACGCTGAGCTGGAAAAAGAAGTCGCCACGCTGGAAACCGAAATCGAGCGCCTGCGCGAAGTCAAAGGCCAGAAGCTGAGCAAAGAAGCGCAGAAGCTGATGAACATGCCGCACCGCCGTGCGATCACCAAAAAAGAGCAGGCCGACATGGGCAAGCTTAAGAAAAGTGTTCGTGGTCTGGTGGTTGTGCACCCAATGACCGAGCTGGGCCGTGAAATGGGCCTGAAAGAGATGACAGGTTTTTGTAAGACCGCGTTCTGATCATTCCCCCTCTCCCGTTGGGAGAGGACTGGGGTGAGGGCAACAGACCTTACCCCACTCAAATTGGCCCAACCAATCCCCCTTTTCTTTCTTCCCCGCTTCACAAATCCATTATTTCTGCTCACAAAACCATTGCCAGCTCATAACATCTGGTTAACCATTTGTTGTCATTACCCCTACAACACAACATTGGCAGGACCACTTTTACACAGACTGTGATGCAGAGATGAGCGGAGACTCACCCGCAGCACAGGCTGTCTGGTCCCCAGGAGACCTGCATGAGCCTCTGGCAACAAAACTACGACCCGGCCGGAAATATCTGGCTGTCGAGCCTGATCGCATCGCTTCCGATCCTGTTCTTCTTCTTTGCGCTGATTAAGCTCAAGTTGAAGGGCTACCTTGCCGCAACCATCACCGTTGCCATTGCGCTGATGGTGGCATTGTTGTTCTACAAAATGCCTGTCGACCGTGCGCTGGCCTCTGTGGTCTACGGTTTCTTCTATGGCCTGTGGCCGATTGCGTGGATCATCATCGCCGCGGTCTTTGTCTATAAAATCTCGGTGAAAACCGGACAGTTCGACATCATCCGTTCGTCGATTCTCTCCATTACCCCTGACCAGCGCCTGCAGATGCTGATTGTCGGCTTCTCCTTTGGGGCGTTCCTGGAAGGGGCAGCAGGTTTTGGCGCACCGGTGGCAATCACCGCCGCGCTGCTGGTCGGTCTGGGCTTTAACCCGCTGTATGCTGCGGGCCTGTGCCTGATTGTGAACACCGCGCCGGTTGCGTTTGGCGCGATGGGCATTCCGATTCTGGTGGCCGGACAGGTGACCGGGCTGGATAGCTTTGAGATTGGCCAGATGGTTGGCCGCCAGTTACCGTTCCTGACCATTATCGTGCTGTTCTGGATCATGGCGATTATGGACGGCTGGCGTGGAGTGAAGGAGACCTGGCCTGCGGTGATGGTGGCGGGTGGTTCGTTCGCCATCGCCCAGTATCTCAGCTCCAACTTCCTCGGCCCTGAACTGCCGGACATTATCTCTTCGCTGGTTTCGCTGGTTTGTCTGACGCTGTTCCTGAAACGCTGGCAGCCGGTACGTATTTTCCGTTTTGCCGATATGGGTGCCTCGCAGGTTGATCAAACCCTGGCGCGTACAGGCTATACGGCAGGACAGGTGATCCGCGCCTGGTCGCCGTTCCTGTTCCTGACTGCAACGGTCACGCTGTGGAGCATCCCACCTTTCAAAGCCCTGTTTGCCCCGGGTGGCGCGCTGTACGACATGGTGATTAACATCTCCGTACCGTTCCTCGACAAGATGGTCGCCCGTATGCCGCCAGTGGTCCACGCCGCAACGCCGTATGCCGCGGTGTACAAATTCGACTGGTTCTCCGCGACCGGTACGGCGATTCTGTTTGCCGCTATCCTTTCTGTTGTCTGGCTGCGCATGAAGCCTGTCGCTGCAGTACAGACCTTTGCGGCGACCATTAAAGAATTGATGCTGCCGATTTACTCCATCGGCATGGTGCTGGCGTTCGCGTTTATCTCAAACTATTCCGGTTTGTCATCAACGCTGGCTCTGGCGCTGGCGCATACCAGCCACGCATTTACCTTCTTCTCGCCGTTCCTCGGCTGGTTAGGGGTGTTCCTGACCGGTTCAGATACCTCGTCTAACGCCCTGTTTGCTGCTCTGCAGGCGACGGCGGCCCAACAGATTGGCGTGTCAGACGTCCTTCTGGTGGCGGCTAACACCACTGGTGGCGTGACCGGGAAAATGATCTCCCCACAATCCATCGCCATTGCCTGTGCGGCGGTGGGACTGGTCGGTAAAGAGTCGGACCTGTTCCGCTTTACCGTGAAACACAGCTTGATATTCACCTGCATGGTCGGGGTGATCACCACCCTGCAGGCCTATGTCTTAACCTGGATGATTCCATGATAGTGATGCCCAGACGCCTGTCCGACGAGATCGCCTCTCGCGTGCGGGCGCTGATTGAAGAACAACAGCTGGAAGCGGGCATGAAATTGCCCGCCGAACGCCAGCTCGCCGCCCAGCTAGGTGTATCACGTAATTCGCTGCGTGAAGCACTGGCGACACTGGTCAGCGAAGGGGTACTGGTGAGCCGCCGTGGTGGTGGCACGTTTGTCCGCTGGCAGCATGATGACTGGTCTGAGCAAAACATCGTTCAGCCGCTGAAAACGCTGATGGAGAACGATCCGGACTACAGCTTCGACATCCTTGAAGCGCGTCACGCCATCGAAACCAGTACCGCCTGGCATGCAGCCATGCGGGCAACCGAAGCCGACAAAGAGAAGCTAAAAGCCTGTTTTGAGGCCACGCAAAGCAGCAACCCGGATATCGCCTCCCAGGCGGACGTGCGTTTTCACCTGGCGATTGCCGAGGCATCACACAACGTAGTTCTGCTGCAGACCATGCGCGGTTTCTTCGACCTGCTGCAATCCTCCGTGAAGCAGAGCCGCCAGCGTATGTATCTGGTCCCGCCAGTGTTTGCCCAGCTAACCGAACAACATGAGGCGGTGCTCAACGCCATTCTGGCCGGTGATGCCGAGGCCGCGCGAAAAGCGATGATGGCGCATCTGGGCTTCGTACACACCACCATTAAACGATTCGATGAAGATCAGGCCCGACAGGCGCGCATTACCCGTCTGCCTGGCGACAGTGATATTTCCAGGGAGAACAAAGCATGATTATTTCAGCAGCCAGTGACTATCGCGCCGCGGCGCAGCGCATTTTGCCACCATTCCTGTTTCACTATATCGACGGCGGGGCCTATGCCGAGCACACCCTGCGTCGTAACGTGGAAGACTTGTCGGAAGTGGCTCTGCGCCAGCGCGTGCTGAAGAATATGTCTGACCTGAGCCTTGAGACGAAATTGTTCAATGAAACGCTCTCAATGCCTGTCGCGCTCGCCCCCGTTGGCCTGTGCGGCATGTACGCTCGTCGTGGCGAAGTACAGGCGGCCGCAGCGGCAGATGCCAAAGGTATTCCGTTTACGCTATCCACCGTTTCCGTCTGCCCGATAGAAGAAGTCGCCCCAACCATTAAGCGCCCGATGTGGTTCCAGCTGTACGTTCTGCGCGATCGCGGGTTTATGCGTAACGCGCTGGAGCGCGCCAAAGCGGCGGGTTGCTCAACGCTGGTCTTTACCGTTGATATGCCAACCCCCGGCGCACGCTACCGTGATGCTCACTCAGGCATGAGCGGCCCGAATGCCGCCCTGCGCCGTTACTGGCAGGCGGTGACGCATCCGCAATGGGCCTGGGATGTCGGTCTGAACGGACGTCCACACGATCTGGGAAACATCTCGGCTTACCTGGGTAAACCTACCGGACTGGAAGATTACATCGGCTGGCTGGCGAATAACTTCGACCCGTCCATCTCCTGGAAAGACCTGGAGTGGATCCGCGAATTCTGGGACGGCCCGATGGTGATCAAAGGGATCCTCGACCCGGAAGATGCCCGTGACGCGGTACGCTTTGGCGCAGACGGGATTGTGGTTTCTAACCACGGCGGACGCCAGCTTGACGGTGTGCTCTCTTCCGCACGAGCCCTGCCTGCGATTGCCGATGCAGTGAAAGGCGACATCGCTATCCTGGCCGACAGCGGTATCCGCAGCGGGCTGGACGTGGTGCGTATGATCGCGCTGGGCGCTGACAGCGTACTGCTGGGGCGTGCGTATCTGTATGCCCTGGCGACGGCTGGCCAGGCCGGCGTGGCAAACCTGCTTAACCTGATCGAAAAAGAGATGAAGGTGGCGATGACGCTGACCGGCGCGAAAACGATCGGTGAAATCAGCAGAGATTCTCTGGTGCAGGAGTTTAATAAATTATCGGCGACGCTGGCTCCCCTTGCTCAGGGAAACGCAGCCTGAGTCTTCCCCCGTTAACACCTCTTTTTCACGCGCCCGATTCCCCCTCGGGCGCTTTTTTATACCGAAAATAACATCCAGATAACATATTAGATAAGAAAATTTGACATCAACCTGCTCCGCGCAATTGTATAGACAAGCAAATACAAGAACACAAAAACAACATCTAATCAGAGGGGAGCGTATGACGTATTCAGGTAAGGTGGACATTCAGCAGGTGATCGATGAGAGTCCCTTTTCAGGGTTTCACTGGCTTCTTATCGTGCTGGGTTTTCTGGTTCTGGCGATCGATGGTTTTGATACAGCGGCGATGGGTTACATCGCTCCTACGTTATCGGCAGAATGGGGGATACACAAACAGGATCTGGGGCCGGTGCTAAGCGCAGCGCTACTGGGGCTTTCGTTGGGTGCGCTGATCGCTGGTCCGGTATCGGACCGGATGGGACGCAAGCGTGTGTTGGTCTTTTCGTGCCTGTTCTTCGGTCTTGCAAGCCTGGGAACGGCCTGGGCGCAAAGCCTGAACACCCTTACGCTGTGGCGCTTTCTTACAGGCCTGGGGCTCGGTGCTGCAATGCCTAACGCCATTACGCTGATCTCCGAGTTTGCCCCTCAGCGGTGCCGCGCAATGGCGATTAACACCATGTACTGTGGCTTCCCTCTGGGTGCGGCAGGCGGTGGTGCGATCTCTTCATGGCTTATCCCCCACCACGGCTGGAGAAGCGTGCTGCTGACCGGCGCAATTGCTCCACTGATTTTAACGCTGCTTCTGGCACTGCTTTTACCTGAGTCTGTGAAGTTTTTGGTACAACGCGGGAAAGACGTCATGCAGGTCCGCCGCATCGCCAGCCGGTTTGCACGCAGCACGCTGGATAGCGTCACGGGCTTTTTCCTGGCGGAAGAAAAGGTGGTCGCTAAAAAAGGGAGCGTGGCGCAACTGTTTGCTATGCCCTGGCTGCCCGGCACCCTGATGCTGTGGGTGACCTACTTTATGGGGCTGGTCATTTACTACGTCCTGCTGAGCTGGATGCCAACGCTGATGCAGGGGATGGGTTATGCTCTGGCGGAATCCGCCTGGCTCACCTCGCTGTTCACCTTCGGTGGTACCGCAGGCATTCTGCTCGCGGGCTGGATGATGGACCGCTGGGAAGCGCACAAGGTGGTCGCAGGGGGATTTGTCCTGACAATGGGACTGATCCTGCTACTCGGCCTTGAGCATAACCATATCGCCCTGTTTGGCGGGTTGATTTTCCTGATGGGGATCGCGATGAACGGCGCGCAATCGGGCATGCAAACCCTGGCCGCTACCTTTTACCCTACCGAGTGCCGCGCGACGGGCATCGCCTGGATGCAGGGGATCGGCCGCTTTGGCGGGGTGGCGGGAACCATGACCAGCGCCCAGCTTCTTTCCATGCAGTGGCAGGCAGACAGTATTTTAATGATCCTCAGCGTGCCTGCCCTGGTGGCCGCTGCGGCAACCGTCTACAAAATGCTGTATAGCCGCTCGCAGGAACCCGGCGTCGCGTAGTTCCTCTCTTTTCTGCTATTCTGCCCCCGCAATTAAGGGGGCATCATGCTTAACATCGTTTTATTCGAACCAGAAATCCCGCCGAATACCGGCAATATCATCCGCTTGTGCGCAAACACCGGTTTTCGACTGCATATCATTGAGCCAATGGGCTTTACGTGGGACGACAAACGTCTGCGGCGTGCGGGGCTCGATTATCATGAATTTACTGCCGTGGTGCGCCATCATGATTACGCCGCGTTTCTGGAAGCCGAAAAGCCGCAGCGCATGTTCGCCCTGACTACCAAAGGCACGCCAGCGCATAGCGCCGTGAGCTATCAGGCAGGTGACTATCTGATGTTTGGCCCGGAAACCCGTGGTCTGCCCGCAACAATCCTGGATGCCCTGCCCGCTGAGCAGAAAATCCGGATTCCAATGATGCCCGACAGCCGCAGCATGAACCTGTCGAATGCGGTATCAGTGGTTGTGTATGAAGCATGGCGCCAGTTGGGATACCCGGGCGCCATTCTCAGAAGTTAAATACCGTCGCCATACTCAAAGGTATGGTGGATACCATTGAAGTGCTGATCCATATCCATTGACGGTTTATCGCTGTCTGGCTTGCCGACAATACGTGCCGGTACGCCAGCGGCGGTGGTGTGTGGCGGAACAGGTTGAAGTACGACTGAACCCGCACCAATCTTCGCCCCGCGCCCCACTTCGATATTCCCGAGGATCTTGGCGCCTGCGCCAATCATCACCCCTTCACGGATCTTCGGATGACGATCGCCGCTGGTTTTTCCCGTACCACCCAGCGTGACCGATTGCAGAATAGACACGTCATCTTCAATCACTGCCGTTTCCCCGACAACAATGCCGGTGGCGTGGTCGAGCATGATCCCGCGGCCAATTTTCGCCGCCGGGTGGATGTCGACCTGAAAGGTTACGGACACCTGGTTTTGCAGGAAGATAGCCAGCGCACGGCGGCCTTCTTTCCACAGCCAGTGGCCAATACGGTAGGCCTGAAGCGCATGGAAACCTTTCAGGTACAGCAGCGGCGTAGAGTATTTATCGACTGCCGGGTCACGCGTGCGCACGGCCTGGATATCACAGGCGGCAGAGGCGATCATTTCCGGGTCTGCGGCGTAGGCCTCTTCCACCACTTCGCGTATGGCGATGGCAGGCATAATTGAGGAAGCCAGTTTGTTGGCAAGCATATAGCTCAGGGCGCTGCCGAGGTTTTCGTGCTTGAGTAGCGTCGCGTGGTAGAAACTGGCCAGCATAGGCTCACAGTCGGCCAACGCCCGGGCTTCGGCTTTAATATTGTTCCAGACGATATCCAGTTCTTCACACGGCATTGCTTACTCCAGACGTAATAGTACGATCGGCCAGTCTTTGCTGGCCGTATCGTTGAGGTGACAACAGTTCCCTGCGACTAGTTGCTGCTGCGCTCGTCCTTGCGCGCACGACCTAATAAGGTCAATGCTGCCTCGCGCGCATTTTTTCCGCAATACAATACCTGATAAATTTCCTCGGTTATTGGCATTTCAACGCCAAACCGATGCGCCAGTTCGCGAACTTCTTTGGTATTGCGGTAGCCTTCAACCACCTGACCAATCTTCTCCTGCGCGCCTTTTACATCGCTGCCCTGTCCGAGCATCATGCCAAAGCGGCGGTTACGCGACTGGTTGTCGGTACAGGTCAGCACCAGGTCACCCAGGCCAGCCATCCCCATAAAGGTCGCCGGATCGGCACCCAGTGCCGCTCCCAGACGGGACATTTCTGTCAAACCACGGGTGATCAACGCCGTACGTGCGTTGGCGCCAAAACCAATGCCGTCGGACATCCCGGCACCAATCGCAATCACGTTCTTCACCGCACCACCCAGTTGCACACCGATAAAATCGGGGTTGCTGTAGACGCGGAAGCTCTTGCCACAGTGCAGCAGGTGCTGAAGATCGTCAGAAAAAGCCTGATCGGTTGAAGCCAGCGAAATCGCCGTTGGCAGGCCAGCGGCCAGCTCTTTGGCAAAGGTCGGCCCGGAAATGACGGCCAGCGGGATGGTATCGCCCAACGCTTCGCGGGCGACATCCTGCAGCAGACGTCCGGTTTCAGCTTCCAGTCCTTTCGTCGCCCATACAATACGTGCATCCGGACGCATCAGCGGCTTGATCTGGCGCAGCACTTCGCCAAATACATGGCTTGGTACCACAATCAGAATGTTGCGGCTGGCTGCCAGCGCGGTCGCAAGATCGCTTTCCAGGTGTAGGGTGTCAGGGAACGGAACGTCAGGGAGAAACGCCACGTTGCAGCGGTCGTGTTGCAACGTCGCGATATGTTTTGGATCGTGGCCCCACAGAACCACATCGTGACCATTTCTTGCCAGTGTGATGGCAAGAGCGGTGCCGTATGAGCCGGCACCGATCACAGTCATTGACGCATTAACAGTGCTCATCAGGCATCCTGATGTTGTTCAGCACCTTCGCCAGCTTGCTGCTGCAGATAGTTCATGAACAGCGCATCAAAGTTTACTGGCGCAAGGTTCAGTTGCGGGAATGTACCGCGAGAAACCAGGCTGGTGATGCATTCACGCGCATACGGGAACAGGATGTTCGGGCAGTATGCACCCAGGCAATGCGCCATCTGGTTGCCTTCAATGCCGCCGATGGAGAAGATGCCGCCCTGCTGAACTTCACACAGGAAAGCCGTTTCTTCGCCCAGAGAAGCGGTAACAGTCACACGCAGTACGACTTCATACACATCATCCGCCAGTTGGGTGGATGCGGTATCCAGATCAAGTTTAACCTCTGGCTGCCAATCTTTCTGGAAAACGTGTGGCGCATTTGGCGCTTCGAAAGAGACATCCTTGGTGTAGATGCGCTGGATCTGGAAAGTCATTTCGGTGTTGTTTTGTTCTGACATGGAAAAACCCTTTTTAATTGTCCTAAAGTCTCTTAGCGCAGCAGGGGATCGAGTCCACCACGTGCGTCGAGCGCATACAAGTCATCACAGCCGCCAATGTGCTGCGCATCAATAAAAATCTGCGGAACCGTCGTGCGACCACTACGTTGAATCATCTCTTCGCGTTTAGTCGCGTCACCGTCGATAGGCATTTCCTGGAACGTGACGCCTTTGCTGTTAAGCAGTGCTTTCGCACGATGGCAGAACGGACAGGTTGCTTTGGTGTAGATCTCAATATTGGCCATCACTGAACTCCTTATTTACCGCGAACCAAAGGAAGGTTTTCCCCGCTCCAGCCGGAAATGCCTTCTTTCAGTACCGTTACGTTTTCGAAACCTGCTTTGTGCAGTGCGTTAGCCGATTCCTGCGCCTGCATGCCAGTACCATCCACGACGATAATTGGCTGGGCTTTATGCTTATCCAGCTCACCAACGTTATTCGCTTTAATTTCAGCAGGCAGCAGGTTGATAGAACCTGCGATGTGGCCTTTGCGGAAATCGTCACGCTGACGGAGATCGACAACCACAGCGTCTTCTTTGTTGATCAGGCGCGTGGCTTCACCACGGGTGATCACCTTAATTTTAGACGTCAGCCCTTTAAAGGTGGTGAACAGCACAGCGGCCAGCAGACCAATCCACGCGATGCTCAGAACCGGGTGGCGGCTAACAAATTGCATAATTTCTTGCATGGGGGGTAACAACTCCCGACTAAGTGATTAAAAAAACCAGGACAGGAGTATACCTGTGCGTTGTGGCAAATACAGCCAGCGACATTAAGCTAATCCATTTTCTGCGGCATGCCACGAAAAAAAAGCCTCAAAATGATCAGAGAAGCGCCTTGCCCCTACGCATTCTTTGATCTTCTGCGGCTATTTGATCGATTCAGCTGTAGTAAAATTACGCAAATTTTTTGTCTCTTGAGCATGAGGTTGTCGCAATGTCGGTTTCTAAAAAACCTATGGTACTGGTGATTCTGGATGGCTATGGCTACCGTGAAGATCAACAGGATAACGCCATTTTCAACGCCAAAACCCCGGTCATGGATGCACTGTGGGCAAAACGTCCCCATACCCTGATTGATGCATCCGGCCTGGAAGTCGGTCTGCCGGATCGCCAGATGGGTAACTCCGAAGTGGGTCACGTTAACCTGGGCGCGGGCCGTATCGTGTATCAGGATCTGACCCGCCTGGACGTTGAAATCAAAGAACGCACCTTCTTCTCCAACCCTGTTCTGTCTGGCGCGGTAGATAAAGCCGTGGCCGCAGGTAAAGCCGTTCACATCATGGGCCTGCTTTCTGCTGGCGGCGTTCACAGCCACGAAGATCACATCATGGCGATGGTTGAACTGGCCGCTGAGCGCGGTGCGGAAAAAATCTATCTGCATGCTTTCCTGGATGGTCGCGATACGCCACCACGCAGCGCGGAAGGTTCGCTGAAAGCCTTCGAAGACAAATTTGCCGCATTAGGCAAAGGCCGCGTGGCATCCATTATTGGTCGTTACTACGCGATGGACCGCGACAATCGCTGGGATCGCGTTGAACAGGCCTATGACCTGATGACCCTGGCGAAAGGTGAATTCCAGTTCGCCACCGCTGTTGAGGGTCTGGAAGCTGCTTACGCGCGTGATGAAAACGACGAATTCGTGAAAGCGACCGTCATTCGTGCTGAAGGCCAGGCTGATGCCGCCATGGAAGATGGCGACGCGCTGATCTTCATGAACTTCCGTGCTGACCGTGCGCGTGAAATCACCCGTGCGTTCGTTAACAGCGATTTCGACGGTTTTGCCCGTAAGAAAGTGGTAAACCTCGATTTCATCCAGCTGACTGAATACGCGGCAGACATCAAAGCCCCATGCGCATATCCACCAGCCTCGCTGGCCAATACTTTTGGTGAGTGGATGGCGAAGAACGACAAAACGCAGCTGCGTATCTCCGAAACTGAAAAATACGCACACGTGACCTTCTTCTTCAACGGCGGTGTGGAAGAGCCATTCAAAGGCGAAGACCGTATTCTGATCAACTCGCCGAAAGTCGCCACCTACGATCTGCAGCCAGAAATGAGCTCTGCGGAACTGACCGAGAAACTGGTTGCGGCTATCGAGAGCGGCAAGTACGACACCATCATCTGTAACTACCCGAATGGCGACATGGTTGGCCATACCGGGGTCATGGAAGCGGCGGTAAAAGCTGTTGAAGCGCTGGATCATTGTGTTGATCAGGTCGCGAAAGCTGTTGAATCTGTTGGCGGTCAGCTCCTGATCACCGCTGACCACGGTAACGCTGAACAGATGCGTGACCCGGCAACCGGCCAGGCACACACTGCCCATACCAACCTGCCTGTTCCACTGATTTATGTCGGTGATAAAGCTCTGAAAGCAGTGGAAGGCGGCAAGCTTTCTGACATCGCGACAACCATGTTGTCGCTGATGGGTATGCCGATCCCTGAAGAGATGACTGGTAAGCCGCTGTTCATCGTGGAATAATCGCTCCCCATGAGGGGAAAGGCGATTTTTTCAATCACATGGGTCGTGAAGCCGCTTAGGTTATCAGTCAGACCTCTGCTTTACGCCAGCGCACTCAGCGCTGGCGTATTGCTGTGCGCCGCATCCGCCCACGCGGATGACCGGGACCAACTCAAATCTATTCAGGCCGATATCGCCGCTAAAGAGCGTGCGGTACGTCAGCAACAACAGCAACGCGCGTCGCTGCTTGCTCAGCTTAAGCAGCAGGAAGAAGCGATCTCCGCTGCCGCACGTAAACTCCGTGAAACACAAAACACCCTCGCCCAGTTGAATAAACAGATCGACGAGATGAACGCGTCGATTGCCAAACTGGAACGTCAGCGTGATGCGCAGGAACGTAACCTTGCGGCGCAGCTTGATGCCGCATTCCGCCAGGGTGAGCACACCGGCCTTCAGCTGATCCTCAGCGGTGAAGAGAGCCAGCGTGGTCAGCGCCTGCAGGCTTACTTTGGCTATCTGAACCAGGCGCGTCAGGAGACTATCGCGCAACTGAAACAGACGCGCGAAGAGGTCACCACACAAAAAGCCGAGCTGGAAGAGAAACAGAGCCAGCAGCAGACGCTGCTCTACGATCAGCAGGCCCAGCAGGCAAAACTCGAGCAGGCACGTAACGAGCGTAAGAAAACCCTTTCCGGCCTGGAATCCTCCATTCAGGAAGGACAGAGCCAGCTGAGCGAAATGCGTGCCAACGAATCAAAACTGCGCAACAGCATCGCCCGTGCAGAAGCCGCAGCGAAAGCACGTGCCGACAAAGAGGCCCGTGAGGCTCAGGCCGTTCGCGACAAACAGCAGGAAGCGTCCCGCAAAGGGACAACCTACAAACCAAGCGAAAGCGAACGTTCCCTGATGTCGCGAACCGGTGGTTTAGGCTCTCCTCGCGGTCAGGCATTCTGGCCCGTACGCGGTTCAATTCTGCATCGTTATGGCGAACAACTGCAGGGTGAGCTACGTTGGAAAGGGATAGTTATCGGTGCGTCTGAAGGTAGTGAAGTGAAAGCCATCGCCGATGGCCGCGTGATCCTGGCTGACTGGCTGCAGGGTTACGGGCTGGTGGTAGTGGTCGAACACGGTAAAGGTGATATGAGTCTTTACGGCTACAACCAGAGCGCGCTGGTCAGCGTCGGCACTCAGGTGCGCGCCGGCCAACCCATCGCCCTTGTGGGCAGTAGTGGCGGTCAGGGCCGCCCGTCACTCTATTTCGAAATTCGTCGCCAGGGTCAGGCGGTCAATCCACAGCCGTGGTTGGGAAGATAAGTTTTGCTTCAATTTCGTCGAATTGTTCTCTCCGTCGCCAGCGTACTGGCGCTGGTCGCACCGGTATACGCCGGTAAACTCGCCATAGTGATTGATGACTTCGGTTATCGTCCGCAAACTGAAAACCAGGTGCTGGCCATGCCGTCAGCCATCTCTGTTGCCGTCCTCCCCAATGCACCGCACGCGCGCGAAATGGCAACCAAGGCCCATAACAGCGGACATCAGGTTCTCATCCACCTGCCGATGGCACCGCTCAGCAAGCAGCCACTGGAAAAAGATACCCTGCGCCCGGATATGAGCAGCGATGAGATCGAGCGCATCATCCGCGACGCATACAACAAAGTGCCGTATGCCGTAGGGCTGAACAACCACATGGGCAGCGCGATGACATCGAGCCTGTATGGGATGCTCAAGGTGATGCAGGCGCTGGAGCGCTACAATCTCTACTTCCTCGATAGCATGACGATTGGCAACAGCCAGGCGATGCGCGCCGCTCAGGGAACGGGTGTGAAGGTGATT
The DNA here is from genome assembly GCF_012241585.1 of Pantoea sp. LS15. Taxonomy (NCBI): domain Bacteria; kingdom Pseudomonadati; phylum Pseudomonadota; class Gammaproteobacteria; order Enterobacterales; family Erwiniaceae; genus Pantoea; species Pantoea sp. LS15. The sequence goes on from NZ_JAAVXA010000008.1 coordinate 86,032, forward strand.
AAGCGCAAGGTATTCCTGGATGATACGCAAAATGAAGCGGACATTCGCGTACAGTTCAATCGTGCCGTGCAGTTGGCCAGACGTAATGGCTCAGCTATTGCTATCGGTCACCCACATCCGTCTACCGTCCGTGTCCTGCAACAGATGCTGCCGACATTACCGTCTGACATCACGCTGGTGCGTCCGAGTGACCTGCTGAATGAACCGCAGGTGGACACCTCTACACCGAATTCTGGGCAACCCGCCCCAACAGCTCCGCGTAATCCGTTCCGCGGCGTGAAGCGCTGTGTACCGAAGCAACCGCCTGAACCGGTTTATGCGACCCGGTTCTTCTCTGTCATTGGTGAAAGCGTGAGCCAGAGTACGCTGGTGCAATATTTCCAACATCAGTGGCAGGGTTGGGGTAAGAAATCCTGACATCCTGATACTTATTTCGCAATCTGAGAGTCCGTCTGCTCTTTCGCTACGGGCTCTTTTTTCTCCTGATGCTGGTACCAGGATTTGAAGTACTTCAAAAAGCTGTAAGCGGTGGCATAGAGTCCTGTCACCACGCCGACTTTACCCTGACGCCAGGCGCCGCTAAACAGATACCATTTGAAGAAAGCCCCGATCGCGCTGATGATGCCGCGCCCGATAGAGGGACGGGCAGGCTGATATTTCACCAGACGGGTGGTGTAACTGTTCAGCTTGTTGAACACTTCATGCAGGTTGTAAAACGTGTCGTGACGCACCCGCCCCGGCATTTTTACTGCAATAATCTTGCCCTCAACTTTGTCATCCACCGGACGCTGGTTAAAGCGAGCCTTAGTACGATTAAACAGCCGTACCGGGAAATCGGGAGAGGAGACCGGGTAAATGGTACGCACCTCTTCACCCAGAACATGCCAGTATCGGGCGATACGCCAGGCGTGATCGGCGGAAGGTTCATCCCCCGCTTTCAGCGCCAAAATAAAGTCGACCGTTTCCGCGTCCAGGATCTCATCACTGTCCATACACAACACCCAGTCATTACTAGCCAGATCAATGGCATAATTCATCTGCGCGCCGTGCATTGCATAGAGGTGATGGTGGATTGAAAGCCCATACTCGCGACATATTTCCAGTGTGGTGTCTGTGCTGCCGGAGTCCACAACAACAATTTCATCTGCCACCGTTAACAGTGGAGGAATAACCTCGCGCAGTAAACGAGCAGAATTACAGGTCAATAAACAAACGGTGAGCTTGAACATAGGCACTGTAAACTTAAACGGATAATCAACAAACTTTATAAGTGTGCGGGTAAAAAAGCGAAGGAAAAATCGAAATAATCTGATTGCGGATGTAAGAAACGTGAAGAGGTCGTAAAAAAAGCGCCCGGAGGCGCTTTCTCTGTTAATCCCAGCTCAGGATAACTTTCCCGGACTGGCCTGAACGCATTGCGTCAAAGCCCTGCTGGAATTCATCAATGGAGAAACGATGAGTGATAATTGGCGACAGATCCAAGCCAGACTGGATCAGTGCAGCCATCTTGTACCAGGTCTCAAACATTTCACGGCCATAGATGCCTTTGATGAACAGGCCTTTGAAGATTACCTTGTTCCAGTCGATAGACATGTCTGACGGTGGAATACCCAGCATGGCGATACGACCGCCGTGGTTCATGGTATCCAGCATGGTACGAAACGCCGGTGGCGCACCGGACATCTCCAGGCCTACGTCGAAGCCTTCGGTCATGCCCAGCTCTTCCATTACGTCGCTCAGGCTCTCTTTAGAAACATCCACCGCGCGGGTCACGCCCATTTTGCGTGCCAGTGACAGACGGTACTCATTCACGTCGGTAATCACGACATTACGCGCACCAACGTGCTTCGCCACCGCTGCCGCCATAATCCCGATTGGGCCTGCGCCGGACACCAGCACATCTTCACCGACCAGGTCGAAGGAGAGCGCCGTGTGTACCGCATTGCCGAACGGGTCGAAGATAGAGGCCAGATCGTCAGAAATGTTGTCCGGGATTTTGAACGCGTTAAATGCCGGGATCACCAGGTATTCCGCGAAGCAGCCCGGACGGTTTACGCCCACGCCAATGGTATTACGGCACAGGTGCGTACGCCCACCGCGGCAGTTACGGCAGTGACCGCAGGTAATATGACCTTCACCGGAGACGCGGTCGCCAATTTTGAAACCTTTTACTTCCTGGCCGATACCGACCACTTCGCCAACATATTCGTGGCCAACCACCATCGGTACCGGAATGGTTTTCTGCGACCACTGGTCCCAGTTGTAGATGTGAACGTCAGTACCGCAGATAGCCGTTTTACGAATTTTGATCAGCAGATCGTTATGACCGACTTCCGGCTCCGGCACGTCGGTCATCCAAATCCCTTCTTCCGCTTTCAGTTTGGATAACGCTTTCATCACACGTCCTCAGGCAATTACGCCCAGCTGTTTTCCGATGCGGGTAAAGGCTTCCACCGCACGTTCAATTTGTTCAGGCGTATGCGCCGCAGACATCTGGGTGCGGATACGCGCCTGACCTTTTGGCACCACCGGGAAGAAGAACCCGGTGACGTAAATCCCTTCTTTTTGCAGTTCACGGGCAAAGTTTTGCGCGATGACCGCATCGCCCAGCATGACCGGGATGATCGCGTGGTCAGCACCGGCCAGGGTAAAGCCTGCGGCACTCATTTTTTCACGGAACAGACGGGCGTTAGACCACAGACGGTCGCGCAGCGCAGCGCCTGATTCCACCATCTCCAGCACTTTGATGGAGGCAGAAACAATGGCTGGTGCCAGGGAGTTGGAGAACAGATACGGACGGGAGCGCTGACGCAGCCACTCAACCACCTCTTTGCGCGCAGCGGTATAGCCGCCAGATGCGCCGCCCAGAGCTTTACCGAGCGTACCGGTGATGATGTCCACGCGACCCATCACGTCGCAGTATTCGTGAGAACCACGGCCATTTTCGCCGACAAAACCGACCGCGTGAGAATCATCAACCATCACCAGCGCATCGTATTTATCCGCCAGATCGCACACGCCTTTCAGGTTGGCAATCACGCCGTCCATGGAGAACACGCCGTCGGTGGCGATCAGCACGTGGCGAGCCCCTGCTTCACGCGCCTCTTTCAGGCGCGCTTCCAGCTCAACCATGTCGTTGTTGGCATAACGGAAACGCTTCGCTTTGCACAGACGAACGCCGTCGATGATGGATGCGTGGTTCAGGGCGTCGGAGATAATCGCATCTTCTGCGCCGAGCAGGGTCTCAAACAGACCGCCGTTGGCGTCAAAGCAGGAGGAGTACAGAATGGCGTCTTCCATTCCGAGGAAGCTCGCCAGCTTTTTCTCAAGCTGCTTGTGGCTATCCTGTGTGCCGCAGATAAAGCGCACGGAGGCCATACCGAAACCGTGGGTGTCCATGCCGTTTTTCGCAGCGGCAATCAGCTCAGGGTGATTCGCAAGACCTAAGTAGTTATTCGCACAAAAGTTGATCACATGGCTGCCATCGGCAACGGTGATGTCCGCCTGCTGAGCAGACGTGATAATACGCTCTTCCTTGAACAACCCTTCTGCACGTGCAGTTTCGAGGTCGCTATTTAACTGTTTGTAAAAATCACCACGCATTGCAATTCTCCAGACTCGGCAAATTTCGGGACATATTACCCAAACCTATAGTTCATGACGAGATGACACATTATCTCTTCTCGTTTTTGCAGCATAAATCACGTGTACCCTTGCGCTATGTCGGTGAATGGCTGAAGGGCAGCCATACTAATGATATGATAGGCACATTAGCGTCCGGGATTGTCCCCGGGCCCCACACTTCAAAGGTACAGTTATGATCATCGTTACCGGCGGCGCAGGCTTTATCGGCAGCAATATTGTTAAGGCTCTCAACGACAAAGGCATCACCGACATCCTGGTGGTTGACAACCTGAAAGATGGCACCAAGTTCGTCAACCTGGTGGATCTGAACATCGCTGACTATATGGATAAAGAAGACTTCCTTATCCAGATTATGGCAGGTGAAGAGTTCGGCGAAATCGAAGCTATCTTCCACGAAGGTGCATGCTCTTCCACCACCGAGTGGGACGGCAAGTACATGATGGACAACAACTATCAGTACTCTAAAGAGATCCTGCATTACTGCCTGGAGCGTGAAATTCCGTTCCTGTATGCCTCTTCTGCAGCAACCTACGGTGGTCGCACGTCAGACTTCATCGAATCCCGCGAATATGAGCAGCCGCTGAACGTCTACGGTTACTCTAAGTTCTTGTTCGACGAATACGTTCGTCAGGTTCTGCCTGAAGCGAACTCCCAGATTGTGGGCTTCCGCTACTTCAACGTCTACGGGCCGCGCGAAGGGCACAAAGGCAGCATGGCGAGCGTGGCGTTCCACCTGAACACCCAGTTGAATAATGGCGAAAGTCCAAAACTGTTTGAAGGCAGCGACGGCTTCAAGCGTGACTTCGTTTATGTTGGCGATGTTGCTGCGGTGAACCTGTGGTTCCTCGAAAACGGCGTGTCCGGCATCTTTAACCTGGGTACGGGCCGTGCGGAATCCTTCCAGGCTGTTGCAGACGCGACCCTGGCGTATCACAAAAAAGGCAGCATTGAGTACATTCCGTTCCCGGAAAAACTGAAAGGCCGCTATCAGGCGTTCACTCAGGCTGATCTGACTAACCTGCGCGCAGCAGGCTACGACAAGCCGTTCAAGACCGTTGCCGAAGGCGTAACGGAATATATGGTCTGGCTGAACCGCGACGCGTAAGAAACAAGCATGAAGATACTGGTGATCGGCCCGTCATGGGTGGGCGACATGATGATGTCGCAAAGTCTCTATCGCACGCTCAAGGCGCGCTATCCCCAGGCGATAATCGACGTGATGGCACCTGCATGGTGCCGTCCGTTGTTATCGCGTATGCCGGAAGTTAACGAGGCGATCCCGATGCCGCTCGGCCACGGGGCGCTGGAAATCGGCGAACGCCGCAAGCTCGGCCATAGCCTGCGCGACAAGCGCTACGATCGCGCTTACGTGCTGCCCAACTCCTTCAAATCTGCCCTGGTGCCCTTCTTTGCTGGTGTGCCTCATCGCACCGGCTGGCGCGGTGAAATGCGTTACGGTCTGCTGAACGACGCCCGGGTGCTGGATAAAGAGGCCTGGCCACTGATGGTGGAGCGCTATGTGGCACTGGCCTACGACAAAGGCGTGATGCGCAGTGCGAAAGACCTGCCGCAACCACTGCTGTGGCCACAGTTACAGGTTAATGACGGTGAAAAATCCCAGACCTGCAACGCCTTTGGCATCTCGTCTGAACGTCCGATGATCGGCTTCTGTCCTGGCGCAGAATTCGGTCCGGCAAAACGCTGGCCGCACTATCACTACGCAGAACTGGCAAAACAGCTGATTGACGAAGGCTATCAAATTGTCCTGTTCGGTTCGGCAAAAGATCACGAAGCAGGTAACGAAATCCTCGCCGCGCTCAGCACTGAACAACAGGCCTGGTGTCGTAATCTGGCCGGAGAAACTCAGCTTGAACAGGCTGTTATCCTGATTGCCGCCTGTAAAGCCGTGGTCACTAACGATTCCGGTCTGATGCACGTCGCCGCAGCGCTCAATCGCCCATTGGTTGCCCTGTATGGCCCAAGCAGCCCGGACTTCACACCGCCACTCTCGAATAAAGCGCGCGTTATTCGTCTGATTACCGGCTATCACAAAGTGCGTAAAGGCGATGCAGCGGAAGGCTATCACCAGAGCCTGATCGACATCACGCCACAACGCGTGCTGGAAGAGCTTAACGAACTGCTGTTGAGCGAAGAAGGATAACGGATGCGGGTATTGATCGTTAAAACCTCTTCGATGGGCGATGTTCTGCATACGCTGCCGTCCCTTACGGACGCCATGCAGGCCATTCCCGGCATTCGTTTTGACTGGGTGGTGGAAGAAGGCTTCGCGCAGATCCCCACCTGGCATGAAGCGGTCGACCGCGTGATCCCGGTAGCGATCCGCCGCTGGCGCAAAGCCTGGTTTTCCGCGCCGATCAAAGCCGAACGCAAGGTATTTCGCGAGGCTGTGCAGGCTCAGCATTATGACGCGATCATTGATGCACAAGGGCTGGTCAAAAGCGCCGCGCTGGTAACACGACTGGCACACGGTGTAAAGCACGGCATGGACTGGCACAGCGCCCGTGAACCGCTGGCGAGCCTGTTCTATAACCGTCGCCACGCTATCGCAAAGCAGCAGCACGCGGTGGAACGCACCCGTGAACTGTTTGCCAAAAGCCTGGGCTATACAAAACCTGAAATGCAGGGCGATTACGCCATTTCACAGCACTTTCTTCACAATTCACGGCAAATTAACGCGCCTTATCTGATTTTCCTCCATGCCACTACCCGGGATGACAAACACTGGCCGGAAACCCACTGGCGTGAGCTGATTGGTTTACTGGGCAACGCAGGTTTGCGCATCAAACTGCCGTGGGGGGCACCGCATGAAGAAGCACGCGCCAGACGCCTGGCGGAAGGGTTTGATTACGTGGACGTCTTGCCACGCATGAAGCTCGATGGCGTGGCACAAGAGCTGGCGGGGGCTACGGCAGTGGTATCGGTTGATACTGGCCTGAGCCACCTGACGGCCGCGCTGGATAGACCTAATATTACGCTTTATGGCCCAACGGACCCGGGCCTTATCGGCGGCTACGGAAAAAATCAATATATCTGCCGCCCGGAACATTCATCGCAGCTGAGCGACCTCAGTGCCGCTGCGGTATTTGCGCAATTAGAGCCTTTGCTGGCAGCAGAGAGAGCCTATGTCTGATTTTTTCTCGGCGGAGCGCCCACCAAAGCGCGTGCTGATCATTAAACTGCGTCACCACGGTGACGTGCTGCTTACCTCACCGGTCTTTACCGTGCTGAAAAAGAACTGGCCGAACGTTGAAGTCGACGCGCTGGTCTACGACGACACGCAGGCGATGCTGACCAGCCATCCTCATATCGATCAGGTACATACCATTGGTCGCAACTGGCGCAAAAAGGGCTGGTTCGAGCAATTCCGTCTGTATCGCGCCCTGGTCAATACGCTGAAAGGGCGTCAGTACGATGTGCTGATTAACCTGACCGAACACTGGCATGGCGCGCGTCTGGCGCGTCGACTGAAGCCGCGCGTCTCCGTCGGCTTTAAGCCGGATAAACGCAGTGGCCTGGCACGTCGTCGCTGGGTGAAATCCTTCACCACGCTCTACCCGGCGATTCAGGATAACAGCCGTCATATGGTGGAAGTGAACCTGGACGCTCTGCGCCGGATCGGGATCCACCCGCAGTCTGCTGAAGACAAACATACTCTGTTTGTACCGGGCGATGCGGCGGAAACCTCCGTCGCTGAGAAACTGGCCGGGTTTGGTCTGAAGAGTAAATCCTACATTCTGGTGCACCCGACGTCGCGCTGGATGTTTAAGGCCTGGGATATCAAAAAGCTGGCGGCGACAATCGATAACCTGGCAGCTCGCGGTCTGCCAATCATTCTCTCAGCAGCCCCGTCGAAAGAAGAAACCGCGTATATGGATGAACTGCGCGCTGCGCTTACCCAGCCGGTGTTTGATTTAAGCGGACAGCTGAACCTGAAAGAGCTCGGCGCACTGATGAAGCACGCGCGTATTTACTTCGGCGTTGACTCCATGCCGATGCACCTCGCGAGTGCCGTGGGTACCCCGACCGTGGCTATCTTTGGCCCAACCGGGGCAATCAAGTGGGCGCCGTGGGGGGTAAATTACCGCGTGATCACCGCCGGATTTACCTGTCAGCCTTGCGGTAAGGCGGGCTGCGGTGACGGAGGCGTTTCCGACTGCATCACCGCCATTACCCCGCAACAGGTGCTGAGCGCGATTGATACCCTGCTGCTGGAATATCCTGCATGAAGCTGGCGATCGTCCGACAGACCTACAACCCCAACGGCGGCGCGGAGCGTTTCGTTTCCCGCGCCTTAAACGTGCTGGCCCAGGACACCACCCTGGATGTCACGTTGATTGCTCGCCAGTGGGAAGATGCGTCAGGCTGGAAAACGCTGACGGTAAATCCGCCGTTTCGTAACCGTATCGCCCGTGAATCCGGGTTTGCGGTGGAAGCGGCCTCGCATTTTGCTCAGTTCGATATTGTGCAAAGTCATGAGCGTATTCCCGGGGCAACTATTTTCCGCGCAGGCGACGGCGTACACGCCACCTGGCTTGAGCAGTATGGCCGCATTCTGTCGCCACTGGCGCGCTGGGCGCAGTCATTCAGCCGTTACCATCGCTATATTTTGCAGGCGGAAGCGCAGATGTTTACCCATCCGCAACTGCGCAAGGTGATCTGTAACTCAAAGATGGTGCGCGATGACATTGCCCGCCGCTTCGCGCTGACGGATGACAAGCTAACGGTTATCTATAACGGTGTCGACACCGCCCAGTTTAGCCCTGACGTACGCACACTTTCGCAACGTGATGTGCTGGGGATCCCACACACCGCACCGGTGCTGGCCTATGTCGGGTCCGGTTTCAGCCGTAAAGGTGTTGCGACCGCGCTGCGTGCCATCGTGCCTCATCCTGACGTTTGGCTACTGATCGCCGGACGAGATAAACACGCGCGCAAATTCGAAAAGCTGGCACAGACGCTGGGGGTTTCTTCGCGAGTGAAGTTCCTGGGACCGGTTGCTAACGTGCGTGAAGTGTATGGCACGGCGGACGCACTGATCCTGCCGACGCTCTACGATCCATTCCCGAATGTCTGCGTGGAAGCGCTGGCTTGCGGTCTGCCGCTGCTCACCAGCCACGGCTGCGGCGCGGCAGAGTGGATAACTGAAGGACAGAACGGCTGGGTGCGCGATGCGCTCGACAGTGAAGGCTACCAGCAGGCTATCGCCCACTGGCTGAAAGGCCGTGACCAGGGTGTTGATTATTCAGCGGCTGCGCGCGCTACAGCTGAACCCTACACCCTGGACAGAATGGCAAAAGAGCTACAGGCGCTTTATCGCGATCTGCTGCGCTGAGCCGCTTCAGAGAAGACTTTCTCCATCGCGTCCAGCATACAATCGCGAGTAAAGTGGGTGCTCAGGTAATCATAACCCTGTTGCGCCAGCTTCTCGCGAAGGGCCGCGTCGTCATACAGCTTCACAATGGCATCGTGCAGTGCGTTCTCATCACGCTGTGCGACCAGGATCCCGGTCTGACCATCAATCACCGCATCACCCGTTCCGCCGGCATCGGTCGCGATGGTGGCAATGCGAGATGCCAGCGATTGCAGGACACCCTGGGGTACACCTTCCATATCGTGTGAAGGACTCAGCGCAATATCAAACGCCGGGAACCAACTCTCCGGGTCACTCTGATGTCCCGCCATCACTACACGCTGCTGTAATCCCAACGCGACAATTTCCTGTTCCAGCGTCGCTTTATGCGGACCTTCACCGACAATCGCCAGCTTAATCTGCAGATTGTCGATTTTCGCCAGGGCACGCAGCAGCACGCTATGACCTTTGTTCGGACGCAGATGCGACACCACACCCAGCCAGAAATCATCCTGCGACAAACCACAATGCGCACGGGCTTCGTGCTTATCTCCCGGACGGAAACGCTGCGTATCGACACCGCTTGGCACCGACGTACTCTGTGACATCGGAACACCAATATTCGCCACCTGATGGCGCAGCGCTTCACCGGTTGTCACGATATGTGCGCAGGCCGTTCGAAACAGCCAGCGCGTCGTCCAATTATTACGCGGTACGCCTGAAGCATGGCGGGTACGCACCAGCGGCACAGGATTAGAGAGCGTCAGATTCGCCAGCGCCACCAGCCAGGTATCGGCAGAGTTATGGCTATTGATGACATCAATAGACTGGCGGTTATCCTTCAGCCAGCGACGAAGTAACTGCAGGTTTTTAAGGTTCTTACGCTTCAACGGCATCGTGACAACCGTCAATCCAGCATCACGCGCCAGCGTATGCAGCGGTGCAGTTTCCGGACAAAGAAGGGTCACCTGATGGCCACGCTGAATCATCCCGAGCGATTCGTTAATAATGCGCAGAGGCTGTCCGCCTTTGCCGCCGTCTGCTTCAGTGTGAACAATATGCATACATTTCCTGTCGTTGAGCTGGAACCTGTCCAATCCGCCGATTATATACGTGGATATTACGCTAATGCACAGGCGGATTAATCTTGCTTACAAACATTGCCCTTCTGTAGTTATGGCTTCTGTGGTAATTTTCTCAGGCTTTTATTCCACTCGATATCAGTGGAATTTGCACATAGCATTGTTAACTAACCGGTATTAACGCCGAAATCCTTAACCAGTACCAAAATTATGACAAATACTCGTAACATCCTGACAGGTCTTTTAGTTCTGTCTGTACTGGCTTTATGTTTTATCTGGCCAATCCCAAACGATCAGCTACCTTTTCATCGTAATGGTCTGATTTATCCTAATATTGTGGTAGCACTCGGTCTTTTCTTTAGCTCTTCAGCGGTGAGAAAAGCGCTGGACTTAAACAAAATTAAGTTCGTGCTTATTGTGCTGTGGGCATTAACTTTCTTTATCCTGATTAATGGCTTTTTTGTCGCGCCAGATATTAAAGAAATGGTGTCGACCTGGGATGGTCAGTGGTTACGTCCGGTACTGCTGTTCTGCGCGGGTCTGGTGCTATTACCGGTGATACAGGATCGCTTCCCGTCCCTTTCCGCCACCCGATTCTTCACGCTAATTGTTCTCTTTTTCTGGGGCGTCGTCTGCATCCATTTGATTGATACTGCCTGGCTTTACTGGCGAGACGGCGTGATCCATTGGGGCGAAACGCGGATTGTCTACAACCGCACACGCATGAGCTTCCAGGTCAATATGATCACTGGCTTCTTGCTCGCTGAACTTTTAGCACGCGGACTGCTGCATCAGCGCTTCTTGCGACTGAACACGCCAATACTGGCGTTTATGCTACTGTGCAACCTGGTGTGTACCGCTTTGGTGGACACCCGCTGGGGTACAATTGGTCTTGTCGGTAGCCTCATTTCCTCCTTTATTCTGCTCAGTCTGCATAGTATGCGTCGTAGCCGCCTGTTATTAACGAGTGGGATACTTGTCAGTATCATTGCAGCATCGTTTTTCCTCGGTTATACATCCTGGAAAACAGATCCTCGCTGGCAAAGCCTCGAAGCGGATGCAACCACAGGCTGGAATGTCTCATTCGACAACTTCTGTTATATCAGACCAAACGGTAAAGTCCCTTTGAATGAATTTGGCCGTCCAATGGACAAATCCAACGGTTGTCGTGCCAGTTTCTTCCATCAGGGCTGGAAGTTAGTAGGTGAACATCCAGCAGGAATGGGCCCACGCAAAGAGGCATTCCGTTATGTGTTACGTCGCGATACTCAAGACAATCGCATTAACATTCCGCACAGTCACTATGGCCTGATTGAGTTTGGTATACAGAATGGCATAGCGGGTATTGCAGGCTGGCTGATTCTGCTGGCAGGCTGTTGGTATATCGGCTGGCGCGAGTTCCGCCATGGCAACACGATGGTAGGGATGTTCCTGCTGCTGTTTACGGTTGGTTTCTTCTCCCGAACCATGGTCGACCACAACCTGAAAGATCACTACCTGGAGCAATATATGTTGTTAACTGGGTTGCTTGTGGGAATGTGTGCGTTACGCCCCGCTAAACAGAAAGAAACAAATCCCTGATTGCGTATACAGTGCGCCAAAGGTAATAAGCATTGGCGCATCGTTATCCATCAGAACTCTTTGGCCTGTGGGCTGTCGAAATGCCATCGCACGTTACTGTAAAGCACGTTAGCCGCATCTCACCGCGTTAAATTACGGAGTAAGCATGTCTGGAACGCCTCAATTAAGCCTCGTTGTCGCCGTCTATAATGGCGAAAGTTTCCTGAGTGCTTTTTTTGACAGCATTAAGAAACAGAATCTGCAAAGCCTGGAGCTCATTATTGTGAATGATGGATCCACTGATGGTTCTGCTGAGGTTATCGCCCGCTACGCCAGTGAATTTAGTGATTTTAAGGTTATCGACCAGGCGAATGGCGGGGTTTCTGCGGCCCGCAATACCGGCCTTGCCGTGGCGACGGGCGAATATGTTGCGTTTCCGGATATTGATGACGTTATCTATGAGGGGATGTATCCGCGCTTGCTGGAAATAGCACTTGCAGGGCAACTTGATGTCGCAACCTGCAATGGCACCTATATTTACGATGACGGGCGTCCGTCAAAGAAGATTTTCCCTTCAGATAAACTTCCGTCAACCGAGGTGCTGGACGGCCCGACCTGGTTACAGATGGCACTCGAATCACGCAAATTCCTGCACGTGACCTGGCTGAATATCTACCGACATGCCTTTATCAAAGAGCAGGGTTTTAGCTTCGAACACGGACTGCGCCATCAGGATATCCCCTGGACAACGGAAGTGCTGCTGACCGCCAAACGCGTACAGTATATTGATGAGGTCTATTACGACTACCTTATTCACTCCGCCTCTGTTTCCCATACTCCCGGCACAGACGACACGCGCATGCGTTCCTCGCGCCACTATATGAAGATTCTGGAGATGCTGGACGCCATCAACAGGCGCTATCCAGAACAGGTACAACGCGTCCCGGCCTGCCACTGGCAAATAGCCAAAGAGGGCTTAGGGATCCTGCACAGCATTAGCAACATTGACGATATGGCCAAAAAACGGGAGATCACTCGTGAGCTCTTCGAGCGCGGTATCTGGACCCTGATCTGGCGAAATGCACGCGGCTTCCGCCAACGGTGGCGTCTGGGACGTCGCTACTTCCGTCTTAAAAAAATTCTCGGTTAACGGAAATTATGAGCAAATTTAAACTACACGCGGTTTCCCGCGCGGATTTCATCGCTAAAAACTACGCGGACTTTCAGACTTTGCTGGATAACCGCGTCAATCCGGACGACATTCCGGAGCGTTTTTACTGTGGCGGTCGCGGCGGCTGGACATTCCAGACCACGCTGGCCCTGAAACACTACTACGGTGATGATATCGAGTGTTCATTTGGCTCTGAATGCAGACCTGATGCCATTAACCTGATGCATAATGATGACTTTGGTTCTCGCGTCAAACCCTGGCGCGGAGTGACCGTTGTCGCGCGTGCAGACCGTCCACCGGTTATCGGGGCCGACGTTGTCGTTGATCAAAACCCAGAAGTAGGTAACCACAGCAACCGTACTTTCGTTCCCTACTGGCCGCAGCCGGGTGTAAAGCCTCGCGTACGCACCGACGAAGTCATCAAAACTGTTGCATTCTTTGGCCGCGTGGACAGCTTCCCCGACGAATACCGCGAAGGTAATTTCAGGCAACGTCTTGCTGAACAAGGCATCGAACTCCGCATTTCGTTCGATAACTGGACGAACTACCAGGATGTAGACGTGTGCATCAGCTTCCGTAAATCACACGATCACAAACTGGCCCGTAAGCCTGCCAGCAAGCTGATTAATAACTGGCTGGGTAAAACAGTGATGGTTTGCGACGATGAACCTTCCTACCGCGCTATCCGTGAAAGCGAACTGGACTATCTGATCGCCAAAAACCCGGACGAAGCCTTTGAAGCCATCATGCGGCTGAAAAACTCACCTGAACTGTATCGCCAGATGCGGGAACAGGGTGAAAAACGTTTACAGGTTTACTCACGTGAAGCGGTTGCCGCTCGCTGGTACAGCCTGTTTGAGGATATCTGGCGTAAAGGATTGCATAATCGCCCTACGGTGGTTCGCGCACTGCGCTTTGGTTTTGGTAAAGCCATTCGTCCGCTGACTAAAAAGTTCTGATCGGAATAGAGTTCTTCCATGTTCAAAACATCTTCACCATTTTCACTTGCCTCGCGTCGCAACCTGCTGCGTACACTGGGATTGATGCTGGCATTTTTGCTGCTGTTTTCGCTGTCTGAAATCATCATCCTGATGAAGGATCACGTTTATCAGCCAAAAGCCGGAGATATTTCGCTTTATCTGATTATCTCCCTGCTCGCTGCAGTCAGTGCGCGTTTCTTCCTGACCCGCCTGCTGCTGGCGGTGACGTTTATTGTTCAGATTTCGGAAGCGGTTTATTACCAGTTTTACGGTCAGTTTTATGGCCCGAGTGAAGTCTGGCTGGCATTCGTTGAAACCAAAGACATTGCCAGCGGCATCACTGACAGCCTGGGTTCGCTTGGCATCTACTTCGCCATTATGGTTGTGGCTGTGGTGTTTGCGCTGGTCTTTACCCGCCGTCTGGCACCTCAGTGGCACAAATGGCTGGCGATTCCTTGCCTGCTAGCCATTGTGGTGATGTTTGTTGGCCAGTTCTATAAGGCGGTCGACGGGCAGATGTACAAATTCAACCCGGACCTTCGCCACTCGCTGCTGCGTAACGGCCTGTCCGCAATGAGCTTCAGCGCGATTCGTTTAATCCCGGAAGCCATGTCCGGTGAAAACCAGAATCTGACCCACTACGATCCTTATCAGGTCAAACCGATTGAGGGGACGAAAGTGGGTAAATATTCCATCATTCTGGCCATTGGCGAGAGCCTTAACCCACACCACGTTAGTGCACTGGGCTACGAACGTGATACCACACCTGAACTAAAAGCTCTGTTGCAGCAGTATCATGGAACGGGTCGTCTGATTGTCTCCAACGCGGTATCGACACGTGTTGCCATCCCAATGCTGGTAAACAACCTTCGTGAGCCAGATAACTACGGGGCCTACAAATCCAAATCCACCAATATCTTCGCTAACGCGAAGAAACAGGGTTATCAGACTGCGTTTATCTCCGCACAGGGATTGGAAGGGTTGAGCAACTGGATTGGTATCCACGATATCGATCTGTGGGAAGATACCCAGATCCGCCCTGCGCCGGACGTCGGTGCTGACGTTGTTCTGACCCCCTCCGTTGAGAAAGCAACGCTGGACTGGAACAAACCGTTTCTGATGGTTCTCAACAGCCGCGCTCCTCATATTCCGTACGAGCGTAACATCCCGCAGGGTTTTGCTAAATTCTCTACGCCGCGTCTGAGCGATGACATTGCTCAAAAGAAAAATGAATATGACGATGCCGTCCGTCTGTACGACAAAGAGCTGGCATCCGCCATCCGTACAGCAATGGCAAAATCCAAGCTGCCGGTCCTGGTATTTATCACTTCTGACCACGGTGAACGCGTGGGCGATAACGGTCTGTTTGGTCACTCCGTGGTGGAAATGCCTATTGCACAGGTGCCATTCCTGTACTTCAGTAATGATCCGTCTTACGCCATGAAAGACATCAGCCCGCAAATACCATTGAATCATTACCAGGTGGCAACACTGATCAACAAAATGCTGGGCTATGCGGTCAGCAATCCTAACCAGAAAGATGACAGCTTCTTCATTACTGGCGGCGACATCCGTGGTCTGTCGGAGCGAGTCACCTACCATCTGAACGAGCTTCCTGACGCGGAGCGTTAATCAGCAGGACGATAAACGGGCAAGCAATTGCCCGTTTTTTTATCTGCAAATGAACGTAACGCAGGCAAATGGACACCTAAAAACACCAAAGAGATAGCTTTAGACGGACCAAATGCTTAGAATTTGCCCGCCGAAACTAAAAAAACGGATAATCGCTTGGAATTGTTGTATACCGCCCTGCTCTACATCATTCAGCCACTGGTGTGGCTGAGACTGTTGCTTCGTAGCCGTAAAGCACCTGCGTATCGTAAACGCTGGGCTGAGCGCTATGGCTTCTGCCGCAATAAAGTCGCGCCGGACGGTATTTTGCTGCATTCCGTTTCTGTCGGCGAAACGCTGGCGGCTATTCCGCTGGTACGCGCCCTGCGCCATCGTTATCCCTCTTTGCCGATCACCGTCACCACCATGACCCCAACCGGTTCTGAGCGTGTGATGTCCGCATTTGGCAAAGACGTGCATCACGTCTATCTGCCCTACGACCTGCCCTGCGCCATGAACCGTTTCCTCGAAACTGTTCGCCCAAAGCTTGTGATCGTGATGGAAACCGAGCTGTGGCCAAACATGATTTCCGCCCTGCATGCCCGTAAAATTCCGCTGGTGATTGCCAATGCGCGCCTGTCAGAGCGCTCGGCGAAAGGGTACGGCAAGCTGGGCAAATTTATGCGCCGCCTGCTCAGCCAGATCACGCTGATTGCCGCGCAAAATGAAGAAGACGCCGCACGCTTTGTCTCTCTTGGTCTCAAACGCAACCAGCTTGCGGTAACCGGTAGTCTGAAATTCGATATTTCGGTCACACCTGAACTCGCTGCCCGTGCGGTGACGCTGCGCCGCCAGTGGGCACCGCGTCGTCAGGTCTGGATTGCGACCAGTACTCACGACGGCGAAGAAGCGATCATCCTGCAAGCACACCGTAAACTGCTGGAAAAATTCCCGGATTTACTGCTCATTCTGGTGCCTCGTCATCCGGAACGTTTCAAAGACGCCCGCGAGATGGTGCAGAAAGGCGGTTTCAGTTTCACCCTGCGTAGCAGCGGTGAGATCCCTTCAAGCAGCACCCAGGTGGTGATTGGCGATACGATGGGCGAACTGATGCTGCTGTACGGCATTGCCGACCTCGCCTTTGTTGGCGGTAGTCTGGTCGAGCGCGGTGGTCATAACCCGCTGGAACCGGCGGCACATGCGATTCCGGTGCTGATGGGGCCGCATACATTTAATTTCAAAGATATCTGCGCTAAATTGCAGCAAGCCGATGGTTTAATTACCGTGACCGATGCGGACTCGGTGGTCAAAGAGGTCTCGACCTTACTGACCGACGAAGATTACCGTCTGTGGTACGGTCGCCATGCCGTCGAAGTGCTGCATCAGAACCAGGGCGCACTCACCCGTCTGTTGCAACTTCTTCAACCTTATCTGCCTCAGCGGAGCCACTAATGTCTCAGCGTCTGTCGGTCGTGATGATCGCCAAAAACGCCGCCGACCTGCTTCCCGATTGCCTGGCCTCAGTCGCCTGGGCCGACGAAATTGTCCTCCTAGATTCAGGCAGTGAGGACAACACGGCAGACATAGCCCGTGCTGCAGGTGTTAAGGTGTACATCAATACGGACTGGCAGGGCTATGGCATCCAGCGCCAGCGTGCGCAGGAGTATGCCACCGGCGATTATGTCCTGATGCTCGATACCGACGAGCGCATCACGCCAGAACTTCAGCAGGCGATTCAGAGCGTGCTCTCTGCGCCGCAGCCAGGTGCGGTGTACAGCATCGCACGTCGTAACTACTTTCTCGGCCGGTTTATGCGCCACAGCGGCTGGTACCCTGACCGTGTGATGCGCCTGTACGAGCGCCAGCGTTATCAATACAACGATAACCTGGTGCATGAATCCCTGGCGTGCGATAACGCGACTGTCGTTCCTCTGACGGGCGATCTCTTGCACCTGACCTGCCGCGACTTCTCCAGCTTCCAGCGCAAACAACTCAACTATGCCACTGCATGGGCGCAGGAGCGTCATCAGCGCGGCAAGAAGGCCACGTTGACCGGTATCTTGACCCACACGCTGGGCGCGTTCCTGAAAACGCTCCTGCTACGTGGTGGTGTGCTGGATGGTAAACAGGGCTGGTTACTGGCGGTGGTGAATGCCCAGTATACTTTCAACAAATACACCGAGCTGTGGGCGCTTAGCCGCGGCTACTCAGAGAAAACGTGAGCCATGAGCACAAGAGCGATTTATCCGGGTACCTTTGATCCGATCACTAACGGTCATCTTGATATCATCACCCGTGCGGCGAGTATGTTCGACAAGGTGATTCTGGCGATAGCAGCCAGCCCCAGCAAGAAACCAATGTTTGATCTCAACGAACGTGTGGCGCTCGCCAGCGATGCGGTCTCTCATCTGTCGAACGTTGAGGTGGTGGGCTTCAGTGACCTGATGGCTAATTTCGCCCGCGCCCAGCAGGCTAATATCCTGATCCGCGGCTTACGCGCAGTAGCAGATTTTGAGTACGAGATGCAGCTGGCGCACATGAACCGCCACCTGATGCCGGAGCTGGAAAGCGTGTTTCTGATGCCTTCCAAAGAGTGGTCATTTATCTCTTCCACGCTGGTGAAAGAAGTTGCACGTCATCACGGTGATGTGACCCATTTCCTGCCGGTTAACGTCCATCAGGCGTTGATGGAAAAGTTAAAATAGCCCTATTTCTGGCACTGACGGCAATAAAACGTAGCGCGCTGAGCGTGCTTCGTTGCGATAATCGGCGTTCCGCACACGCGACATGGCTCACCTTTACGGCCATACACCTGTAGTTCCTGAGCAAAATACCCCGGCTTACCGTCACTCTGCAGGAAATCCTTCAGCGTTGTTCCACCCTGCTCAATGGAACGCAGCAATACCGCTTTAATCACCCTCACCAGCAGCTCACACTCTTGCGCCGACAGTGAAGAGGCCAACCGATCAGGATGGATCCCGGCAGCAAACAGTGATTCACTGGCATAGATATTCCCCACGCCAACCACCAGTTTGTTATCCATCAGCCAGGGTTTAATCGGGGTCTTCTTCTTCGCACACTTCTCTTTCAGGTATTCCGCATTAAACGCCTCTGAGAGGGGTTCTGGCCCCAGATGTGCCAGCACACTGTGACCTTCAAGCTCTTTAGCCCACAACCATGCGCCAAAGCGTCTTGGGTCAGTGTAACGCAGCACTTTGCCGTTGCTCATTACCAGATCGACGTGGTCGTGCTTTTCCGCTGGCAGTTCTTCAGTGAGGATACGCAGGCTCCCGGACATTCCCAGATGGATAATGATCCAACCGTCGGGCAGCTCCAGCAGCAAATACTTAGCGCGGCGCTGGACGCTGAGGATCGGTTTGTCGCTTAACGCATGGATCTCATCGGAAACCGGCCAGCGGAGACGCCCATTACGGACAACCGCATGAAGAATAGTCGCACCGACCAGATGCGGCTCAATACCGCGGCGGCTGGTCTCTACCTCTGGTAATTCTGGCATGGTTCCTCCGTTGAGATACAGAATGCAAAAAACCCCGCAGTTGCGGGGTTTTTCAATACAAGGAGACTAAAATTATTTGATTTTAGCTTCTTTGTACAGTACGTGCTGGCGTACAACTGGATCGAATTTTTTCAGTTCCAGTTTTTCCGGCTTAGTACGTTTGTTCTTCGTGGTGGTGTAGAAGTGACCTGTACCAGCAGAAGAAACCAGCTTGATTTTCTCGCGAATACCTTTAGCCATGATTTATTTCCTCTTTAAGTACTTAGTACTTTTCGCCACGGGCACGCAGTTCAGACAGAACTGTATCGATGCCTTTCTTATCAATTACACGCATACCTTTAGCAGATACACGCAGGGTGACAAAACGCTTCTCGCTCTCAACCCAGAAACGGTGAGAGTGCAGGTTCGGCAGGAAACGGCGTTTAGTCGCGTTCAGTGCGTGGGAACGGTTGTTACCGGTCACCGGACGCTTGCCAGTAACTTGGCAGACTCGGGACATGTCTATTCTCCAAAAATCAAATTAGCTCGAGCTTCGTATGGGGTATCGGCGCCTCGTCAGGCTTTACAGCCCGGTCATCGCATAGTTCTAAGTGAACTCTCGATTGCCAGGCCCAAATGCCAAACCCGAGATTCTCAAAGGTGGCGTAGTATACGCTGACTCGGCGGTGTGCTCAAGTCCCGAACAGACAAAGATCCCGATGGATCGCGAGAAATGGCCTAAATCCAGCCATGTTCTGCAAAAGAAATGTACTCTCCGCGGCCAATTATCAGATGGTCCAGCACACGAATGTCCATGAATTGGCAGCATTTGATAATGCGTTCGGTGATTTCTTTGTCAGCTTTGCTCGGTTGTGCACAGCCAGAGGGGTGATTATGCGCGAGGATCACGCCGGCTGCATTCACTTTTATCGCTTCCCGCACAATTTCACGCGGATGTACCTCTACGTGGCTCAATGTGCCCGAAAAGAGGCGGCTATGTTTCAGCACTCGATTTCGGTTGTCGAGAAAGATCACCATAAAGATCTCGCGTTCGACATCTGTTAGCTGGCTTTGCAGGAATTCGCGCGTCATCGCAGGCGTAAGGATCAGGTCTTCCTTCTCCATACGGACATTGTAAAAACGGCGGGCAAGTTCGGCAATGCCCCTCAATTGGGTGTATTTCGCCACGCCGATCCCCTCGACATGCTTAAACTGGGCCAGATCGGCAGTCAACAAGTCATACAGTGAACCAAAATGTCCTATCAGCTCTTTTGCCAGCGTAAACACCGTTTTTCCGGACGTCCCGGTACGTAAAAAGAGCGCCAGGAGTTCATCATCTTTTAACAGGGTCACACCATAGCGCAGCAGTTTTTCGCGCGGCAGCAGCTCATCCTCTTCTTCCATGCTCTTTCTCCCTTTTTCCCCTCATGCTGCCACAAGCCAACCAGGCGCTCGACGGCGACGTTGCAATCTTGCGTAACGCCTCGCAAAGTGTCCGAAGGACAAAATCACCCCGTATTAGGGATTGTGATAAAATGCCCGCTCTCTGGTGAACCCCAACAGGAAAGAATCATGATGAGCCTGGCCGGTAAAAAAATCGTTCTTGGCGTGAGCGGCGGTATTGCTGCTTATAAAGCGCCGGAGCTGGTGCGTCGTCTGCGTGATCGCGGGGCCGATGTGCGGGTCGCGATCACTGAAGGCGGTAAAGCCTTTATCACTCCATTGAGTCTGCAGGCCGTTTCAGGATACCCGGTATCTGACAGCCTGCTTGATCCGGCCGCCGAAGCCGCGATGGGACATATTGAGCTTGGGAAATGGGCTGACCTGGTTATTCTTGCCCCTGCCACAGCGGATTTAATCGCTCGTGTGGCGGCCGGAATGGCAAATGACCTGGTCTCAACCATTTGCCTGGCCACGCCTGCCCCCGTCGCTGTCGTACCCGCGATGAACCAGCAGATGTATCGCAATGCCGCCACCCAGCACAATCTGGAGACGCTGGCCGCTCGTGGCCTGTTAATTTGGGGGCCGGATAGCGGCAGTCAGGCCTGTGGCGATATCGGCCCAGGGCGTATGCTCGACCCACTGACTATCGTTGATATGGCTGCAGCCCATTTTTCCCCTGTCAACGATCTGCAACATCTCAATATCATGATTACCGCGGGCCCAACGCGTGAACCGCTGGATCCGGTGCGTTACATCACTAACCACAGCTCCGGTAAAATGGGCTTTGCGATTGCGGCAGCGGCGGCTAAGCGCGGTGCGAACGTTACGCTGGTGAGCGGCCCGGTCTCATTACCTACACCGCCGTTTGTTCAGCGCATTGATGTGACTACCGCGCTGGAAATGGAAGCCGCAGTACAAGCACATGCGCAAAACCAACAGATTTTTATCGGCTGTGCGGCCGTCGCAGATTATCGCGCCGAGACCATCGCCGAGGCTAAAATCAAAAAGCAAGGTGATGAATTAACAATAAAAATGGTGAAAAACCCGGATATCGTTGCCGGTGTCGCCGCACTAAAAAGCCATCGACCTTACGTTGTTGGGTTTGCCGCAGAAACAAATAATGTGGAAGAATATGCCCGGCAAAAACGTACCCGCAAAAACCTCGATTTGATTTGCGCGAACGACGTATCGCTGGCCACGCAAGGATTTAACAGCGACAGCAACGCACTGCACCTTTTCTGGCAGGATGGAGATAAAGTCTTACCGCTTGAGCGCAAGGAACTCCTGGGCCAACAATTACTGGACGAGATCGTTACCCGTTATGATGAAAAAAATCGACGTTAAGATTCTGGACCCGCGTGTTGGCGAGCAATTTCCGCTGCCAACCTATGCCACCTCCGGCTCTGCCGGACTTGACCTGCGAGCCTGTCTCGATGACGCCGTAGAACTGGCTCCGGGTGCCACTACTCTGATCCCGACGGGTCTGGCGATCCACATTGCTGACCCATCACTCGCCGCAGTGATCCTGCCACGTTCTGGCTTGGGCCATAAGCATGGCGTTGTGCTGGGTAACCTGGTCGGCCTGATCGACTCCGACTACCAGGGTCAGCTGATGGTTTCCGTCTGGAACCGTGGTCAGGACGGCTTCACTATTGAACCTGGTGAGCGTATCGCGCAGATGGTCTTCGTACCTGTGGTACAGGCAGAATTTAACCTGGTGGCAGACTTTGACGCCACCGACCGTGGCGAAGGCGGCTTCGGCCATTCCGGGCGTAAATAATCGCCCAATAAATACGCGTCCCACAGCGCCATAATGCAATAACAAACCGCAAACCTCAGTTTGCGGTCGCTGTGTGGATGCCAGCCTGGCAAGTGCTTATTTTCAGGGGTATTTTGTAACATGGCAGAAAAACAAACCGCGAAAAGGAATCGTCGCGAAGAAATACTTCAATCTCTGGCTCTGATGCTTGAATCCAGCGATGGCAGTCAACGCATCACCACCGCGAAACTGGCCGCTTCTGTAGGCGTGTCTGAGGCGGCGCTGTATCGTCATTTTCCCAGCAAAACCCGAATGTTCGACAGTCTGATCGAGTTTATCGAAGACAGCCTGATCACACGCATCAACCTGATTCTGAAAGACGAAAAAGACACCACCGCGCGTCTGCGTCTGATTGTGCTGTTAATCCTGGGCTTTGGTGAACGCAATCCGGGCTTAACCCGTATCCTGACCGGTCATGCCCTGATGTTTGAGCAGGACAGACTGCAGGGCCGCATTAACCAGCTTTTCGAGCGTATTGAAGCGCAACTGCGCCAGGTTCTGCGCGAGAAGAAAATGCGTGAAGGGGAAGGTTACAACACGGATGAGACGCTGCTGGCAAGCCAGATTCTGGCGTTTTGTGAAGGGATGCTCTCCCGCTTTGTACGTAGCGAATTCAAATACCGTCCAACGGACGATTTTGACGCCCGTTGGCCGTTAGTGGCTGCCCAGTTGCAGTAACGCCGTAGGCCCGGTAAGCGTAGCGCTTCCGGGCAATAACATTACACGCCAAACTCTTCGCGATATGCGCGTACCGCTGCCAGATGGTCCGCCATTTCAGGCTTCTCTTCCAGATACGCAATCAACTCTTTCAGGGTGATAATTGACGTCACTTTACAGTTGTAATCGCGCTCCACCTCCTGAATTGCAGAGATATCACCGCGACCACGTTCCTGACGATCCAGAGAAATCAGCACGCCTGCAAGCGTCGCACCATTGGCCTGGATAATTTCCATAGATTCACGAATTGCTGTACCTGCGGTGATTACATCGTCGACCAGCATCACGCGGCCCTGCAGCGCGCTGCCGACCAGATTCCCACCTTCACCGTGGGTTTTGGCCTCTTTGCGGTTAAAACAGTATGGCACGTCACGGTCATGATGTTCTGCCAGTGCCACCGCGGTGGTGGTCGCAATCGGAATGCCTTTGTAGGCCGGGCCAAACAGCAGGTCAAAATCAATCCCGGAATCCACCAGCGCTTCGGCATAGAAACGGCCTAACAATGCCAGATCGCGCCCGGTATTAAACAGCCCGGCGTTGAAGAAATAGGGACTCTTACGCCCGGATTTCAGCGTAAATTCGCCAAACTTAAGTACCTGCTTGTTAAGCGCAAACTCAATAAACTGGCGCTGATACGATTTCATGGATTCGCTCCTTTGTCTTTTCTGTCTTACAGGCAAAAAAAAGGCGACTCATCAGTCGCCTTTAAAATCAATTTTCTAACGCCGCCTTCTGCGTCGTTACGATAGATTCGATTCCCCCTCGGGCCAGAGCCAGCAAGGTAAGAAGTTCTTCATGGGTGAATGGTTCACCTTCTGCAGTGCCCTGCACTTCAATGATGCGACCGTCTTCGGTCATCACCACGTTCATGTCCGTCTCGGCAGCGGAGTCTTCCACGTATTCCAGATCGCAAAGCGCTTCACCGTTAACGATGCCCACGGAAACGGCTGCAACCATCCCTTTCATTGGGTTGGTTTTCAGCTTACCGGCTGCAACCAGTTTATTCAGGGCATCGGCTAGCGCCACACACGCGCCAGTAATCGACGCCGTACGCGTACCGCCATCTGCCTGAATCACGTCGCAGTCAAGAGTAATGGTGTATTCACCGAGGGTTTTCAGGTCAACGGCAGCGCGCAGCGCACGCGCGATCAGACGCTGAATCTCCATGGTACGGCCACCCTGTTTACCCTTTGCCGCTTCGCGGGCATTACGGGTATGGGTCGCACGCGGCAGCATGCCGTATTCAGCCGTGATCCAGCCCTGACCCTGACCTTTCAGAAAGCGCGGAACACCTTCTTCAATAGATGCAGTACACAGTACTTTGGTGTCACCAAACTCAACCAGCACGGAGCCTTCAGCGTGTTTTGTATAGTTACGGGTCAGGGTGACGGGACGCACCTGATTGGCGCTACGACCTGCTGGACGCATGATGAATTCTCCGGCTTGAAACGAATGTGGCTGCGCATTATACGGATAAAGGACGCTTATTCCTATCCTGAGAAGCCCCCGAAAGCTATAATCCCCCCATCTCTCCTTTAAAAACGGGAATATCTATGATCCGCAGTATGACCGCCTACGCCCGGCGTGAAATCAAGGGTAGCTGGGGTAGCGCTACCTGGGAAATGCGCTCGGTAAACCAGCGCTATCTGGAAACCTATTTCCGTATGCCGGAGCAGTTCCGCAGCCTTGAGCCAGTCGTACGTGAGCGTATTCGTACGCGTCTGACGCGCGGTAAAGTGGAATGTAACCTGCGTTTTGAGCCTGATGCCAGCGCGCAGGGCGAACTGATCCTCAACGAAAAACTGGCAAAACAGCTCGTTAATGCAGCGAACTGGGTCAAAATGCAGAGCGACGAAGGCGAAATCAACCCGGTTGATATTCTGCGCTGGCCAGGCGTCATGGCCGCCGGTGAGCAGGATCTGGATGCGATTGCCGCTGAAATTCTCAGTGCCCTCGACAGCACTCTGGATGACTTTATCGTTGCCCGCGAAACCGAAGGTCAGGCACTGAAGGCGATGATTGAGCAGCGTCTTGAAGGCGTTAGCACTGAAGTGGCGAAAGTGCGCACCCATATGCCAGAAGTGCTGCAATGGCAGCGCGAGCGCCTGGTCGCCAAACTGGAAGAAGCCGAAGTTCAGCTTGAAAATAACCGTCTGGAACAAGAGCTGGTGCTGATGGCACAGCGTGTTGACGTAGCCGAAGAGCTGGATCGTCTTGAAGCGCACGTCAAAGAGACCTACAACATCCTGAAGAAGAAAGAAGCTGTAGGGCGCCGTCTCGACTTTATGATGCAGGAGTTCAACCGCGAGTCGAACACCCTGGCATCTAAGTCAATCAATGCCGAGGTAACCAACTCAGCGATTGAACTTAAGGTTCTGATTGAGCAAATGCGCGAGCAGATCCAGAATATCGAGTAACGAATTTAAAGATATGCTTTCTAATTAATGGCCCCATGCAGGGGCCATTTTTTTAGTTGAATATTCCAGCTACATAAAGAGCTACATATCGCATTAGAACATAAGAATTCACACATTAATTTTGATATACTCCCAGTAGTTTTAAGTAGAACTAATGTTAACGACCAGGAAAAGTGAATGGCAAACATCAACTTAACATTAGAGGAAAGCAAAAGCCTCGTTGTTGACCGTGACTTCCGCCAGGATATCAACCTGCTGCGTGGAATTGCCATTCTCTCCGTAGTGCTTTACCATTTCGCGCCCACTTTACTTCCTGGTGGATTTATTGGTGTAGACGTCTTTTTTGTTATCTCTGGCTTCCTGATGACAAAAATTATTGCTACAAGTCTCGAAAAGCGCTCATTCAATCTAATACAATTTTATGCTGCACGTTCTAAACGTATAATTCCAGCATTACTGATATTGTGCCTTGTATTATCATTGGTTACCTTATTTTGGCTTCCAACCAACGAATATAGAAAACTAGGTAATTATATTGGCTATACTGTTCTTTTTATTTCCAATATAAAACTAAAAAAAGAGTCTGGAGATTATTTTGCTACCGACTCGCATGAAAACTGGTTCTTACATACCTGGTCACTCTCAGTTGAATGGCAGTTTTACCTGGTATTACCCTTCATTATTATGGCGTTATACCCGTTCAGAAAAAAAGTGAACACTGGGTTATGTCTATTATTGCTTACGCTAGGTGCTTTCTGGTTCAGTATGAATACATCGGTTAGTGCGGCTACCCGGTTTTATCTGATGCCATATCGTGCCTGGGAGATGCTTTGCGGCAGCCTCATCTGGTATAGTGCAAATCGTTATGTGCTCTCCCGAACGATGCGCACAATAATGGCCCTGCTGGGATATGGCCTCATCACAGGTTCTATTTTCTTTATCAGTGCTGAACATGACTGGCCAGGCGGAATCACCATACTGCCCATCATAGGTACAATGCTGGTTATTTACAGCAATAATGCTTCATTGATTAGCCTTGCTGACCGCAACCTGCGCTGGATTGGCTTAAGTTCCTATTCAATTTATTTGTGGCACTGGCCAATTGCCGTATATCTAACTTATTCCGAACATCAACACAACGGGCTCTGGGTGGTCAGCGCCATTGCCCTCTCTTTTTTACTGGGATGGGTTTCATGGGTACTCATCGAACAACCAGCCAAAAACTTTTTGAACCAACGTGCGGTTGCTTCATTCTGGATAATACTGTTTACCTGTGTCGGGGGGGCATGGGGATATAGCCATCTGGTCAAGAACGAGATTATTGTCAGCCACCCTAATGCGCAGGTCGACCGGATAGCAGCTGAAGCGAACAATAAAAACTATTCTGCTAACCCAAAAACACATATGAGTTATTACGGTACCGGGGAACCTGCTGTCATCATTATCGGCGACAGCCACGCCGAAGCAACAGCAACAGCACTCGCAGAAGCAGCTAAAGAGCGCGGTTCAGTTGTGGGGATAACCTATTCAGGCTGCCCCACTCTCGCAAATGCCAATCTGCTGGGTAGCAATCACTGTGGAAAATTTAACCGATCTCTGAGTAAAAAATTGCAAGCATACCCGGCGAATGTCCCGGTAGTGATTGTGAACCGCCTGACTCACTATGCTGAAAATAAGCTGGTAACATTCGAAACTGGCCCACAGGACAACAAAGACTATTTGCAGCATTACCAGGCATCCATCGTTGAGATGGCCTGTACGCTTAATCGCGATCACCCAGTGGTTCTGGTCAACCCTGTTCCGGAAATGGAGGTGAATGTTCCCCGCACACTTTCCCATCGCTTAATGACGTCTAAAAAAACGCAAGATATTTCCATCCCTCTGGTAGAGTATCAAAAGCGAAATAGTGCAATTCTGCAAGCGCAATCTCAGGCAGCAAAAAACTGTGGCGTCAGGGTTCTGGATCCCACACCTTACCTGTGCAAAGCTGGACATTGCATAGGCAGTAAGAACCTGGAACCCCAGTATTTCGACGATAACCATCTCAGCGAGACGGGAAATAAAGCGCTTGTGCCAATGTTTAAGCAGATTTTTGCTGACGATGCGCATTCGACATGAGTAAAACTAATGCGAAATATTAACGAATAACACCATAAAATCCGCAATTTCGATATTTATGGATTATATAAAATAAGTCTTACCTACTCAGACAAGAAAAACTAAATCGTGATCGGCGACACAAAACGCTACCCTGTTGCCCTTAATGCTGGGGGGAATAGATGCTGCTACATATCCTTTATCTCATCGGGATCACTGCCGAAGCCATGACAGGCGCACTCGCCGCCGGACGTCGCCGGATGGACACCTTCGGCGTGATCATTATCGCCACTGCGACTGCGTTGGGCGGCGGTTCTGTACGCGATATCCTGCTTGGTCATTATCCACTCGGTTGGGTTAAACACCCTGAGTACGTGATTATCGTGGCGACGGCTGCAGTATTAACTACCATTGTTGCCCCCGTTATGCCTCATCTACGCCGCTTGTTCCTGGTGCTTGATGCGCTGGGGCTGATCGTCTTTTCGATCATCGGTGCACAAATCGCGCTCGATATGGGTGAAGGGCCAGTGATCGCCACCATTGCCGCGGTGGTCACGGGTGTATTCGGAGGTGTGCTGCGCGATATGTTCTGCAAACGTATTCCTCTGGTCTTTCAAAAAGAGCTGTATGCAGGCATATCCTTTGCTGCAGCAGTGCTCTATATCGCCCTGCAGCATTATGTTTCTAATCATGATGTGGTGGTCATCTCCACACTGCTGTTCGGCTTTACAGCGCGAATGCTGGCGCTGCGGCTGAAACTTGGGCTGCCTGTTTTTCACTACAAACACAGCGCTCATTGATGTCAAAATCCCTTGATGTGCTGCTCCGCTAGCCACTTTGCCAGCACATCAACCTGAAGCGCGTGCATCCAGTTAACGATTTGCCGCGCTTTCTCCTCTCCCGTCCCCGGCAAGGACTGCCAGTCCTTTTCGTTACGCGCACTCATCTTCTGCCAGGACATGTCCCCCATAGCCTTCAGCGAAGTCTGTGTCAGCGGCACACCCAACGCCATAAGCCAGCGAATAAAAGGTTGCTCACGTACCAGATTAAAGCGATGCCAGAGCGCTAACCCACGTGCTGCGGAAAACCCCGGCGTAGACTGCAGCTGCGCCTGAGTTAACAACAGCCATGAGAAGAGATGTTCAAAATGATGTGCCTGCCAGAGTGCCCGCCAACCTGACTCTCCCAGCCCTTCAATGTTAAATACCTGCTTTGAACTGAGCCACGTCAACCGGGCAAAGAACTGTTCCATACACTCCGGCGAGGCATAAAAACAGCTCATTGAATGATAACGCGAGGGCGGAGGAACTGGTTTTTGTCGGTCCGCCCCTCGCCAGACGACCTTATCAAAGCGCGGGATACCCTGGCCGGCCAGGCTTACCTGTATCTGATCGCCCGGGGCGATATCCAGCCTCTGCCAACGACCGACCGAGCCCAGGTTCACTCGCTGCACCTGTTTATCATCCAGTTGCACGGGTTCCAGGGCAGCCACGACGGAAATTTTGCCCGTTCGCCCTACGGTAAAACGAATATCACTGACCTCTGTTACTTGTGTTGCAGGAGAATATTTCCATGCGACGACCCAGCTCCCTTCCCCAGGCAACCAATTTTCACCCTGGGGAGAATCTGCGGATCGCACCACAATGCCATCCGTGGCAAAGGGTAATGCCATGTTTTGCCAGGTTGAACGCTGTTTCTCGACGGCTTCTACAGTCTCAACTGGCAAGGTATAGCGTGCCGTAAGAGGAAACCCTGCACTGGAAAGTTCAGACAACATGCTTTGCATATCTTTGGGTCCATCCGGCCAGGCCCAGATAAATATTCCTGTCTGTTTCAGAATCGCGTTGTCCTTTTGCCGTATCATCGCACCCGCCACTTTTGCGCGCGCATTCACTCCCCCCATCTGTTGTTGAATGTGGTTTTCGCGCAACCAAAAAAGCTCCCCTTGCAGAACACTGTTTGCCAGCGCACCCGACACGTCTTTAGGGACTGACGGGATTAAACGCACTTGTGCAGTCCAGTCCTCACCTTTAAGGCCATTACCACGACTGATGGCCTGAGTTAACTTTCCGTCACGATAGACCAGCGTCACCGCCACACCGTCGACTTTTGGCTGCATCCAGAGATTGTGCCGGGCATGCATCCACATGCGAAGCGCCTCTTTACTGGCCACTTTATGAACCCCCGTATGGGCGACAGGATGTTTGATATTTCCCGTCAGGGCAGGAATGGTGGCGTCCAGTGATTCACTGCCAAAACAGTGCTGCCACTGTTTTAACCGGCCGCTAAGCTGGTCGTACACCTCGTCATTGACCTCACTAACGCCCTGTTTCCAGTAGGTATCATCCCAGCGTTTGATTTGCGCACTTAAGGACGCAATTTCTTTCTCTGCTTTTGCCTGCGACCACACCGGGCACACCGCAACCCCATAGCCACACCACAACAGCATTAACCCGCTTATCCATCGCCACATCGCTACCCCTCCTTTGCCTTGCAGGAGGTATACCCGGATGCCTGAAACAACGCTAACGTCAACGTTTCACAATGCGGGACGCTATCCGGTATTTCTTTTGGTTGCTGAAAACCACAGATAAAACCTGAAAATGGCACGCAAAATTCAATATTCGAGGGGAAAAAGTGTGACAAAGGCTACGTCACAGAGCGGTGACGTGTATAATAAGCCCGTATGTAGGACTTCTTCGCTAACACATACAAAAGACTCTCATGGCTCAAGGCACGCTTTATATTGTTTCTGCCCCTAGTGGCGCGGGTAAATCCAGCCTTATTCAGGCACTGTTAAAAACCCAACCGTTGTACGACACACAGGTTTCTGTTTCTCACACCACGCGAGCGCCGCGTCCGGGTGAAGTGCACGGTGAACACTATTTCTTTGTGAATCACGACGAATTCAGAGCGATGATTGGCAGAGACGCGTTTCTTGAACACGCAGAAGTGTTCGGTAACTACTATGGCACCTCGCGTGAAACCATTGAGCAGGTTCTGGCAACAGGCGTAAATGTGTTCCTGGATATCGACTGGCAGGGCGCACAACAGATTCGCAAGAAGATGCCGGACTCACGCAGCATCTTTATTTTACCGCCATCGAAAGATGAGCTGGATCGCCGCCTGCGCGGTCGTGGCCAGGACAGCGAAGAAGTGATCGCCAAGCGTATGGAACAGGCAGTTGCAGAAATGAGCCATTACGCGGAATATGATTACCTTATTGTGAATGATGATTTTGATGCCGCGCTAAGCGATCTCAAAACCATTCTTCGCGCAGAACGTCTGCGTATGAGCCGCCAGAAGCAGCGACATGACGCATTAATCACCAAACTGTTGGCAGACTGAACCCACTTTCAGTATCATGCCCAGTCATTTCTTCACCTGTGGAGCATTTTAAGTATGGCACGCGTAACTGTTCAGGACGCTGTAGAGAAAATTGGTAACCGTTTTGACCTGGTGCTGGTCGCCGCGCGTCGCGCTCGTCAGATGCAGGTAGGCGGTAAAGATCCGCTGGTACCGGAAGAAAACGATAAAACTACCGTTATCGCACTTCGCGAAATCGAAGAAGGTCTGATTAACAACCAGATCCTCGACGTGCGTGAGCGCCAGGAGCAGCAAGAGCAGGAAGCCGCAGAACTGCAGGCCGTAACCGCTATTGCTGAAGGTCGTCGTTAATTAAACCTGCGGGTCGCCCTTGTATCTGTTTGAAAGCCTGAATCAACTGATTCAAACCTACCTGCCTGAAGACCAGATTAAGCGTCTTCAGCAGGCGTATCTCGTTGCACGTGACGCTCACGAGGGCCAGACACGTTCAAGCGGTGAACCCTATATCACGCACCCGGTAGCGGTAGCCTGTATTCTGGCCGAGATGAAACTCGACTATGAAACACTGATGGCCGCTCTGCTGCACGACGTGATTGAAGATACCCCTGCCACTTACCAGGACATGGAACAGCTGTTTGGCAAAAGCGTTGCCGAACTGGTGGAAGGGGTCTCTAAGCTTGATAAGCTGAATTTCCGCGACAAGAAAGAGGCGCAAGCCGAAAACTTCCGCAAGATGATTATGGCGATGGTGCAGGATATCCGCGTCATTCTCATCAAACTCGCTGACCGTACCCACAATATGCGCACGCTGGGCTCACTTCGCCCGGATAAACGTCGCCGCATTGCCCGTGAAACCCTCGAAATCTACAGTCCACTGGCGCACCGTTTAGGTATCCATCACATTAAAACCGAGCTGGAAGAGCTGGGTTTTGAAGCGTTGTACCCGAACCGCTATCGTGTGATTAAAGAGGTGGTGAAAGCCGCACGCGGTAACCGTAAAGAGATGATTCAAAAGATCCTCTCGGAAATTGAAGGACGTTTACAGGAAGCGGGAATTCCGTGCCGCGTCAGCGGTCGTGAAAAACATCTGTACTCCATCTACTGCAAAATGGTGCTCAAAGAGCAGCGTTTTCACTCGATTATGGATATCTACGCGTTCCGCGTGATCGTCCACGACTCTGATACCTGCTATCGCGTGCTGGGGCAGATGCACAGCCTCTACAAACCGCGTCCGGGGCGCATGAAAGATTACATCGCCATTCCAAAAGCGAACGGCTATCAATCTTTGCATACCTCGATGATCGGTCCACACGGTGTACCTGTCGAAGTGCAGATCCGCACCGAAGATATGGACCAGATGGCAGAAATGGGTGTGGCCGCACACTGGGCGTATAAAGAGCACGGCGGTGAAAGCAGCACGACCGCTCAAATCCGCGCCCAGCGCTGGATGCAGAGCCTGCTGGAACTTCAGCAGAGTGCGGGCAGCTCGTTTGAATTTATCGAGAGCGTTAAATCCGATCTCTTCCCGGATGAGATTTACGTTTTCACCCCAGAAGGTCGCATTGTCGAACTGCCTGCTGGGGCAACACCGGTCGACTTCGCTTACGCAGTGCATACCGATATCGGGCACGCCTGCGTGGGTGCACGCGTCGACAGACAGCCTTACCCGCTGTCTCAGCCGCTCTCCAGTGGCCAGACGGTGGAAATTATTACCGCGCCGGGTGCACGTCCGAACGCGGCCTGGCTGAACTTTGTCGTGAGTTCTAAAGCACGCGCCAAAATTCGTCAGTTACTGAAAAACCTCAAGCGCGATGATTCCGTCAGTCTGGGACGTCGTCTGCTCAACCACGCATTGGGTGGCAGTCGTAAGCTGGCTGAGATCCCGCAAGAGAACATTCAGCGTGAGCTGGAGCGCATGAAACTCGCCTCGCTTGATGACCTGCTGGCAGAGATCGGCCTCGGTAACGCCATGAGTGTAGTGGTAGCGAAAAACCTGCAACAGGGGGATGCCTCAGTTGCGCAGCCTGCCACGCAAAGCCACGGTCATTTGCCTATCAAAGGCGCAGACGGCGTGCTTATCACTTTCGCAAAATGTTGCCGTCCAATCCCTGGCGACCCGATTATTGCGCACGTCAGCCCAGGTAAAGGGCTGGTGATCCACCATGAATCCTGTCGAAACATCCGCGGCTATCAAAAAGAAGCGGAGAAGTTTATGGCGGTCGAGTGGGATAAAGAGACCGCGCAGGAATTTATCACCGAAATTAAGGTGGATATGTTCAACCACCAGGGTGCCCTGGCGAACCTGACGGCAGCGATTAACACGGCCTCTTCCAACATTCAGAGCCTGAACACGGAAGAAAAAGATGGCCGCGTCTACAGCGCCTTTATTCGTCTGACCGCCCGCGATCGCGTGCATCTGGCGAATATTATGCGCAAGATCCGCGTCATGCCGGACGTGATTAAAGTCACCCGAAACAGAAACTAGTTTTATGAATGCACAACGTTATGCACGTATCTGCGAGATGCTCGCCAGGCGTCAGCCAGACCTGACGGTCTGCATGGAGCAGGTCCATAAACCCCATAACGTTTCTGCCATTGTCCGTACTGCAGACGCCGTCGGCGTGCATGAAGTGCACGCTGTCTGGCCGGGCTCCCGCATGCGAACCATGGTATCTGCCGCTGCAGGCAGTAACAGCTGGGTTTCTGTCAAACACCACCAGACCATAGGCGAAGCCGTAACCCACCTGAAAGGGCGCGGTATGCAGGTACTTGCCACTAACCTGTCCGCTAAGGCCGTAGATTTCCGCGAGATCGACTACACCCGTCCGACCTGTATTTTGATGGGTCAGGAGAAAACCGGGATCACTCAGGAAGCCCTGGATCTGGCGGATCAGGACATTATCATTCCGATGACCGGTATGGTTCAGTCCCTCAATGTTTCAGTGGCCTCCGCGCTTATTCTTTATGAAGCGCAGCGCCAGCGTCAGAATGCCGGGATGTACAAACGCAGCAACAGTATGCTGCCGGAAGATGAACAGCAGCGCCTGCTGTTCGAAGGTGGTTATCCGGTGCTGGCTCGCGTTGCGAAGCAGAAAAAATTGCCTTACCCCCACGTCAACGCGCAGGGCGAAATTGAAGCCGATGCCGAGTGGTGGGCCACCATGCAGTACGCCGGTTAACCGATGAAAGGCCGCCTGCTGGATGCTATCCCGCTCAATAGCCTGACGGGCGTGGGCGCGGCGCAAAGCAGTAAACTGGCTAAAATAGGCCTGCACACGGTGCAGGATCTCCTGCTCCACCTCCCTCTGCGTTACGAAGACCGCACCCAGTTGTACAAAATTGGTGATCTGCTCCCTGCCATTTATGCCACCGTTGAAGGTGAAGTCCTGAACTGCAATATCACCTTTGGTGGACGCCGGATGATGACCTGTCAGATCAGCGACGGCACCGGCATTCTCACCATGCGCTTTTTCAACTTCAGCGCGGCAATGAAAAACAGCCTGGCGACAGGTCGCAGAGTGCTGGCCTATGGCGAAGCCAAACGCGGAAAATACGGCGCAGAGATGATCCACCCGGAATACCGCGTACAGGGCGATCTCAGCACACCGGAGATGCAGGAAACACTTACCCCGGTTTACCCGACCACCGAAGGCATCAAGCAGGCGACGCTGCGTAAACTCACCGATCAGGCTCTGGAACTGCTGGATACCTGCGCCATTACCGAGCTTCTGCCGCCAGAACTGGCGCAGGGTATGATGAGCCTGTCCGAAGCACTGCGAACCCTTCACCGTCCACCGCCATCGCTACAGCTCAGCGATTTAGAAAGTGGCAAACACCCCGCCCAACGGCGTCTTATCCTTGAGGAATTACTGGCACATAACCTGAGCATGCTGGCGCTTCGCGCGGGTGCGCAACGTTTCCATGCCCAGCCCTTAAGCCTGCGTGATGAGCTCAAAGATAAGCTGCTGGCCTCGCTGCCGTTTAAACCCACCGGTGCGCAGGCGCGCGTCACCGCCGAGATCGAACGGGATATGGCGCTTGATGTGCCGATGATGCGCCTGGTGCAGGGTGATGTAGGTTCCGGTAAAACACTGGTTGCCGCCCTGGCAGCCCTGCGTGCCATTGCCCACGGCAAACAGGTGGCGCTGATGGCACCGACGGAACTGCTGGCCGAACAGCACGCCAACAATTTCCGCGCCTGGTTTGCGCCGCTGGGCATTGAGGTGGGCTGGCTTGCCGGGAAGCAAAAAGGCAAAGCCCGCCTTGCACAACAGGATGCAATTGCCAGCGGTCAGGTACAAATGATTGTTGGCACACATGCCATCTTCCAGGAACAGGTACAGTTTAACGGCCTGGCGCTGGTGATTATCGACGAGCAGCACCGCTTTGGTGTGCATCAGCGTCTGGCGCTGTGGGAAAAAGGGCTGCAACAGGGCTTCCACCCGCATCAGCTGATCATGACCGCGACACCGATCCCCCGCACCCTGGCGATGACCGCCTACGCCGATCTGGATACCTCCACCATCGACGAGTTGCCGCCGGGTCGTACGCCAGTCACAACGGTCGCCATTCCTGACACGCGTCGCAGCGATATTATTGACCGCGTACGCAACGCCTGCACTCACGAAGGGCGTCAGGCGTACTGGGTCTGCACGTTGATTGAAGAGTCTGAACTGCTGGAAGCGCAGGCTGCAGAAGCGACGTGGGAAGAGCTGAAACTGGCACTGCCAGAGTTAAACGTTGGTCTGGTTCACGGACGGATGAAACCCGCGGAGAAACAGGCGGTGATGCAGTCGTTCAAACAGGGGGAGCTGCATTTACTGGTTGCTACGACGGTCATTGAAGTAGGCGTCGATGTGCCAAACTCCAGCCTGATGATCATCGAAAACCCGGAGCGTCTGGGGCTTGCCCAACTCCACCAGTTGCGCGGACGTGTTGGTCGTGGTGCGGTGGCGTCCCACTGCGTACTGCTCTACAAAGCACCGCTCTCGAAAACTGCACAGATGCGTTTGCAGGTGCTGCGCGACAGCAACGACGGTTTTGTAATTGCGCAAAAAGACCTTGAGATACGTGGCCCGGGGGAACTTTTGGGCACACGGCAGACAGGGAATGCTGAATTCAAAGTGGCGGATTTGTTGCGCGATCAGGCTATGATCCCCGAAGTTCAACGCCTGGCCCGCCATATTCATGAACGCTACCCCGAACAGGCGGCAGCGTTAATAGAGCGCTGGATGCCGGAAACCGAACGTTATTCCAACGCCTGACCTTAGGCAAACATCGGCAGCATCAGGTACAGCTTAATCACCAGCGCGTTGACGATATCAATAAAGAACGCACCGACCATTGGTACCACCAGAAACGCCATATGCGATGGGCCAAACCGTTCAGTGATCGCCTGCATGTTGGCAATAGCCGTTGGGGTTGCCCCCAGACCAAACCCGCAGTGACCCGCTGCCAGCACCGCCGCATCGTAGTTTTTGCCCATCATGCGCCAGGTGACAAACATCGCATACAACGCCATAAACAGTGCCTGCACTGCCAGAATGGCTACCATCGGCAGCGCCAGCGAGGCCAGTTCCCACAGTTTGAGGCTCATCAGCGCCATCGCGAGGAACAGCGACAGACAGACGTTGCCCAGCACTGAAACTGCACGTTCGAACACACGATAAAACCCCATCAGCGCCAGACCGTTGCTCAGGATCACCCCGATAAACAGCACACAGACAAACGTCGGCAGTTCAAACGCGGAACCTGCCAGCCATTGCGCAACCACCTTGCCCACCGTCAGGCAGATGGCAATCATCGCGATGGTCTCAATCAGCACCAGTGAAGTAATGCTGCGCCCGACATCCGGTTTTTCGAACGCAGTAGGCACCAACTCATCGTCCGGTCTGCCGTCTGGTGTGGTGGAATGCTTTACCAGATAACGCGCCACCGGGCCGCCAATCAGGCCACCCAGCACCAGGCCAAAGGTCGCACAGGCCATCGCCACTTCAGTGGCATTTTCAAAGCCATAGCGCTCGATAAACAGCTTGCTCCACGCCGCACCGGTACCGTGCCCCCCGGACAACGTAATTGACCCGGCCAGCAACCCCATCAGCGGATCCAGGCCCAGCAGTGTTGCCATCCCGATGCCGATGGCGTTTTGCATCAGCAACAACCCCACCACCACTATCAGAAATACGCCGAGCACTTTACCGCCCGCCCGCAGGCTCGCGAGGTTGGCATTCAGGCCGATGGTGGCAAAAAAAGCCAGCATCAGAGGTTCTTTCAGAGACATATCAAAATCAATTTCCCAGCCCATGCTTTTTTTCAGCACCAGCAGGGCCAGCGCCACCAGCAGGCCACCGGCGACAGGTTCGGGAATGGTGTATTTCTTCAGAAGGGAAACACTGTGTACCAGCTTACGGCCAAGCAGTAAGACCAGCGTTGCGGCAACAAGGGTCGACAACGTATCGAGATGAATCATAGAAGGCTCCTGTATTGCGCGTGTTCCATACACACGCGGCGTTATCCTGGGCCGGTTTGCGCTCTTCATGAGCCACCGGCGCAAAAAGTGTAATTTTTTTTCCCGATACGTTGTAGAAAACCTGCTCAAAGCGGCAGATTTTCTTCCTTTTTTTTGTTGGCAATCGTTTGCTTTTACCAGACGGTCAGATAAAATGCCCGCTTTTCCACCGTGGGATTGCCGCCGATGTCCGTTAACACCATAGAGTCGCCTGATGCGCAACCGATTGCGCAGAAGCAAAATAGCGAACTGATTTACCGCCTTGAAGACCGCCCGCCTCTTCCTCAGACGCTTTTCGCCGCCTGCCAGCATCTTCTGGCCATGTTTGTGGCGGTGATCACCCCGGCGTTACTGATCTGCCAGGCGCTCGGTTTACCGGCTCAGGACACTCAGCACATCATCAGCATGTCTCTCTTTGCCTCTGGCGTGGCCTCGATTATTCAAATTAAAGCGTGGGGTCCGGTGGGGTCGGGTTTATTGTCGATTCAGGGCACCAGTTTTAACTTCGTGGCGCCACTGATCATGGGTGGTACAGCACTGAAAACCGGTGGCGCGGATGTCCCGACCATGATGGCGGCGCTATTCGGCACGCTGATGCTGGCAAGCTGCACGGAAATGGTCATCTCCCGCGTACTGCACCTGGCGCGCCGCGTCATCACCCCGCTGGTATCCGGCGTGGTGGTGATGATTATCGGCCTGTCTCTGATTCAGGTTGGCCTGACTTCCATCGGCGGCGGTTATGGC
Source organism: Pantoea sp. LS15 (assembly GCF_012241585.1). Classification (NCBI taxonomy): domain Bacteria; kingdom Pseudomonadati; phylum Pseudomonadota; class Gammaproteobacteria; order Enterobacterales; family Erwiniaceae; genus Pantoea; species Pantoea sp. LS15. The sequence goes on from NZ_JAAVXA010000008.1 coordinate 124,020, forward strand.
GCAATGGCCGACCACACCTTCGGCGCACCGAAAAACCTGCTGCTGGCGGGTGTCGTGCTGGCGATCATTATTCTGCTTAACCGTCAGCGCAACCCGTATCTGCGCGTCGCATCGCTGGTGATTGCCATGGCGGCGGGTTATCTGCTGGCATGGGCGCTGGGCATGCTGCCAGAGAACACCGCGCCAACCAACAGCGCGCTGATCACCGTTCCAACACCACTCTACTACGGCCTGGGCATTGACTGGGGTCTGCTCCTGCCGCTGATGCTGGTCTTTATGATCACCTCTCTGGAGACCATCGGCGATATCACTGCCACTTCAGACGTCTCCGAGCAGCCGGTTTCCGGCCCGCTGTACATGAAGCGCCTTAAAGGCGGCGTGCTGGCGAACGGCCTGAACTCGTTTGTTTCTGCGGTATTCAATACCTTCCCGAACTCCTGCTTCGGCCAGAACAACGGCGTGATCCAGTTGACTGGCGTTGCCAGCCGCTACGTCGGTTTTGTGGTGGCGCTGATGCTGATTGTTCTCGGTCTGTTCCCGGCGGTAAGCGGCTTTGTGCAGCACATTCCGGAGCCGGTACTGGGCGGCGCAACACTGGTGATGTTTGGCACAATTGCCGCTTCCGGCGTACGCATCGTTTCCCGCGAGCCGTTGAACCGCCGCGCGATTATGATTATCGCTCTGTCGCTGGCCGTGGGTCTGGGTGTGTCTCAGCAGCCGCTGATCCTGCAGTTTGCCCCGGACTGGGTGAAAAACCTGCTCTCTTCCGGCATTGCCGCGGGCGGTATCACCGCTATCGTGCTGAACCTCGTATTCCCGCCTGAGAAAAATTGATCTCTCTCACGGCAGGCAGTCAATGCCTGCCGTGACATCTAATTACACCATTCCCGCCTTGAGGATTGCGCATAAATCGTGCATAACTCCTTTATGTGCGTTTTGCGGGATGGAAGACCATGAAATTTATTGGAAAGCTACTCGTCTATCTTCTGGTAGCCGTGCTGATTGTGGTGCTGGCGCTCTATATCCTGCTCCAGACCCGCTGGGGAGCGAGTCAGGTCAGCAACTGGGTGACGGTAAATACCGACTACGAGCTCAGTTTCGACAAGATGAATCACCGCTTTTCGTCGCCTTCCCACATCATTCTGGAAAACGTCACCTTTGGCCGGGATGGCAAGCCCGCCACGCTGGTTGCGAAAAAAGTCGATATTGGCCTCAGTAGCCGACAGTTCACCGATCCGCTGCATATGGATACCATCTCCCTGTTCGATGGCACGCTGAATCTTTCTCCTCAGACTGCGCCGCTGCCTTTCCAGTCAGACCGTCTGCAACTGAACAACATGGCCTTTAACAGCCCCAATACGGAGTGGGATTTAAGTGCCCAGAAAGTCACGGGGGGTGTTAGCCCCTGGCAACCAGAAGCAGGCAACGTGCTGGGTAAGAATGCGCAAATCCAGATGAGCGCAGGCTCGCTCACCCTGAACGGCATGCCGGCCACCAATGTGTTGATCGAGGGTCAGTTGAACGGCAAGGAAGTGGTGTTGAACACCATCGGTGCCGATATTGCACGCGGTTCACTCACCGGCTCCGCCCTGCGTAACGCTGACGGAAGCTGGATCATCGACACCCTGCGTCTGAACGAGATCCGCCTGCAGAGCGATAAAACGCTGATGGATTTCTTCGCACCGCTGACCACCATCCCCTCTCTGCAGATTGGCCGCCTGGATGTAACCGATGCCCGCCTGCAGGGCCCGGACTGGGCAGTCACTGACCTTGATTTAAGCCTGCGCAACCTGACACTGAGTAAAGGCGACTGGCAGAGCCAGGAAGGGCGTTTATCCATGAACGCCAGCGAATTCATCTACGGTTCGCTGCATCTGTTTGACCCAATCCTGAATGCGGAATTCTCTCCGCAGGGCGTGGCATTGCGCCAGCTCACCTCCCGCTGGGAAGGCGGCATGGTGCGCACCTCTGGCAACTGGCAGCGCGACGGCAAAGCGCTGGTGCTGGACGATGTCGCCATCGCCGGGCTGGAGTATACCCTGCCGCAGAACTGGAAAACGCTGTGGATGGAGCCTCTGCCGGAATGGCTCAACAGCGTGACACTGCAAAAATTCGGTCTGAGCCGCAACCTGGTGATCGACATCGATCCGACCTTCCCGTGGCAGATCACCTCTCTTGATGGCTATGGCGCGAACCTGCAACTGGTGAAAGATCGCCAGTGGGGCGTCTGGGGCGGTAGCGCAACCCTGAACGGCGCGGCGGCAACCTTTAACCGCGTGGATGTACGTCGCCCGTCACTGGCACTGAATGCCAATGCTGCCACGGTGAATATTACTGACCTGAGCGCGTTTACTGAGAAAGGCATTCTGGAAGCCACGGCGACGGTTTCACAACTGCCGCAACGGCAAACCACTATTAGCCTGAACGGGCGCGGTGTGCCGCTGAACGTGATCGAGCACTGGGGTTGGCCAGCGCTGCCGATTGCGGGCGACGGCAACATTCAGCTCACCGCCAGCGGCAGCGTGCAGGACAAGGCCCCGCTGAAGCCAACCGTTAACGGGAAACTGAATGCAGTGAATATGGATAAGCAGCAAGTCGAGCAGACAATGGTCGGTGGAGTGGTGTCGACGATTCAGGCGGCACAATAAATAAGCCGGGTGGCGGCTACGAGGTTTTGTTCCCTCTCCCTGTGGGAGAGGGCCAGGGTGAGGGCATCAGACCGCACAATTCCTGATGAATCAAAGATGAACCACTACCTCATCCCCCTCGGATTTCACCCCCACACCCCACTCGCTGCCTGCGTGTGAGCCGCCCTTCACGCCGCTCACCTTCTGCACGTTGCGCAAACACACCGACCAGTCTTGTGCCTCATCATCACCTGTAATGGTCACCGTATCGCCGTCGTCCAGGTTAAACAACTGGAAGACTATGCCCTCGTTCTACGCATAGTCTGGCTTCTGTTTATTGTATTTTGTGATCGCGGTAAATGTCGGGGAGTACGAAGCGCTAACATGAGGATTTTCTTAGGAATTAACTGAAATGACCCGGTACAGGTCAAAAGAGAGGTGAAAAAAGTGTGTAGGGGTATGTGGTAAATGCCTGAAAGTAGCTATAATGCGCCCCGCCTCCATGTAGCAATCGAGGCGCGGAAGATCGTCATCTCCGGTGAGGTGGCTGGACTTCAAATCCAGTTGGGGACGCCAGCGTTCCCGGGCAGGTTCGACTCCTGTGATCTTCCGCCAAAAGTTCATTTCTTTTTATACAAAGTTTCGAGTGCTGCTAATAGGTCCCGTAATCCAGTATTGAAATCTTTTCTAAAATCCGCGTATTTTTTTGTTTTTAATAATTCAGGTATTTTGCAATCCTTTAAAAGCAAAGGAAGCACATGAATACGATCATGTTGAATTTCATTCCAATATTTTGTTTGCCATTCTCTTTCTACCCATTTTGATGAAACAGCATTTTCTGAAAGGATAACAATTACAAAATCAGCTTCTTCTAATCCGTCAGAGATTCGTTCGGGAATGCTTTCCCCTACTTTTATGTCCCATTCATCCAACCAAGGAACATATCCATTCGCTTCAAGGTCCATACATAACATCTTTGCAAATGGTTTATCCAATGATGAATGAGAGATGAAAACTTTTGCCCCGCTAGGTTTACTCATATATCGCTGCTCCACAATTTGATCCAGAAGAGTAGTTTCAATGTAATGTAATTCTGAAAAATAACTGCACAATTTCTTATAAGATATTTTATTGTATGGGGAGCATAGTTTAGTAAGTTCAGTTTTACGAATTACTAAATCGTGCATTGATGCATATTCTAAATCATCATAAGAGATATTATAATGCTCAGTCGCTAGAGAAAAATGACCAAAATATACTATAGCAACATGGATTACACCTTCTATTGTTTCATCACCATTTTCTTCATCCCATTCATGGTTTTCTGGAAAAAGAGAATCATCATCATCGTAATAACCAATACGTCCTTTAAATTTTCCAGATATTACTTTAACGGTACCATATCGATTCATTTCTTTAGGCATGGCTGAATCCTATATTCATAATATTAACCCTTAGGTTCAATTTTCCTTAATCGCAACGCCTCCCTCACCAGCTCCTTCAACCAGCTGGCGAGACTCACCCCTTCCTCAGCAGCCACAGCATCCAACTGTTCTTTCAATGCCGGATCCATACGCATCTTAAACTGCGGAGACTGCCCGCCACCTTTTGGTTTTTTTTCGCGCGATATGATTGACATGAGGCCACCTAACCCCCTTTTATTTGCAACGCCCCGTTGTGCGGGAACACAACCGGAGCGTCTAACCTCACCAACTATCAAGGAGTTGATTATGGCTGATTCGCATTCTACCCCAGACACCGACCAATCCGGAACCGAGCGTTCGTTAATTGTGGGATATCGCCCGAAGGTTCACGACAAATCCACCCCCAATATTATTCTTTCCGGCAAGTGGCTGCGCGCAGCGGGATTTGAAACCGGACATCAGGTCACGGTGAAAGTCATGAAAGGCTGCATCGTGTTGATGGCGTATAGCGAGAACGAGCAGAAGTTGCTGGACGATTACAAACACGCGCAAGCAAAGTTAACCGAAATACAGGGTGCATTGGCTCATTAGTTTTTCCAGAAACCTGGATAACAAAACAGGCGGGTAAGCCTGGAGGCAACAAAATGAAGACGTTAAATGAAGCGATTGCATCCCGTCCACCGGAAAGCCAGCTGCGAGTTAAAGAGATGGCAGAGGAAATGAGCTATGCAATCGTTCTGCAACTGGATCAGGAAGAGGAAAAGCTGTCGCAAGCAACTTGTAAGTCGGACTTACAAGTTCCACCAGGGGTTAAGAACTCATAATAAGCATCATTATTCATGTTCGGTGACGTCGTCCTCGCTCCCCAAGGGAGAGAGGACGTCCGTGCAGACATTTTTTGAGGGGAGTTCCTGAGCCCCAGCGGGGTAAATATTATTCTCCCAACCGCATATGCAACAACGGAAACGGATTCCCCTGCCCATCCAGTTCAGAGCGCCCGATCTGCTCAAACCCCATATGGTGATAAAATTCCACCCCCTGCGGGTTTTGCTCGTTCACATCCACTTCATTCACGCCAAACTCTGCAATGGCGTGTTGTAGCAGTAATTTCCCGACGCCCTTCCCCCGGCTCGCATCATCAACAAACAACATTTCAATGCGATTTTCATCAACGCCTAAAAAACCGTGAATAACACCTGCGTTATCTTCAGCAATAACAACCTTGAGGTTAGGTAAATACGCATTGAGCAATAACGGGCGCAGCGCCGCAATATCGCTTTCCTGTAAAAAGTGGTGGGTGGCGCGGACGGAAGATTCCCAGATCGCGACCAGACGTTCGAAGTGTGCGGGGAGTGCGGTTTCTATTTTCATGGGGGGATCATTATAGGGCGCGGCGATTAAATCAAGTATCCAGAAGCATGGAGGCAATAAACTGAAGACCTTAAATGAATCGTACCTGTGAAAGTCGAAAGCGTATCAAGGAAATGGCCCATAAGTTTGTTCAGGAGACTGGGCAGCAGATAGAGCATAAAAAGCAAGAGTCCCCAACAGACATTGAGAATAAAGAAACCAGTTAATCCTTCATGGCAGTTGTTCGGGTAAACCGAACAACTGAAGAACGGTAAATATTGTAGCGCCCTGTCCACCCTCACCCTAGCCCTCTCCCGAAGGGAGAGGGAACTGGCCGTGCGGTTTGTCATCCCCCACCCTGATTTCCATCACCGCATATACCCCATCCTTCGGCACCACAACGGTGACGTTTTCCACCGGCACACCCGCTGCAATATGAATATCCTGCAACTGTTGCAGTGTCCTTGGGTAAATATCCTCCCAGCCAATACCCCGCAGCACAAAATCAATCTGCGGGCTGCTGGTCAGCATGTTCGACACAATCACCGCGCCGCCGGGCTTGACCAGCCGCAGCACGCGCTGGAGAAAAATCACCGCATCGGCATCATTGAAGTATTCGAAAATCCCCAGCGCATCGACCAGTTCTGCCTGGTGCTCACCCAGCTCCAGCAGTAAGTCCTCGTTACGCACCAGCGTGTGCAACAAGTTGCGTCTGAGCAGGGTCAGCTGTTCACCCACAACAATACCTTCCTGCGCCGCCATGGTTTCGGCCCAGCTCAGCGCCACAGGGTCTTTGTCCACCAGCGTGAGATAAACCTGCTGACCGTCGAGCCTGGCCTCGCGCAGCGCCTCCAGCACCGGAATAGCGGCCCCACTCGCCAGGCTGACCCAGTTGTTCTCACTTTCGTTATGAATGTACTTTTCCACCAGCGCGGCCAGAACTCTGGCACGGGAGCGCACGCCAACCGCATCGTTAGCGTGGATAAACCACTGGCGGCTGTCGCTGTCCATTTTTGTTCCGTCAGGCAGGCGGTCTTCCAGCGGGTTTTGCACTACAAACAACGCCAGCGCGGAGGGCACCAGCCGGGTTCGCCACGCGGTAAGCGCCGGGCGGTTACGAAAAGCCTGTTCGGAATAACGGTTTTGAGGGACAAGCACGGCCTGCCCGCCTTCTTCGTATTCAATCAACGGAGGCCGGAGCGCTGGCTCGGCTTTCAGCGCCCGGTCAAGCGTAGTGATCTCACGGACAGCATCGTCTTTCATCGGCCACTGGTCGCTGACATCGGGAAATGACGCACTGAAAATCGTCATATTTTCCGGCGCGTCGCCGCGAAAAGGCTGCCAGTTCATCTCGTTGTCTCCCGTTACGCTGATAACAAAAGTCTATCCAGGCAGGCCAGTAATACCCTACGAAGAAAGCACGATCTTCACTGCTTCACCCACACCCGCGGAGCAATCCCAGAACCCAAACGGCACACTTTTCGGTGCTTCATCCCGTCCGGGAAAATTCGTAGTATATTGAGAATATTCCTCCACTCTGGACACGAGCATGGCTTACTCCATCGGCGAATTCGCCAGACTCAGCGGCATCACCGCTACCACGTTGCGTGCGTGGCAGCGTCGCTATGGTTTACTCAAGCCACAGCGCACGGATGGCGGTCACCGCCAGTACAGTGATGAAGACGTCCAGCAGGCGCTAAAAATCCTCGACTGGGTAAAAAAAGGCGTCCCTATTGGCCAGGTCAAACCCCTGCTGGAACGCCCGACACCGGGTAGGACCAATAACTGGCAAACCCTGCAACAGAACATGCTGCAACGCCTGCAGGAAGGCAAAATCGAGTCCCTGCGCCAGATGATTTACGACGCCGGACGCGAATACCCTCGGCCAGAACTGGTCACGAACGTACTACGCCCCTTGCGTAGCCAGGTCTCCGCTAACGTCGCCGCTGCCATGACCCTGCGCGCAATCCTCGATGGCATCATCATCGCCTATACCTCCTTCTGCCTCGAAGGTGATAAAAAAGCGCCGGGCGATAATATTCTGCTCAGTGGCTGGCATCTGAACGACGCATGCGAGATCTGGCTCGAAGCCTTAACGCGCACCGGCCAGGGCCACCGGATCGACATTCTGCCCTCGCCTCCTGCCACGCTGGCACCTGAAATATTCCCGGATCGTAAATGGCTTCTGGTGACCAGCGGGAAACTCACCGCCGCAGGCAAAAAACAGCTTGAACAGTGGCAGCAGCACGTCTCCATTGAGGTTATCACCCTCAAATAAAATCCATTTAAATTCAATATCAACACAAAACACCCCCACCAAAACTTGGACAAATAATCAATATTGTGTAAGTTTTAAGTATTGGATCTGGAGGTGTTCACCATGACAAAAAAACCTGTGCTGGGTATTAGCGGATGTTTGACCGGTTCCGCCGTTCGCTTTGACGGCGGGCATAAACGTATGGGTTTTGTCATGGACGAGCTGGCCCAGTGGGTCAGCTTCAAACCGGTCTGCCCTGAAATGGCGATTGGCCTGCCTACCCCACGTCCTGCCATACGTTTAACGCTGACAGAAAACGGTGAAACGCAACTGCGTTTCAGCAAGCCACCCCATGAGAACATCACGCAAAAAATGGTCGACTTTGCGGCGGATTATCTGCCTAAAATCGGCGATCTGGCGGGGTTCATTGTCTGCGCAAAATCCCCAAGCTGCGGCATGGAACGCGTGCGGCTGTATGACGAAAACGGCAACCGGGGCCGCAAGGAGGGTGTCGGGCTGTTCACCGCCGCGCTCCTTGAAACCTGGCCGTGGCTGCCCGTGGAAGAAGACGGACGCCTGCACGATCCGGTTCTGCGGGAAAACTTTATCGAGCGCGTTTTTGCCCTGCATGAGCTGAACACCCTGCGAGCCAACGGCCTGACGCGCCGCGCGCTGCTGGATTTCCACAGCCGCTATAAGCTCCAGCTGCTGGCGCACCATCAGGCGGGTTATCGCGAAATCGGCCCGTTCGTTGCGTCGCTGCACGAGTGGGAAGACCTGGACGCCTTCTTCGTGGCGTACCGGGAAAAGCTGATGACGATCCTGAAAAAACCCGCCTCGCGGAAGAATCACACCAACGTGTTGATGCATATTCAGGGGTATTTCCGTAACCAGCTGAACACCCGCCAGCGTGGCGAACTGCGCGATGTGATCCTGCACTATCGTAACGGGCAGTTGCCCATCCTTGCGCCGCTGACTCTGCTCAAACACTACATGGCCGAATACCCTGACCAGTATCTGATGACGCAAAACTACTTTGATCCCTATCCTGATGATTTGGGTCTGCGTCTGGCAGTCAAGTGATCACAAAAATGCGAAGGCCCCATTGACCCGTAGAGGCCCAAAGCAGTACCCCGTTTAGACGACATCCTCACTGTCGTCTCTTTTTTGCATTTAACCTCAAAGACTGTGATTATATACAGGCTTATTCTGCAAAAAGGGGCCTACCCGTGATCAACACCCTGCACATTCAAAACTACCGCTCAATTCGCGATACATCACTGGAGCTGGAACAGCTCAACATTGTCTTCGGCCCAAACGGCACCGGGAAATCGAATATTTATAAGGCGATTTACCTGATGCACAGCGCGGCTCAGGGGCAGTTTTCCCAGGCACTGGCGAATGAAGGTGGGATTTTGAAAGTGTTCTGGGCAGGGAAAACCCGCAGCGACCAGTTGCGGCGCATGAACCTGGCGGTAGAAACCGAAACCTACGAATACGAATTGCAGGTGGGTTTTGTCGAAAAGCTGCCTTATCCGTCGCAGTTTCAGCTCGACCCGGTGATCAAAGAAGAGTCCATCTGGCTCAGCGGCCAGCACCGTCGTCCGTCGTCACAGCTGATGAAGCGCAAGAATCAGGCTGTGTTTCTGAACAACGTGCATCACGAAAAAGTGACCCACAGCGGCACGCTGTATGAGAACGAATCGGTGTTCGGGCAGCTCGGCGAACCGCATCTTTACCCGGAAGTGTCACAGATGCGCGAATCTCTGCGTAACTGGCGTTTCTATCACGAGTTTTCCGTCTCATCCGGCTCGGCAATGCGGGCTCCACAGGTCGGTTTCCGCTCCCCGGTGCTCGCCAGCGATGGCTCAAATCTGGCGGCAGCGTTTCAGACCATCGTCGAGATTGGCGACGAGCTGCTGCTGATGCGCATTCTCGACCAGGCATTTCCTGGCTGCGTGTTTTACAGCGACAACACCGGCGGGCGTTTCCGCATGATGATGCAGCGAGAAGGTCTGAGCAGGCCGCTGGAACCGGCGGAGTTTTCCGACGGCACCCTGCGTTTCCTGTGCCTGGCGGTGGCGCTGTTAAGCCCGCGCCCGCCAGCGTTTATCGCGTTGAACGAGCCGGAAAACAGTCTGCACCCGCAGATGCTGCCTGCCCTGGCAAGCTTAATTGCTGAGGCCAGCCGCTATTCACAAATCTGGCTTACCAGCCACTCTCCGGAGCTGGCGAATTTGATTGAGAAGCAGAGGTCGTTTTCGCTGTATCAGCTAAAGATGGTAGAGGGGGAGACGAGGGTGGAGCGGCTGGGGTAGGTTTTATTCTCTCACCTTCCTTACCTTAAATAACCACACATCAGGACGGGTCTTATAGGAAAGAGTACAATGCCATCAATATCTTAATGCGCATTTATTATTCCTGGAGACACATCATGAAAAGCATTCTGACCGCATCCCTGTTCGCCCTTTCTGCCTCTGTCTTTGCAGGAGCGACCCCGCACTGGACATATGAAGGTAAGGCCGGTCCGAATAACTGGGGAGAGCTCAGCGACGAGTTTGTCACCTGCAAGACCGGGAAATTTCAGTCGCCGATTGATATCCGTCAGCCCTTTGATGCCGCACTGCCGCCGCTGGAACTGAATTTCCATACTGCCGCCGAAAAGATGATTAACAATGGTCACACCCTGCAGGTGACCGCCAGCGATGAAGATGAGTTCCGCCTGGATGACCAGACCTTCATCCTGCGCCAGTACCATTTCCACACTCCGAGCGAAAACCGGATCAACGGTAAATCCTTCCCGCTGGAAGCGCATTTTGTTCATGCCAGTAAAGAGGGCGACATCGCGGTGCTCGCCGTTATGTTTGAGGTAGGCCCTGAGAACAGCGCGTTGACTCCACTGCTGGCACACCTTCCGAAGGAAAAGGACCATGAAGTGTCGATTGATAAACGCCTCGATCTTCGTCCGTTGTTCCCGGCTGACCTGCACTACTATCGCTTCAGCGGTTCGCTGACCACCCCACCGTGCACCGAAGGGCTGCGCTGGCTGGTGATGAAAAACACCGTGACCTTGTCAGAAAAGCAGCTGGAGATGTTTAAGCAGGCGCTTGAGCACAGCAACAACCGTCCGCTTCAACCGCTGAACGGCCGTGTGATTGTTCAGTAACACCGTGTGACGCATAAAAATCCCGCCGTGCGGGCGGGATAACCACAGATTACTTTCTGCAGTGATGTATCTTCGGCACGTTCAGTTCGCAATACAATTTTCAATTTATGGTTGCCAGTTAATGCTGGCAGGATAATCTGTAAGTGTTGGTTATCAGATGAGAAAATCAAAATGGATATTGCACTTTTCCCTGGTCAAAATGCCCGAGCTTGGGCTGAAACAATGATTAACCTCGAAGCACGGAGGCTTATCAATACTGCGAATATGGTTGGTGGGCAGCATCTCAGCGACGGACTCGCACGCATTAAATTTATGGACGATATCCGGCAATTTGTAATGCAACAATTTAGCGCAACCCGGGCGGCCAAAACTGAAGAAGAGTGTATGGTGTGCCTGAAAAACATCCGAGCTGAGAACGAAAGTCTTCTTGACCAAAGTAGAATGATTCGCTCTCGTACCGCCCAGCTATTTGCTCAGATTGAACTGGTTAAAGAAAATAACAAGGTCGTCGGTTACGTTATCTCGTCGATTAAGGTTGTGCTTTCAGGGTTACAGATTGTTGCAGGTGTTGGTGCAATGATGACAATGAATCCCGTGGGTGTACTTGCCGGAGCGATTCTGGTTATGGATGGTGCAAATGCCATTTCAAAAGAAATTAACAGAACGCTACAACACCAACCAAACTCCGAAGGTATGCTGGCCGATGGCGTAATGGATATCGCTCAGTTTATGGGGTTTAAACGTGAATCAGCTCTGGGGATATTCAATAGCGTAAGCCTGGCAGCAAGTGTCTATACGGTATTTGGTGCAATACGAAAACCCGAATCATGGCGTCTATTTCGCTATCTCCCGCTGGATTTCTACCGCAAGGTCGATGGAATGAATCGCGCAGTGCTCACCATGAAAATTGTCGGCTGGGGTGTCTCTGCAAAAGTCTCATTTGATTTAATATCTAATGCGTCTGGCCAGAACTAATGTATTTCTTCCTGTAACGCCAGGCTTTATAGGTAATGAGCGGGGGTTGAAAAAACCAGACAATCATCAATACGATGAATAGAGAAATGCCCCCGGAAACAATGTTGTACTGCTCAGCGAAAAAAAGAAGCGCCAGGAAAATCAGAGCCACAGCAGCAGTAATACACAGAACCATGATAAATCGCTTACCTAAGTCAAGCACGACCTCAAGCAGAGATGAACCATAACGGTTAATGTTTCGGTTCAGATACGCTAATTCTTTTACGGTGAAACCTGCTTCAAGTAACTGCGTTTCAATATTGGCCATGCCACTACCTTTTCTTCTGGAAAGTAACGTGGAATATCTTAACCGGAAGAGATGCGTCTTGTAACCAGTCTGATACATCAGCATTAAACAGCAAAAAAATCAGGTTAGGGGGTGTAATGCGCGTTCGTCAGGATCGTTCTTAATCGTGAGGCGTAAAAGGTCTCCCACGCCATTTATTCCATCGAGACAGAATTATTTTTAGCTGAAGATGGCTGAATTCGGAACGTTTTGCGCCATTCTGCCGGGCTGACCCCAAAACGCGCTTTAAACTGCTGGCGATATGTCACCGCCGACACAAATCCCACCTGCTCTGCCACGCGTTCAATCGGTATATTTCCGGCTTCAAGCAGGATCTGGCTGCGCCGCAGGCGTTCGGCGGTAAGCCAGTCGGCGACGCTCATACCCGTGGCTTTAACAAAATGGCGAGTCAGGGTGCGGCGGCTCATGGAAACCACTTCCGCCAGCGCGTCCAGATTATGCGGCTCGTTAATGTGTTGCTGGAGATAATCAATCAGACAGTTAATCCGCGCATCGCGGGTATCTTTTGGTACAGGCTGGGCAATAAACTGCGCCTGCCCACCCTCACGGTGGGGGGGAACAATCATCCGCCGGGCAATCTGGTTCGCGACCACGCTGCCAAAGCGCTGGCGGATAATATACAAACAGCAATCCAGCGCAGCGGCGGTGCCCGCTGAGGTGATGATGTTGTCGTCATCGACGTAGAGGGCGTTGATATCCAGCTGGACGTTCGGGAAAAGCGACTGGAACTGGTGCTCAAACTCCCAGTGCGTGGCTGCGCGTTTGCCATCGAGAATACCCGCGTAGCCCAGCACAAACGAACCCAGGCACAGCCCGACCATTTCCGCACCGTTGTCTCTTGCCTGCACCAGGCTATCGAGCAGCATCTGCGGCGGGCGTTCCAGAACGTGCTGCCAGTAAGGCACCACCACGATATCAGCCTGCGCAATTGCGGAATAATCCTGCGTGGCATTAAGCGCAAAGCCGTCTCTGGAGGTCAGTAATCCCGGTTTTTCGGCACAGATCGTGACATTAAAGCGCTTTTCCCCAGATACCGTATCACCAAACAGAATACAGGGAACGGAGTAGTGGAACGGGCTAAACCCGTCCACTGCAACAATCGCGACGTTTACTGGTGGCATTTGTCTCTCCTTTCCCCTTTGAACACTCAGAATATAACGCTTTCGCCATCCTGTGGAATGCTCAGCACATCACTGAACTGGTTGGCTTCGGCGTACTCACGCAGTGCGTGGCGGGTTAACAGGCAGTGGTTGATCGCCTCCATATGGACCGCCACAATCTGTGCCTGCGGCAGCAGGAAATGGACGTTCAGAACATCCTGCTCGCCCATAATAATCGGCCCGAAACCCAGCACATGTGCGTAACCAGCATTAAGTACCACCACATCCGGCTGGTGTTTTTGCAGATCGGCCGCCACCTCTTCGCGCCAGATGGTATCTCCTGCAATGTACAGTGTCTTCTCATCAGGATGACGCAACACCACACCGCAGGCTTCCCCCAGACGCTCCGCCAGCTCTGGCACCGCATAAGCACGATCGGTACCGTGCTGGCCGCCGTGGGTTTTCGCGATGCGGATATCGCCAAAACGAGTCTCATCTGTCATCACCGTCAGGTTGCTAAACCCCTGGCTGCGCAGCAGTGCAGCGTCACTGTCGTTTTGCACGTAGACAGGTTTGTCTTTGGCGATCAGCTCAATGGCCGTTTGATCCCAGTGATCGTTATGGGTGTGGGTGACAATCACCGCATCGGCATCCAGCAATGTTTTTACGTCAACGGGCAGTTCAACCATCGGGTTGCGAATATCTGCGCGCGCCGTGCCAGGAAAACCCGGATACGCGCCTTTTGGAGCCAGCATCGGGTCGATTAAAAAACGTTTTCCGGCGTAGGTTATCAGCTGAGTGGCATTGCGAATTTGGGTGATGTTCATGGGTTATCCTCCGGTTAGTGTGAGAAAGAGAATAGCCAGAGGGGCAGTTTTGCGATGTGGGTTAAAGGGCGATGATCGATGGAATCGGGCCAATGTGAAAAGGCGGGTTTCCCCGCCAGCATGCTTACCAGCCAGGCACTGCGCCGCCGTTAAAGATAGCCTCTGCCGCTTTCGCCACCTCAGGTGACTGATACGACTGAATAAACTCCTTCACGTTCTCTGCGTCTTTGTTGTCTTCACGCGTCACCACAATGTTCACGTACGGCGAATCTTTGTCTTCGATAAATACCCCGTCATGCACCGGCGACAACCCGGTTTGCTGGAGATAGGTGGTGCTGATGATGGCGACATCGACTTTCGGGTCATCCAGCACGCGCGGCAGTTGCGCCCCTTCCAGCTCCATAATTTTCAGGTTTTTAGGATTTGCCGTGATATCCAGCGCCGTCGGCAGCAGGCCAGTGTCTGGCTTGAGGGTAATCAGCTTCTCTTTTTGCAGCAGCAACAGCGCGCGGCCGAGGTTGGTTGGGTCGTTCGGAATAGCAATGGTTGCGCCATCTTTCAGGTCAGACACGGATTTGATCTTGCGGGAATACCCGGCCATCGGGAAGACGAAGGTATTGGCAACGGCGACCAGTTTGTAGCCGTGTGCTTTGTTATCTTCTGCGAGGAACGGGCGATGCTGGAAGACGTTGGCATCCAGTTCCCCCTGGTTGGTGGCATCGTTTGGCAACAGCGAGCCGCTAAAGCCCACCAGCTCGACATCCAGGCCATATTTCTCTTTCGCCACCTTTTTGGCGACTTCCGCCACGTCCTGTTCAGCGCCATTGATGACGCCCACTTTAATGTGTTTGGCATCGCTGCCACTTTGATCGCACCCTGCCAGCAGCAGGCCAGCAAGTACCAGAGCACCCAATCGACGTTTCACAAGACAGTTCCTTTTGCTGAATGTTTTAGTGACTATATCGACAACGAGGCGGTGAAATAAAAACCGAAAAAGAATCAATAAGAAGGATAAGTTATATGCGGTCTATTGCCGGGCTTACCCTGCCTACAGATTCAGGACTTAAAGCGCTTTTGCCAGGTAATGTCGCTGCATGCCCGGATAAGGATAATCCTGCAAAGACATCTGAAGCTGGTACCCCTGTTTTTCATAGAACGGGCGCGCCTGGAAGCTGGCGGTATCGACCAGCGCGTGCTTGCAGCCCTGGCGTCTGGCTTCGTCTTCAGCCGTTTTGATAATCCGACCGCCGACGCCGGAACCGCGCACGCTATCGCTGACCCACAGAAAATCAATATTCAGCCAGTCGCCTTTACGCACCCCAATTAGCCCACCGAGCATGATGCCTTTTTCGTCCCGCACGTAAACGCCAATATCCCCACTGAAGCTCGCCAGATCTAAAAACTGCCCGTTATAGGCTCTCAGCCCCGTCAGTAACTCTTCTTTTTCTTCAGGCGTAACTTTTTTAGTGATGCTCAAATGCATATTGCTCTCCTTATTTTCAGCGCAATCTGAATATCTCACAGCTTAACCTTCATAAAAACTCCTTATTTCCTCCATTGTTTAATCCAGGAAACATTCATTCAATATGTAAATAAAAAAAGCCTTTCCAATACGCACCCGAAACGTATACTGAGAACGATCATTCTCACTTTTACACGGTAGCCGACGATGAGTACGAAACTGGAAGAAAGACAAAAACAACGTCAGGACGAGATCATCATCGCCGCGCGCCGCTGCTTTCGCGCCAGCGGATTTCACGCTGCCAGCATGTCGCAGATTGCCAGCGAAGCGAAGCTTAGCGTCGGGCAAATTTACCGTTATTTCAGCAACAAAGACGCGATTATCGAAGAGATGATCCGCCGAATCATCGACTCGCGCATTGAGGAGATGCAGGGGAAAACCCTGGTGGAAGGGATGCCGCAGGCGCTCGCCTGGCGACAGACCCTCAACGAAGATGACGATGCTCTGATGCTGGAAATGTCCGCTGAGGCCACGCGCAATCCGCAGGTGGCGACGATGCTGATAGAAGCCGAATCGCGCATGTTCGCCAACGCCTGCGAGCACCTGAAAAAGCAGTTTCCCCACCTGAGCGACAAGCATATTCGCTGCTGCGTGGAGATTACCGCTGTGATGATCGAAGGAACTATTTATCGTCGACTCACGCCATTAAAAGTACCGTCAGAACAATTAGAACCCCTTTATCAGGATATTTTAAATATGCTTTTCTCTGCGAAGTAATCGCATATGAATAATTAGCGGGAATAAATAATCCCCCTTTTTTACATTTCTGGCTCAACCAGAGATACGGTATCGCTGTGCCTTTAAATAGCCCTCCTCCCTGTTAAGCGATTAACGGGCAGGTATCGTTCACCCTGGAAAAAGATTATGAAAACCATAACAACCTCCATCGCGGCATTGCTCCTCCTGACAGGGTGCGATAATGCGCAAATATCTGCTCCCCAACGTCCTCTTCCGGAAGTGGGGATTGTCACCCTCATGAGCCAGCCTGTTTCCGTCGTCAGTGAGTTGACGGGCCGCACCACCGCAGCCATGAGCGCCGAAGTGCGCCCGCAGGTAGGCGGCATTATTCAAAAGCGGCTGTTCACCGAAGGCGATACCGTTAAAGCCGGACAGGCGCTGTATCAAATTGACCCTTCCAGCTATCGCGCGGCGTTTGATGAAGCCGCCGCAGCACTAAAACAGGCCCAGGCGCTGGTAGCGGCCGACTGCCAGAAAGCCCAGCGCTATGCACAGTTGGTGAAAGACGACGGCGTGTCACGTCAGGATGCGGAAGACGCGAAATCTACATGCGCGCAGGACAAGGCCAGCGTCGAGTCAAAGAAGGCCGCGCAGGAGAGCGCTCGTATTAACCTCAACTGGACCACCGTGGCCGCACCGATTACCGGACGCATCGGCATCTCCTCCGTCACCCCCGGCGCCCTGGTGACCGCCCAGCAGGATACCGCGCTGGCGACCATTCGCGGTCTGGACAGCATGTACGTCGATTTGACGCGCTCCAGCGCCGATCTGCTGCGCTTACGTAAACAAACCCTCGCCACCAACAGCGACACGCTGAGCGTGTCGTTAATCCTGGAAGACGGCAGTACCTACAGCGAAAAAGGTCACCTGGCGCTGACAGAAGTCGCGGTGGATGAATCTACTGGCTCGGTTACGCTGCGCGCCGTCTTCCCTAACCCGCAGCATCAGCTGCTGCCGGGGATGTTCGTGCGCGCCAGAGTGGATGAAGGCATCATGAACGAGGCGATCCTCGCGCCACAGCAGGGCATTACCCGCGATGCCAAAGGCAATGCCACCGCGCTGGTCGTTGATGCCAGCAACAAAGTGGAACAGCGTCAGCTGGAAACGGGCGAGACATACGGTGACAAATGGCTGGTGCTGAGCGGCCTGAAAGCAGGCGATAAGCTGATTGTTGAGGGCACCGACAAAGTCACCACCGGCCAGGAAGTGAAAGCCGAAGAGATGAAAACAAACGGAGGAAACGCCTGATGTTTTCCCGTTTCTTTGTGCGTCGCCCGGTATTTGCCTGGGTGATCGCTATTCTGATTATGCTCGCGGGTATGCTGGCGATCCGCACACTGCCGGTTGCGCAGTACCCGGACGTCGCCCCGCCATCGATCAAGATTTCCGCCACCTACACGGGTGCGTCGGCGCAGACGCTGGAAAACAGCGTCACCCAGGTCATTGAGCAACAGCTGACCGGGTTGGATAACCTGCTCTACTTCACCTCCACCAGCAGTTCGGACGGCTCGGTCAGCATTAACGTGACCTTCGAACAGGGAACCGACCCGGACACCGCGCAGGTTCAGGTGCAGAACAAAGTCCAGCAGGCAGAATCACGCCTACCAACCGAAGTACAGCAGTCGGGGATCACGGTCGAAAAATCGCAGAGTAACTTCCTGCTGATCGCGGGCGTGTACGATAAGACCGACAAATCCAGCAGTTCCGATATTGCCGACTGGATGGTCAGTAACGTGCAAGATCCGCTGGCACGTGTTGAAGGCGTGGGTAGCTTGCAGGTGTTTGGTGCTGAATACGCTATGCGCATCTGGCTCGACCCGGCGAAGCTGGCCTCTTACGCGCTGATGCCGTCCGACGTTCAAAGCGCGATTGAAGCGCAGAACGTGCAGGTTTCTGCTGGTAAAATCGGTGCGCTGCCGTCATCAAACGCACAACAGCTGACCGCCACCGTGCGCGCCCAGTCGCGCCTGCAAACGGTCGATCAGTTCAAAAATATCATCATCAAAAGCAAGACCAACGGCTCAGTCGTCCACATCAGCGATGTCGCGCGTGTAGAGATGGGCAGTGAAGATTACACCGCGACCGCGAAGCTGAACGGCCACCCGGCTGCGGGTATGGCTGTGATGCTTTCCCCGGGTGCTAACGCGCTGGATACCGCCACGGCGGTGAAGAACAAAATCGCTGAATTTAAACGTGCGATGCCGGAAGGCTACGACGTTGCCTACCCGAAAGACAGCACCGAGTTCATCAAGATCTCGGTTGAGGATGTGATCCAGACGCTGTTCGAAGCCATTATCCTCGTGGTGGTGGTGATGTACCTGTTCCTGCAAAACATCCGCGCCACGCTTATCCCGGCGCTGGCCGTGCCGGTGGTGCTGCTGGGTACGTTTGGTGTCCTGGCGCTGTTCGGGTATTCCATCAACACCCTGACACTGTTTGCGATGGTGCTGGCGATAGGGCTGCTGGTAGATGACGCCATCGTGGTGGTGGAAAACGTCGAGCGTATTATGCGCGACGAAGGGCTGCCCGCCCGCGAAGCGACCGAAAAATCGATGGGTGAAATCTCCGGCGCGCTGGTCGCCATTGCTCTGGTGCTTTCCGCGGTGTTCCTGCCGATGGCGTTTTTCGGCGGCTCCACCGGAGTTATCTATCGTCAGTTCTCGGTAACCATTATTTCGGCGATGACCCTCTCGGTCGTGGTGGCGCTGACCCTGACTCCGGCGCTTTGCGGCTCGGTACTGAGCCACACCCCACCGCACAAAAAAGGCTTCTTCGGTGCATTTAACCGCTTCTACAGCAAAACCGAACACGGCTATCAGAACAAGGTACTGCGCGCACTGCGCCGCTCCGGCGGGATGCTGGTCATCTACGCCCTGCTCTGCGGCGCAATGGGGCTGGCGATGTTGAAACTGCCGGGCAGCTTCCTTCCAACGGAAGACCAGGGCGAAATCATGGTGCAGTACACCCTGCCAGCAGGGGCGACAGCAGTGCGTACCGCAGAGGTGAGCCGCCAGGTGCGCGAGTGGTTCCTCACCAAAGAGAAAGCCAATACCGACGTTATCTTTACCGTTGAGGGCTTTAGCTTCAGCGGCAGCGGCCAGAATGCCGGGATGGCGTTTGTCTCGCTGAAAAACTGGTCTGAGCGTAAAGGCACTGAGAACACCGCCCAGGCCATTGCCCTGCGTGCCACGCAGGAGCTGAGCACCATTAGTGATGCCACCATTTTTGCCATGACGCCACCTTCGGTCGACGGTCTGGGGCAAAGCAACGGTTTTACCTTCGAGCTGATGGCCGCCGGTAATACCGACCGTGAAACCCTGCTGAAAATGCGTAACCAGCTGATTGGCGAGGCGAATCAGGATAGCGACCTGCACACCGTACGTGCCAACGATCTGCCGCAGATGCCACAGTTGCAGGTGGATATTGATAACAACAAAGCCGTGTCTCTGGGGCTCTCCCTCAGCGATGTGACCGATACGCTCTCAAGCGCCTGGGGCGGAACCTACGTGAACGACTTTATCGATCGTGGTCGCGTGAAAAAGGTCTACATCCAGGGTGACAGCGATTACCGCGCCGTGCCGTCCGATCTGAACAAATGGTATGTACGCGGCAGCGACAGCACCATGACGCCGTTCTCTGCGTTCGCTACCACCCGCTGGGAATACGGCCCGGAAAGTCTGGTGCGTTACAACGGATCGGCAGCGTATGAGATTCAGGGCGAAAACGCCAGCGGCGCGAGCTCCGGTACGGCGATGAGCAAAATGGAGCAGCTGGCAAACAGCCTACCATCCGGCACCACATGGGCGTGGAGTGGTTTGTCGTTGCAGGAAAAACTGGCGAGCGGTCAGGCGATGAGCCTGTATGCCCTCTCCATTCTGGTGGTGTTCCTGTGCCTTGCCGCGCTGTATGAAAGCTGGTCGGTACCGATTTCGGTCATCATGGTGATCCCGCTTGGTGTACTGGGGGCAGCAGTGGCCGCCACCCTGCGCGGCCTGAACAACGACGTTTACTTCCAGGTGGCGCTGTTGACCACCATTGGCCTGTCGTCGAAAAACGCCATTCTGATTGTTGAATTCGCCGAGGCAAAAGTGGCTGAGGGGTATTCCCTGACCCGGGCCGCTATCCGCGCCGCTCAGACGCGTCTGCGCCCTATCATCATGACCTCGCTGGCGTTTATTGCGGGTGTGACACCGCTGGCCGTGGCAACAGGTGCAGGGGCCAACAGCCGCGTGGCGATCGGTACGGGCATCATCGGCGGTACGCTCGCCGCAACACTGCTGGCTATCTTCTTCGTCCCCCTATTCTTTGTACTGGTGAAACGTCTGTTCTCCGGTAAGCGCGCAAACCGGAGGTCATAATGTTTCGCGTCTCTGTTTTAGTGTTAGCTCTGTTGAGTGCGGGCTGTGTCTCGCTCGATCCAACCTATCAACGGCCTGATGCCCCCGTCCCGGCGACATTGCCGGGCGCGCACGGCGAAGCGACGACCGTGGTCAGCCAGTGGCAGCAGGTGATGAACGATGAGCGTCTGAAAAGCGTGGTGACAATGGCGCTCAACAGTAACCGCGATGTGCAAAAAGCGATTGCCGATATCGACGCCGCCCGCGCCCAGTACGGTGAAACCCGCTCGTCATTGTTCCCGACGGTGGACGCAGAACTGAGTCATACCCGCAGCCGCACGCTGGCAAGCAGTGTGACCACCAGCGATGAGGCAAATGGCGCTGTCTCCAGCTTCGAGCTGGATCTGTTCGGCCGTAACCAGAGCCTGTCCCGGGCGGCACGTGAAACCTGGCTTGCCAGCGAATTCACCGCCCAGAACACCCGCCTGACGATGGTCAGCGAGCTGACGACGGCCTGGGTTACTCTCGCCGCCGATAACAGTAACCTGGCGCTGGCGAAATCGACGATGGAGAGCGCCGTAAACTCGCTCAACATCGTGAAGCGTCAACAACAAGTTGGCGTCGCGGCGGCAACGGACGTCAGCTCAGCGATGGCGGTTTACCAGCAGGCGCGGGCCAGCGTGGCGAGTTATCAAACCCTGGTTATGCAGGACAAAAACGCCCTGAATCTGCTGGCGGGCGCGACCGTACCGGATAACCTGCTGCCCGGTACGCTGGAGAGTCTGAGCGATAACGCCATCACCCTGATCCCGGCAGGCGTCAGCTCCAGCACGCTGCTGCGCCGCCCGGATATTCAGGAAGCCGAACATAACCTGCTGAGTGCCAACGCCAATATCGGCGCCGCACGCGCCAACTTCTTCCCGACGATTTCGCTCACCGCCAGCGCAGGGGTGGGCAGCGATTCGCTGTCGTCCCTGTTCAGCCACGGTATGAAGGTCTGGTCGTTCGCACCATCCATCACCCTGCCGCTGTTTAGCGGCGGCAACAACATGGCGCAGCTGCGCTACGCTGAGGCAGAGAAAAAAGGGTTAATTGCCACCTACGAGAAAACCATCCAGAGCGCGTTCAAAGATGTAGCCGATGCGCTAGCGCGTCGCGAAACGCTGAGCGAACAGCTTGATGCCCAGCGTGAATACGTGGCCGCCGAGCAGAAAACGCTGGATGTGGCAACGCGCAGCTATCAGGCCGGCGCGGGAGATTATCTGACGGTACTGACCGCGCAGCGGTCGCTGTGGTCGGCGCAGGAATCGTTGATTGCGCTGCAGCAAACCGACCTGGAAAACCGCATCACACTGTGGCAGTCGCTGGGCGGCGGGATTCACTAACTTCATCGGTGGGCGATTCTCATGCGCAGAAAAGAGAAAATCATACTTTTGTCTGGAATCGCTACACTGAATGTAACGATATATTTCATGGGAAGCATGTGACGTTAACTGGAGGTTTCAATGAAAGCTGCGCACCTGGTCTGCCTGCTGGTTTGTCTGCTCTTCGCCGCGTTTGTCCATGCTCAGGAAAAGGAGGATCCGGCGAAAGAGGCGCAAATAAAGCAGCAGGTCCTTAAAGATATTAAGAAAACCTGTACGCCACAGAAAAAGCAGAGCGATAAAGCCTGGCAGGAGATGATTTTGTCGTCCGAGGCCAATCAACTGCTGATCAAAAACGCCATTACTGCCGTGAAGCGCGACAATCTGGACGCTTACTGGGCGGCGGTTGGTCAGGTGGATTGTATGGAAGATTATTAAGCACGCCGCTACGTTTCCCATGACGAGTCTGGTTTAGGGCTCCTGGCTGCACGCCACAGGCAATCGTCCCATGTTATGCTGGGAAAAAACCAACATAACAGGGGAGAACATGGGTTCCACACGCAAAGGGATGCTGAACGTCCTGATCGCCGCCGTTTTATGGGGAAGCTCAGGGGTTTGCGCGCAGTACATCATGGAGAAAAGCCATATTTCTTCGCCTTACCTGACTATGGTTCGCCTGCTGTTTACCGGTGTTATTCTGCTCACGCTTTCCTTCGTGCACGTCGACAAGATTTTCTCGGTCATCAAAAATCGCAAAGATGCCCTCAGCCTGCTGATTTTCTCGCTGGTTGGCGCGCTCACCGTGCAACTCACTTTCCTGCTGACGATTGAAAAATCTAACGCCGCCACCGCGACAGTGTTGCAGTTCCTCTCACCGACCATCATCGTGGCGTGGTTTGCGCTGGCGCGGAAAAAACGTCCTGGTGTGTTTGTGTTATCCGCGATAATGACGTCGCTTATCGGCACGTTCCTGCTGGTGACGCATGGCGATCCAACCTCACTCTCTATTTCGCCTGCGGCTCTGTTCTTCGGTATCGCCTCGGCGTTTGCAGCCGCGTTTTATACCACTTACCCATCAACGCTGATCGCCCGCTACGGCACGCTGCCGATTGTCGGCTGGAGTATGTTAATTGCCGGGTTAATGCTGACGCCGTTCTACGCCGGGCGCGGAACAACGTTTGTCATTGATGGCAGCCTGCTGCTGGCGTTCTTCTACCTGGTGGTGATCGGTACGGCGCTGACGTTCAGCCTGTACCTGAAAGGTGCACAGATGATTGGCGGGCCGAAGGCGAGCATTCTGAGCTGTGCCGAGCCGCTGAGCAGCGCGCTATTGTCGGTTATCCTGCTGGGTGTGGCGTTCACTCTGCCGGACTGGCTGGGCACGCTGCTGATTGTGTCGTCGGTGGTACTGATTTCGATGGATTCGAGAAGACGGGTTCAGACATCGGCGTAGCCAGATTCCCTCTCCCACGGGAGAGGGAGAAAACCACTACTTCGCTTTAACCTTACCCGCCACCAGCAGCGCCGTCAGCAGCATCAGCGTACCGGAAATCACCAGCGGTGACGTCAACCCCAGATGGTCGAGCGCAACACCGCCGATGGCTGCACCGCAGGTGTTCGCCAGCTGGATCACCGCCACCTGAATCGAACCGGCTTTTTCCGCCTGATCGGCCAGTGAGCGGGTGATCCACGTTGACCAGCCCACCGGCACCAGCGCAAAGGCAAAGCCCCAGATAATGGCAATCGCTGACGCCACCCATTTATCGCCACCCCACAGCACCAGCACTGTGGCACTGACAGCCAGCACCAGCGGTGCACCCGCCAGCGCCACTTTCAGGGAGCGTTTCAGGAACTGGGACGAAAGTGAGGTGCCCACAAAGCTGGCGATACCGAAGCTCAGGAGCACCAGCGTCAGGCCATCCACGTCAAATCCCGCCATGGTCATAAACACCGGACGGATGTATGTGAAGAAGGCAAACTGCCCGGCGAAAGACATAAAGATAGCAGTCATCCCCGCCAGCACACCCGGGCGCTTCAGCAGGCTGAACATGTTCTGTTTGTGATGCGACGCTTCACCCGGCAGGGACGGCAGTGCTTTCCACACCCAGATAATGCACAGAAAACCCATTACCGCCGCCGCGTTAAAGACGTTTCGCCAGCCGATAATCCCACCAAGGAAACTGCCCAGCGGCGCGGCGATCACCAGAGCAATAGAAACGGCACCAAAGATAACGGACAACGCTTTTGGCACCGTGCGCGCAGGTACAAGCCGCATGGTCAGTGAGGCGGACATTGCCCAGAAGCCGCCCAAGCCTAAGCCCAGACAGGCACGACCGAGCAGCAGCAACGTGAAGCTTTCAGCAAACGAGACCAGCAGGCAGGAGAGTGTCAGTAGCACGCTAAACAGAATAACCACTTTGCGGCGGTCAATGGTGCCAATCACCTGTGTGATAAACAGGCTGGCGAACATCGCCACAAAGGCGGTTACGGTAACAGACTGTCCCGCCACACCTTCGGAAATGCCCAGATCCTGCGCCATGGGCGTCAGCAGGCTGACCGGTAAAAACTCAACGGTAATCAAGCAGGCGACGCAGAATGCCACGGAGAAAACCGCCGACCAGTTCGGGCGTGAAACCTCTTTGGTCTGCGGTCTGGTCGTGGGCTGGATATGTTCGGTCATGGGCGTCACCTGGAGATAAAAACGTGCGGAAAAGTCGCGCAGTTTATCATCAAAAGTGTGACGAATTTAACGATTTGACAACTTTTCTTTCATCGCTGCATTCGCCAGGCCAACGATCCACTCCTGATGCCCGTTAATCATCGGGTTTGGCACGATACGCGCCAATTCCTGCGCCGGAACGCCTTTCTGCGACTCCTGAGTCAGAATGCGTACGCGGTTGGCGGGCAGGTCTTCAAACAGCCACGCGTGGATCACGTCCAGGCGTGAGTTCGCCTTCCCTTCCACCCAGCCGTGCCAGGCGATACGCGCGGCTTCACCGTCAACCGGTGGAACATATTCCGTCACCTGCGCCTCAACCGGGAAGCCAAAAGTGGTGAAGCGGAAGCGGGCGTTAGCACTCAGTTCAGGGCCGCTGCCGTCGTGGAAACGAATATCTTCGGCGTTGCTGTAATAACCCGGCCACAGGGTCGTGTCGTTGAGTTGCGCCCAAATCTCTTTGGCGCTCAGCCCGGCGACGATGATTTCGTTAGATGCAAAGTTATCGGTGGTGCCTGGCAGGTAGTCGTTCGGCCAGATAATCGCGGATTGTTTCATGGTTCACCTCGTCATGTTGTTGATGAGGTGATGTTGCGCTCACGAGTGGTATAAATCTAATGATGATACTTTATACTCTTCATCACGATTCGTGATATCAGTGCAGG
This sequence comes from Pantoea sp. LS15, assembly GCF_012241585.1. Taxonomy (NCBI): domain Bacteria; kingdom Pseudomonadati; phylum Pseudomonadota; class Gammaproteobacteria; order Enterobacterales; family Erwiniaceae; genus Pantoea; species Pantoea sp. LS15. Next base: position 149,434 of record NZ_JAAVXA010000008.1, read on the forward strand.
TAAAACACGCCCTCTTGCGGCAAGAAGAGCTGATTGTAGCGTAGCTGGAAGGCATTAAGTTCCTGCAGATCGGGCTCGATCTCGCGCATAAAGCCGAGCGCGAGTCGGACTTGCGCATCGGTGATTGGCGCACCCAGGCGGGCTTTACGCAGCATGCGGTGCCAGGTGTGCAGGTTCTCTTCGCTACCATCGACGATGCAGACCTGCCAGATCAGCAACACTTGTGCCGCGTTTTGCAGGTGCGCCTCGTCCGGACGCTCAAGATAACGGATAAACTCATTCCCCGGCGTTTTGCCAAACTGGTCGATCATCGACTCAACGGGCATCGGGGTGATCCCCAGACGTTCGCTTAAGCGTTTGATGGCGCGTCGGGAATCCGAGGTCAGGATCCGAAATCCGACCACAAACACCACAGCAAGCGTTGCCAGCATTATCCAGACCATGCGTTCTCCTTAGAATAGCCGCTCATCATAGCGGGAAACGCAGGGCGTCAAAAGCGGGCAGAACCATAATAGTGAACTGAAAAGCGCTGGAAAAAGGGCAGGAAAGCCACTTTGGTTTTTATTGGGGCAATTGTATATCCACGGTGTATGGTCAATGCCTGGCGGTAACGAATAATCACTTCAGGGAAAGAGCGAACATGTCCATAACAATCAGTGTCCTGCTGGAGAATAACCGGTATCAATCACATCCATGCAATTTTCGGCGGTTTCCATCTTCGCTGTGCGTCACCGCATAAGCTCTGGGCAGTCAGGCAGTTTCTGCGCGGCCTACAGCTCGACAAAATAATGGGCTGCCATTGTACGGGTAAATGGGGCAATTTGTGGTTGCCCGGCACAGTCACCCCGTCAACAGGGGATATTTTTGTTTTGGGGTAGGTCTTAACCCAGTTAATAAAAAAGCCCGGCGGTCAGCCGGGCAAAGAAGTCACCTGCACACTCAGGCTGCTTTCAATTTTTGCTTCTGCGCACGATTCTCTCGGCGGATCTTACGTTCTTCCAGCACCGCGACCATCGCCATCAGGACGATACAGCCGATGGCTGCGGCATCCAGCGCGGCGAAGGTACCTGCCCAGCCGGTGAGGCCGAAAACTGGCGTGCCGTCGGCGATCATCCCCAGACCGAGCTTGGCGAAGCTGTCGCCGATCAGGTAGGCGAAGGTGCCCTTAATCCCATCGGCGGCACCGATCGCTTTTTTCGGTACAAAACCAACCGCCGCCACGCCGATCAGCAGCTGTGGACCAAACACCAGGAAGCCGAGCGCGAACAGGGATGCCAGATAAACGTACTGGTTGCTGGCATGCTGGTACACACCGAGGGTGGCGATAATCAGCGCCAGCGCAATGCAGGCCACCAGCGCACGACGTCCATTGGCAAGGTCAGAAAGCCAGCCCCACAGCAGCGTGCCAACCAGCGCGCCCACTTCGAACAGGGTAAAGCCCTGGATCGCGACTTCTTTAGAGAGCTTCAGCTCCTGGAAGGCATACACGGTTGACCACTGGTCGATACCGATACGCACCACGTACAGGAAGATGTTCGAGAAACATAACAGCCAGATCACTTTGTTTTTCAGCACGTACTCAACAAAGATCTGCCATTTGGTCATCTCGTTTTCTTCGGTTTCTTTGTCCTCTTCGCTGATCTCCTCGCCAAACAGCTCTTCAGCTTTGCCGAGGCCATAAGATTCCGGGGAATCACTACCAAAGCGCAGGCCGATAAAGCCGACAATCAGGGCGATAATCGACGGGAAGATAAACATGCCGATCACATGGCCGTCGAACAGATAGTTGGCACCGAACAGAGCCACGCCCGCCGCACCGGCACCACCGAGGTTGTGGGAGATGTTCCACATGCCAAGATACGACCCACGCTTACGGCGCGGCGTCCATTTGGTGATGGTGGAATAGCTGCACGACCCGCCGGTACTCTGGAAGAAACCGCTCAGGGCGTAGAAGGCAATCATCAGGAACAGGCTAACCGAGCCCGCGCCCATGCTGGCGCTAAAGCCGAGCATACAGATGGCAGAGAGGATCAGCATAAACGGCAGGAACTGCTTGGTATTTTTGCCGTCAGCGTAATAGGAAACCAGCGTTTTACCCACGCCGTAGGTGATGGAGAAGCCCAGGCCAATCATCCCCAACTGCGTCATGCTCAACCCATAGGTCGAGATCATGTCATTCTGCGCGATGTTAAAGTTTTTGCGGATCAAGTACATGGTCAGGTAGCCGATAAAGACTACCAGATAGGACTGCATGAACGGCTTGAACCACATTTTGCGCCGCACATCGAGCGGCAGATCCAGGGTCGGCTTGCGCACCTGGTTTAAGAAGGCCAGCATGGTTGGTTTACTCCTGAGCTGATTTTTACCGCATTGTAAAAATCAGCCGGGAGAGATGCCTGAGACAGCGTCCAGGTGAAACCGGGAATATTTCCTAGTTTTGCCCCTTTCGGGACGAAAAGGTGAGGCGTATCACGCTTCGCGCGGTGCCTGGGCGTGCAAAAACGGTAACAGCAGCAGAGCAGAAATCCCCGCCGCAATGGCAATCACCGCGAAGAAACCGCTCCAGTGCCAGATGTCGATGACCCGCGCCAGCGGCCAGCCGGAGAGCGATGCGCCGAGGTAGGCAAACAGCCCGACAAAGCCCGTTGCCGCGCCAGCCGCCTCTTTGTGCGAGCACTCTGCCGCCGCCATGCCGATCAGCATCTGTGGACCAAACACAAAGAAACCGGTGGTGAAGAAGCACGCCGCCTGCATGACGTAGCTGGCAAACGGCATCAGCCACAGTGAGCCTACCGAGAGCAAAATCCCGGCAGCAAAAATGAGGTTCATCGGGCCACGGTTGCCGTTGAACAGCTTGTCCGAACCCCAGCCCGCCACCAGCGCGCCGATAAACCCGCCCAGTTCAAACATGGTCACCGCCGAGTTGGCCGTCACCAGATCCACGCCGAGCGTCTCAGACATGTACAAATTACCCCAGTCATTGATCGCCGCGCGCACTACGTAGACCAGCACATAACAGAGCGACAGCAACCAGATATAGGGGTTCTTCAGCACGTATTTGGTGAGGATTTCTTTGCGGGTTAACCCTGCCCCTTCCTGCTGCTGGGCAATCTCCATTTCATCATGACGCCAGTCACCCACCGCAGGAAGACCTACGGTCTGCGGCCTGTCACGCAAACGCCAGCAGAGGAACAACCCGGCGATAATCGCTAACCCGCCCGCAATCATCATGCCTGCACGCCAGCCGTAATGCAGCGCTGCTGCGCCGACGACGATGGGGATCAGCGCGCCACCCACGTTATGCGCGGTGTTCCAGACTGCCCACCAGCCGCCACGCTCGTTGCGCGAGTACCAGGTAGTGAGCAGACGGGCACAAACCGGGGCTCCCCAGCCCTGGAAGAAGGCGTTCAGCGCCCACAGCAGCGCAAAGGCCCACAGTGAGGTGGAAAAACCAAACAGGATATTCACCACTCCCGTGGCAATCAGCCCAAAGCCCATAAAATAACGGGCGTTGGAGCGGTCACTGACGATGCCGGAGAAGAACTTCGACAGGCCATAGGTGATGTAAAACAGCGTCGCCAGCAGGCCGATGTCGGTGCGGGTCATCACGCCGCTGGCGAGGATCTCCGGCGCGGCGGCGTTGAAGCTTTTGCGGGTGAAGTAGAACAGCGCATAGCCGAGCCAGATGGTGATCAGGATATGGCGACGCCAGTAACGGTAACGGGCGTCAATTTCATTTTTATCGCTGATTGGGGCGGCAATAGCAGGGGTCTTAAACATGGTAACTCCTCAGCGGCAAACTGACGCTGACGCGCGTCCCGTGGGTGCAGGAGATGTTCAGCGTGCCGCCCAGCGCCTTCACGCGCTCGCGCATACCTGCCAGGCCAAATCCCTGCTGACCGGAGCCCGGCGGCAGGCCGCAGCCGTCATCTTCAATCACCAGCATCAGACGCTCGTCCTGCTGCCAGGCCTGCAACGTTACCGCGCTGGCATTGGCGTGCTTCACGATATTATTCAGCCCTTCCTGACACACCCGAAACAGTGTCACCCGCTGGCCTTCACTCAACAGCGACTCTTCAATCCGCCAGTCGAGATGGCTGACAATCCCGCGGCTTTCCAGCTCCATCTCGCGCATCAGGGAACGCACGGCCTGCTCAAGGGAAAGATCGTCCAGCTGGCGTGGACGTAACCTTCCGAGCAAACGCCTTACCGAGTCATACACACCCAGCGAGAGCTGTTCGATATGCGCTCCGCCCTGCTTCACACCGGCGTTTTCCGCCGCCAGACGCTGAACGATGCCCGCCTGCGTGCGGATGGCGGTAATGGTCTGGCCGATGTCATCGTGCAGCTCACGCGCCACCTCCTGTCGTACGCTCTCTTCGGTTTCCAGCAGGCGTTCCGCCAGACGACGGTTACGCGCCAGCTCGGTTTGCAACGACTGGTTCAGCTCACGCAGCCGTTGAATACCCGCCCCGAGCAGCAACCCGGTCAGGCTCTGGGCCAGCAGCGAGAGCAGTAAGTCTACCGGATGATCGTGCCAGGTCTGGCTGGCAATTAGCGCTATGGCGTTCATCAGGGTGGCGATAAGCGCCCCTTGCCAGCCGTAATGCCAGGCAAGCGCAATAATCGGCAGGGCCAGACAAAACGGCGTAAAGCGCGAGAGCTCAGCGGGCAGACCAAGCTGCAGCCACAGGCTTACCACAAACAGCAGCAGATACCAGATGAGGTGCCGTGCGCGCCAGTTCACGGGCTGCGAGACCAGTGCCGGACCGAGCGGCTGCCAGACGGTGCTGGTGAGGTAATGCCAGATCACCAGGCAGGTTGGCGCGAGCGTCAGGCCGCCGGTAAGGGTCAGTAGCAGCGCGTTGAGCATCTCTTTTTCGCCCACCCAGGGCAGAGACTGAAGCAGCGCGGCGGCAATCAGCGCCGCCCCCTGACGCAACAGCGTGCGCCAGTCGCGCTGGTGACGGTATCGGGAAATCAGCGCAACCGGGAAAAGCGTGAGCAGGCTTCCGGTCATCAATAAGGGCAGATGCGCGAGGGCGACTTCCTGCGCCAGCCAGACCAGCATCAGCCACTCTGCGCCCAGCAAAACAGGCCAGTAGCCACGCGGGCATTGCAGCATTAACCCCAGACGCAGGCCGAACGGGAACAGCAGTACTGCCAGTTCCGGGCGCTCCACCAGATGCAGGCTGATGCTCCACAGGCAAAACCAGGCTGCAGAGAAGATAAAAAAGCTGGCGACGACGGCGATCAGCCGCGAAAGCACGGGACTCATTGCCAGCTATCAAACATGCGGCGCGCCAGCTCGACATCGTTGCTGACGTTGAGTTTTTCCATCAGATTGGCGCGGTGAACGTGAACCGTTTTCGGCGACAGATCCAGCTCAGCGGCAATCTCTTTCACCGACATCCCCTGAGCGAGCTTCTCCGCCACCTGACGCTCGCGTTTGGTCAGCGGATCCTGGCGTCCGGCAGCCAGCTTGATGGCGATATCCGGTGTCAGATAGCAACCGCCGGTAGAGACGGTGCGCACGGCGGCGATCAGTTCGTCCGGGCTACAGCGTTTAGAGAGAAACCCACGCGCGCCCGCGTTAAGCGCCTGCTCCACCAGCGCCGGGCTGTCATGGACCGAAAGCATAATGATCGCCATTCCCTTCGGTAACTGAGTCAGCAGTTCCAGCCCGGAGAGATCAGGCATTGAGATGTCACAAATACAGACCTGCACCCCACGTCCGGGTAAACCCGCCAGCGCCTCGCGCCCGGAGCCAAACTCTGCGACGACCTCAAAATCAGGTTCAAGGTTCAAAAGCTGAGCAAATCCGGAGCGGACGATAAGGTGGTCGTCGATAAGAGCGATGGTCGTCATGGCGCGTTCCTGGCGAGCAGATAAAAAAACGCGCTTACCTTAACGATAAGCGCGTGGGTGTTCAAGCAATGAGCGATTTATTCGAAGAACACCGCAATTTTGTTAAACATGGTGGGATCGGACTGGTTGCGCGCCACTCTGGTGACATCTTCCAGCTTATCGATCTGCGCCATCATCTGTTCCAGACGCTGATCGTCGTTGACCAGCAGCCAGATGCGGCTGTGCTCGCTGCCCTGAATCGGCAGACAGAGAATGCCTTCGACGTTAAATGCACGGCGGGCGAATAGCCCACATACGTGCGTCATGACGCCAGGGTGGTTGCGGACGGTGAGTTCCAGAATGACGTTATCATGTTGTTTCTGCATGGCTTATTCCCCCACCATCTCAGTATTTGCCGCACCCGGCGGCACCATCGGATACACTTTTTGTTCAGGGTCGATACGCACGTGGATCAGCGCCGGGCCAGGGCGTGAAATCGCCGCTTGCAACGCCGCGTGGGCATCCTCTTCAGCGTTCAAATCGCAGGTATGCAGGCCAAATCCGGCGGCAATCTGCATAAAGTTGATCATACCGGGATAGGTCGCGGCAAACACGCCCTGCTTATAGAACAGGCTCTGCTGCTGATGCACCAGCCCCAGCGCTTCGTTGTTCATCAGGATGATTTTGACGTCTAACTGGTTTTCGGCCGCGGTCGCCATTTCCTGAATGTTCATCATCAGGCTGCCATCACCGGAGAAACAGATAACCTTGCGGTCCGGATTCGCCAGCGCCGCGCCCACAGCGGCAGGCAGGCCAAAGCCCATGGTACCCAGGCCGCCGGAAGTCAGCCACTGACGCGGACGGTTCAGCGGATAAGCCTGTGCGGTCCACATCTGATGCTGGCCTACGTCGGTGGTGATGATCGCGCTGTCGTCCACGCAGGCGGCAACGGCGTTAATCAGTCCGTAGTGGCTGAGCGGGTCGCCTTCCGTTGGGATGGCACCAGGGAATTCCTGTTGCAGGTCAGCCACCAGCTGACGCCACTCTTCACGCCCGGTCGCCTCCGTTTGCGGGATCAGCTGCGCCAGTACCTCAGCCACATCCCCCTGAATCGCGACGTGCGGCTGTTTGATTTTCCCAAGCTCGGCGCGATCGATATCCACGTGAATGATTTTGGCATTCGGACAGAACTGCTCGGTTTTACCAATCGCCCGGTCATCAAAACGTGCGCCGAGAACAATCAGCAAATCAGCCTCTTGCAGAATGTAGTTGGTGCTGCGCGCACCGTGCATCCCCAGCATCCCCAGTGACAGTGGATGCGCTTTCGGCAGCATGCCAAGCGCCATCAGCGTCATGGTGGTGGGCAGGTTGGCTTTCTCTGCCAGCTCACGCACCGCATCAGAGGCATTAATCGCCCCGCCGCCCAGGTAAAGCACCGGACGTTTGGCGGCGTTAATCATGGCTGCAGCATCACGTACGCTCTCTTCGCTAAATTCTGGTGCGGGGGCACGCTCGCCCGGCTCAGGCAGAACATCGATCTCGATCTCTGCGGTCTGGACATCCTTAGGAATGTCTATCCACACCGGGCCTGGACGGCCGGACTGTGCAATGCGAAACGCATCGCTGATAACTTGCGGAAGCTCGGCAATATCGCGAACTAAATAGTTATGTTTGGTGATGGGGATAGAGATGCCGTAGGTATCCACTTCCTGGAACGCATCAGTACCAATCATTGATGATGGCACCTGGCCGGTAATGCAGATCAGCGGGATGGAGTCGAGACGCGCATCGGCAATGGCGGTCACCAGGTTGGTCGCCCCGGGACCGCTACAGGCCATACAGACCGCCGGTTTGCCCTGCGTACGCGCCATGCCCTGGGCGATAAATCCCGCCCCCTGCTCGTGACGCGCCAGTACGTGGCGGATCTGTGTGCTTTGGCTTAACGCATCATACAGCGGCAGTACCGTCCCGCCAGGGATACCCGCAACCGTGGTGATGCCCTGTCGTTCCAGTAAATGAACGATTAACTGCGCGCCAGTAAAACGCGTCTTCGTGGATGTTGTGCCCGAACTTGCCATGCTCCAGTCCTTTTCTTCTGGGCCGACTTTCCGGGGAGGCTCTTAAACGAAAAACCCCGCCCGGTTTGCGCCGGCGGGGTTTTGGATTCGTGTGTTGATCCAGTCCCTACGGCGCATTGCCGACGACCACCACCACACGCACGACGACCACTGCGGCTGGTTGCGCAGTTTTTAGTAGGGTCGAAGTGAAGATGGATGAAGTCATTGGGGACCTGTGTTTGGAATCATTGATGGAATTTATACAAACACAGGTTTTCTGGCGTGACAATGGAAATATTTTCATCTGCGCAAAAATGCGTCAGGGATCACGTTTCGTTTGTTGGATGATGGCACTCAAAAAGCCGGTTTTAACTCACTCAATAAACAGAGCTGGTGATACCCCAAATCTGGCCGCCAGCTTTTTAATATGGTTCAGAGTAAGCTGTCTTTGACCATTCAGAACCCGTGAAACCATTGATTTACTGCCAATTTCATCCTGAAAATCCGATATCGTCAGGTTGTATTGATCCATTAAGGTTCTTAAAACCGCAATACCGACAGGAACAGACTCCATCTCCTTGCGTAATGCGACTATCTCAGGCCGATTGGCTTCGTAACGGCTAATCCTGGCGCACACAATATCCAACAAGGGGCTATCGGGCTCGTTCATGAGCAGATACTCAACCAGCTCAAGCGCATCTTTATAATCTTTCTCGCTCGGATGTTCACCCAGTAAAGGAACTGCCGTAACAAGGGCATGCGTAGCTTTCATTGCATCAGCGACGATCATCATTTCTTCCCCTTAGTGCGATGTTTCTCCGTAAAACGGTCATATTCCTTATGAGTAAAAACATGGCGCACATAAAACTTTTGGCTTTCAAAGAAAATGAGAGCCACTACTCTGAGATTGTTGTTTGCAATATCAATAACATAATGCTTATCCAGATACTTAAAGTTATCCAGCGTCGGAAACAGTTTTTTCAGCGCAGCAGGCGTCGGACAATGGCTCTTTTCGATGGTGCGGCCCAAAAAGAGAAGTTCTTCTTTGTGCTGCGGAAACTGAGTTACCGCATCCAAAATAGCTTTCATAGAGATTAAATGCATACTGCATGCCTGCCGCGTCCGTTGCCATTATGGCAACGATGACATTCATTGCCAATAAGTCAACAGGCATTTTTGGTGCGTAGCCCAGAAAACAAAAAACCCCGCCTAAGCGAGGTTTTTATCAGGGTTTTGCGGTTGGTCGCCGCAGAACACACTGTGTTACGTCAACGCAAAAAGTATACGCGATCGCAGGAGAACGCGCAATTCCGGCACGGATTTTGACGTTTTGAGTATGGATCGTCTTCCTAATTTTGTCCATAAATACTGTTCATACATACAGTATTTGTCTATACTGAGGGTGTTCGCAGTGCGCGAGGGGGCCGCTGTTTTACCGGCGCAATAAAGTCCTGGCTGAAACGGGTGGTGCCGTCAGTGCCTTAACCCCCGAAGTGAGCACACTGTGTTACGTCAATCCAGATGCTGGCAACAGGCGGCGGAAAGGTACGCCAGCATCGTGCTCCTTTTTACCAAAAGGAGACGCGTATGAGCGTAGTGGATATGGTGATACTTATCCTCAAACTCATTGTTGCTGTACTGCAACTGCTTGATGCTGTCCTGAAATACCTTCGGTGATTCAGGTTCAAGTCGCACCTGAGAGGGGCGGGCAACCGCCCCTCTTTAATAACGAGGGAATGCTATGTCGCGTCTGTTAATTGAGCCTGTCACACCGGATGAGCCGGGGTATATCGCCCTGAAGGCGGAAAGTATCGCATTGAATTTCAACATGCTGCGCAGGCTGGAAGAGAACTGGCAGCGGGGTGAGAACCGCTTTAACGCGCCGGGTGAAAAGCTACTGGGGGCGTTTCTCAACGGCAAACTGGTAGGCGTGTGCGGCCTCAACCGCGATCCCTTCAGCCAGCAGCCGCGTGCCGGGCGCATTCGCCACCTCTATGTCAGCGAGAAATGCCGTGGGATGGGCATTGGCAAACAGCTTTTGACCGTGGTGATGGCCGATGCCAGCATCTGGTTTGATTTTCTCAATACCCATGCGCCTGATACTGCGTACGGGTTCTATCGCCAGGCAGGTTTTACGCTGGTCTCGGACGAACCGCGGGTGACGCACCGCCTTTTTTGTGCGGTGTAACTGGCTGGCAGCATCAGGGTGTGAATGTTACAGTTGAGTGACAATTCATTAGCCGATACACCATGACCATCACCGTTTTCTGCATTTTGCTCTTCGCCGCACTGCTGCATGCCAGCTGGAACGCCATCGTCAAAGCCGGAACGGACAAGCTCTATTCCGCGATTAGCGTCAGCGGCTCCGCTGCGCTGATTGCCCTGGTACTGCTCCCCTTTTCTCCACAGCCATCCGCAGCAAGTTGGCCTTTTTTGATTGTCTCCTGTGCCTTACAGGTGGTGTATACCGTACTGGTGGCGAAGACGTATCAGGTCTCAGACATGAGCCAGACCTATCCATTAATGCGCGGGACAGCCCCGTTGCTGGTGGCGCTGATCAGCGTGCTGGTGCTCGGGGATAGCCTCTCATGGCTCGCATGGTCCGGCATCGGCGTGATTTGCCTGTCAATTCTTGCCATGGCGATGAATGGCCGTATGCGGTCGCGCAAAGGGATTTGGCTGGCGCTACTCAACGCATGTTTTATCGCCGGGTATACGCTGGTGGACGGAACGGGTGTACGTTTATCCGACACTGCACTGGGTTATACGCTCTGGACCTTCTTTATGAACGGCTTCTGTCTGCTGTGCTGGGCGATGGTAGCGCGACGACGCGAAGCCTCTCGTTACCTGGGTCTGCACTGGAAAAAAGGGCTGCTTGGCGGCGTCGGGACGATGGGATCGTATGGCCTGGCATTATGGGCGATGACTCAGGCTCCGCTGGCGGTTGTGGCCGCGCTACGTGAAACCTCAATTCTCTTCGGTGCGTTAATTGCTTTTGTGCTTTTGAAAGAGAAGGTTGCTGGTCTGCGCATCGCTGCTGCGCTGGGTATTGCCGGTGGGGCTATCCTGCTACGCCTGGCGTAATCCACTGGCAACATTAGTTGCCGATCTTGTTTACAAATCCTGCCTTTACCGGTTTTTTCATTCACCACAACAATGCTTAAATTGTCATCTCTCTGTGGTAGATTCCTCGCGCATTTATGGTAATGCGCAGTCACTTATTCTTCATTTTTCTCTTTTGGCAAAAGTATTCAGCGACATGAAAAAACAAAGGAACGTTAACTTATTGTTGATGCTGGTGTTACTGGTGGCCGTCGGTCAGATGGCACAAACCATCTACATTCCGGCGATTGCCGACATGGCAAAGGAACTTAACGTCCGTGAGGGCGCAGTACAAAGCGTGATGGCGGCCTACCTGCTGACCTATGGCGTTTCGCAGTTGTTCTATGGGCCGCTCTCCGACCGTATCGGCCGCCGCCCGGTGATTTTAGTCGGTATGTCTATTTTCATGGTCGCCACGGTGATCGCGATGACCACCCACAACCTGACCGTGTTGATTGCCGCCAGCGCCCTGCAGGGTGTCGGCACCGGCGTTGGCGGGGTGATGGCGCGTACCTTACCGCGGGATATGTATCAGGGCACTCAGCTTCGCCATGCTAACAGTTTGTTGAACATGGGGATTCTGGTCAGCCCGCTGCTGGCCCCGCTGATTGGTGGACTGCTGGATACCATGTGGTCCTGGCGTGCCTGTTACGCTTTCCTGCTGGTGCTGTGCATGATCGTCACTTTTAGCATGGCGCGCTGGATGCCGGAAACGCGCCCGCAAGACGCACCGCGTACGAAGCTTATCGCCAGCTATAAAACGCTGTTCGGCAACGGGGCGTTCACCTGTTACCTGTTGATGCTGATCGGTGGCCTGGCGGGTATTGCGGTGTTCGAAGCCTGCTCCGGTGTACTCCTGGGCGCAGGGCTTGGCCTGAGCAGCATGGTGGTCAGTATTCTGTTTATTCTGCCTATTCCTGCGGCGTTCTTCGGTGCCTGGTTTGCCGGACGTCCCAACAAACGTTTCTCGACGTTAATGTGGCAATCGGTCATTAGCTGCCTGCTGGCAGGCGTAATGATGTGGATCCCGGGGCTGTTCGGCGTGATGACCGTCTGGACGTTGCTGATCCCGGCGGCACTGTTCTTCTTCGGTGCGGGGATGCTGTTCCCGCTCGCCACCAGCGGCGCGATGGAGCCGTTCCCGTTCCTGGCAGGCACTGCGGGGGCGCTGGTGGGCGGTTTGCAGAATATCGGTTCCGGTGCGCTGGCCTGGCTCTCCGCTATGATGCCGCAGACCGGTCAGGCTAGTTTGGGTTTGCTGATGACGCTGATGGGACTGCTGATTTTACTGTGCTGGCTGCCGCTGGCGTCGCGTGTCCCGCATCACGAGCAACCGGTTTAACCGCATGATGGCCCGGCTTTTCGCCGGGCTTTTCACAGACAGGGGTGATCATCGCCTGCAGCAGCGGTTCTGGTGCGGGTCGCCAGGCCCCCTCTTCCCCGTCGTAAAACTGGAAATCCGCGTTGATCGCATAGGGGATTTTCGCCTTTTGCAGCTCACAGGCCATAAAGGTAGCAAAGGCCATTTGCGAAGCGGTTGGGGTGAAGTGGCTTGATTCCCCCACACCCCAACCCCCGACCCAGCTAACGTGTCCGGTTTTTTGTTGCCAGTGCAGCGCGGTAGTGATGCGATTATGAATCGCGGCTTTCTCCGCCGCCGTCCCGGACGTCCACGGATATTTACCGCTATTTTTCAGCGGCCCCCACGGGAAAATGTGCCACTCCGCCAGAAGGTAGTTTTGGCTGTGCGCAGGGAGCTTCAGGCTGGATAAATCTTCCGGTGCGGCACGCAGGCGGGGAGCGATAAAAATCATGCGATTAGCATCAATTGCATGAATGTCTTTGATTGTCTTCTCATACACACGGTTGAGCGATGCCGTATTGTGATTGAGCTTGTCCGCAGGTTCGTAGATCAGGTCAAAACCCAGCAGTGGCGAGCTTTGGCCGAAATAGTGCGCGACAGCAATCCACCAGTTGATCACCTCTTTCTCGTTATCCGCTTTCGGGTCATTTTTATATTCATCAGCCTGATAAGAGATAATCGGGATCACACCGTATTGCTCGCAGGCTTCCACCAGCTTGCGCAGATGAATCAACCGCGCTTCCGTCGGCTCATCGGCTACTCGGATGCGCACGTGGGTAATGCCCTTTGCGCGAAAATCGCGCACCACCAGCGGGTCGAATTCGCGGATCCCGCGTTCGGTACGCGCCCAGTCGACATCGAGACCCACACCCAGCAGCTGCGCATAGCGGGCAGCTGTCATCGGCGGCTCAGCAGCAATGGCCAAGCCGGAAGCGATCAGTAACGCAGAGGCAATAAAAGGCTTTAACACGGTTTACCCTGGATAAATCGAAAGCATTACCTGTATTTAGCACGCTTTTTCACATTTGGTGTAGAGCCAAAGCGTAATAATTCTTCAGCTTGCCAGTTCTCTCAGCCAGCCAATAAAGGCGTCTATTTTCGGCCACTGGCGACCAGAAAGCGTCGAGATATAGTAGTGCTGATGACATTTCAGTGTCTTTTCACCAAACGGGGCGATCAGCTCGCCCCGTTCGAGCCGTTTTTGCACCAGCCGCTTTCTGCCCATCGCGACGCCTACGTGGTTGATGGCCGCAATAATCGCTAAATCAGAACGATCGAAACCAATTCCAGATGATGGTGGCATATTCACTGCAAAATGCTGCGCCCAGCTCAACCATTCATCCGTACCGGAATCGTTGCTCCAGGCCTGACGGTCATGCAGCAGCGTGCAGTGACTGAGGTTATCGGCGTTTTTCAGCAGTTCATGCTCGCGGGCATACTGCGGTGAGCAGACAGGCAAAATCTCCTCATCCATCAAAAAGTGATGAGAAAGGTGATTTGGCGGCGTATCGTCAAAATACAGCGCAAGATCGACACCCGTTCGCTGCATGTTGACGTAATCATTGCCGGTCAGAATAGTGAGAGAAATAGACGGGTAGCGGCGGGTAAAATCCCCCAGCATGGGGACCAGCCAGCACTGGGCAATCGACGGTCGGGAATAAACCGTCAGCGTGCCGGACAGCGCCTGGTTTTTGATGTCCAGGATCTCCTGGTTCAGGGTGTCGAGTGAGGATTTGAGCGTCCAGTAAACGCGTTTTCCCTCCTGCGTCAGCTCCACTTTACGGTGCGAGCGGACAAACAGCTGAATACCCAACTCCTCTTCCAGCAGGTTGATGCGGTGACTCACTGCGCTGGGGCTGAGCGACAACTCTTCCGCAGCCAGCGCGAAGGACTCGTGCCGGGCAGCCACCTCAAAGGTGTACATTTTCGACAGCTGCCAGCCGTTTAACAGCCGATTTCGGGCTTCATTCACATCGTTCATCACAATTCCCACGCCTTATTTTCATGTTCAGCATACCGTTCAAAGGTGAATTTATGTGAACCTAATATGAATTTAGTGCGCTTTTTAGAGTTTAGTCACTCAGTTGATCCAATCTGGCTCATCTGAAAGCCAATTTATATCGTTTGTCAGCCCATGCCGTTTTTTCGTCCAATACCCGCAGATTACTTAAGGGTGAGGTGAGATATGGAATCTCAGGTCTGGGTTGTGGCCACGCTGCTCGTCAGCATCGTGTTGATTGTTTTAACCATCGTAAAACTGAAGTTTCACCCGTTCCTCGCACTGCTGCTGGCGAGCTTTTTCGTCGGTGCAATGATGGGGATGAGCCCGCTGGATATGGTGAACGCCATTGAGAACGGGATTGGCGGTACGCTGGGCTTCCTGGCGGCGGTCATCGGCCTTGGCACTATTCTTGGCAAAATGATGGAAGTCTCCGGGGCGGCAGAGCGCATCGGGATCACACTGCAGCGCTGCCGCTGGCTGTCAGCTGACGTGATTATGGTGCTCGTGGGGATGATTTGCGGGATCACGCTGTTTGTGGAAGTGGGCGTGGTGCTGCTGATACCGCTGGCATTTTCCATTGCCAAAAAGACCCACACCTCACTGCTCAAACTTGCCATTCCGCTCTGTACCGCATTGATGGCGGTGCACTGCGTGGTACCTCCCCATCCTGCGGCGCTGTTTGTCACCAATAAATTAGGTGCGGACGTCGGAACGGTTATCGTCTACGGTCTGCTGGTGGGCCTGATGGCCTCGCTGATAGGCGGCCCGCTGTTCCTGAAACTGCTCGGCAACCGTCTGCCGTTTAAACCGGTTCCGGCTGAATTTTCAGACCTGAAAGTTCGGGAGGAACACACGCTGCCATCGCTGGGTGCAACGCTGTTCACGGTACTGCTGCCGATTGCCCTGATGCTGGTGAAAACCATCGCTGAGTTAAATATGGCGAAAGAAGGTACGCTGTATACGCTGCTGGAGTTTATCGGTAACCCGATCACCGCGATGTTTATCGCCGTGTTTGTTGCCTATTACCTGCTGGGGATCCGCCAGCATATGAGCATGGGCGCAATGCTGACCCATACTGAGCACGGCTTTGGCTCTATCGCGAACATTTTGCTGATAATCGGCGCGGGCGGCGCGTTTAACGCCATCCTGAAAACCAGCGGGCTGGCGGACTCGCTGGCGCATATTCTCTCGAACCTGCACATGCACCCTATCCTGCTCGCCTGGCTGGTGGCGCTGGTACTGCATGCCGCCGTGGGTTCGGCCACGGTGGCGATGATGGGCGCCACGGCGATAGTCGCGCCGATGCTGCCGCTCTACCCGAACGTGAGCCCGGAGATCATCACCATTGCCATCGGTTCCGGCGCAATTGGCTGCACGATCGTGACCGATTCTCTGTTCTGGCTGGTGAAGCAGTACTGCGGCGCGACCCTGAATGAGACCTTCAAATACTATACGACGGCGACGTTTATCGCCTCGGTGCTTGCACTTGCCGGCACATTCCTGCTTTCTTTCATTATCTGAGCGCGAAGAGACGTATTATGGAAAACGCAACTATCACTACTTTAACCGCACAGTTTCCTCTGGTTGAGGATCTGATCGCCCTGAAAGAAACCACCTGGCTTAACCCGCGTACCACCACGCTGGCAGAAGGATTGCCTTACGTCGGGCTAACCAAAGCCGACGTGGACGACGCGCATGCTCGTCTCAACCGTTTCGCGCCGTATCTGGCGAAAGCATTCCCGGAAACGGCGGCGACCAATGGCATCATCGAATCTGAACTGGTTGCTATTCCGGCGATGCAAAAACGGCTGGAGAAGGAATTTGCTACAAACATTCCTGGCACCCTGCTGCTGAAAAAAGACAGCCATCTGCCGATCTCTGGCTCCATCAAAGCGCGCGGCGGCATCTATGAAGTACTGACCCATGCCGAAAAACTGGCGCTGGAAGCCGGATTGCTGAGCATTGAAGACGACTACAGCATCCTGCTGGAGCCGCGCTTTAAGGACTTCTTCAGTCAGTACAGTATCGCCGTGGGGTCGACCGGCAACCTGGGGATGTCCATCGGCATTATGAGTGCTCGCATCGGCTTTAAGGTGACGGTGCATATGTCTGCTGACGCCCGCGAGTGGAAGAAAGCCAAACTGCGCAGCCACGGCGTGATCGTCGTAGAGTATGAGCAGGATTATGGCGTGGCGGTGGAACAGGGGCGCAAAGCGGCAGAAAGCGATCCGAACTGCTTCTTCATTGACGATGAAAACTCCCGCACCCTGTTCCTGGGCTATGCGGTGGCAGGCGAGCGCCTGAAGGCACAGTTTGCCGCCCAGGGACGTGTAGTGGATGCAGAACATCCGCTGTATGTTTACCTGCCATGCGGCGTCGGCGGTGGTCCTGGCGGCGTGGCGTTTGGTCTGAAACTGGCCTTTGGCGATAACGTTCACTGCTTCTTCGCGGAGCCAACGCACTCGCCGTGCATGCTGCTGGGCGTCTACACCGGCCTGCACGATGAAATCGCGGTGCAGGATCTGGGCATCGATAACGTGACGGCCGCAGACGGTCTGGCCGTAGGACGGGCCTCCGGCTTCGTGGGCCGCGCGATGGAGCGTCTGCTTGATGGGTTCTATACGCTTTCCGATCAGAGCATGTACGACATGCTCGGCTGGCTGGCGCAGGAGGAAGGGATCCGCCTGGAACCGTCGGCACTGGCAGGCATGGCCGGGCCGGTCCGCGTTGATGCCTGTGAGAACGTCACCCACCTGGTCTGGGCAACCGGCGGCGGAATGGTACCGGAAGACGAGATGGCAAAATATCTGGCTAAAGGGAAAAAATAACCTGTAGGTGGGTTACCGCAAACAGCAGTGACAGGGACAGTACAGCCAGGGCGATCAGGAATTTATCCCGCACCGCCTTCGGCTGTACAAAATCGTCCTGCGACACATCCATCAGGTTACGGCTGCGGGTATAGCGCCATAAAATGAGTGCCACCAGCGCCAGCACAACCAGTGAGATCCAGAATGGCACCCCTGTACGGTGCCAGTTGTGCTTAATCGCCAGGGCAATCAGCGCGCCGTACCCCAGCAGCGTGCGCAGCCAGGCGAGTGATGTCCGCTCCGGCTGCAGGCCGGGGTCGGCTTCGCGTCGCGCTTTGCGGCTATCCACCATAGAACACCAGCACCATAATCACCCCCGCCACCGTCAGCAGGATCGTACTGATGATGAGTAACCCGCGCGTATAGGGCAGATCCTGCTTCAGACGCATCGCCTTCTCATTGCGCAACCAGCGCAGATAGCCGTAAATCGCCAATACACCCGCGAACAGGCACAGCAGCAACGCCAGCACCTCGCGAATCAGCGGTGTGGCAAAATCAGGTGCGAGTTGATCAAGACCCACCCCTGCGGCAAGAAAGCCCAGCGCTGTGCGGATCCACGCCAGAAATGTGCGTTCATTAGCCAGAGAGAAGCGATAATCCGGCGCTTCACCGAGGCGGGAAATTTTCATGAAGGTTCCTTGTCGTGCCAGAGACAGGCTTCAGCATAGCGTAAATCGACAAGGACAAGGAGACCGGCATCGGGCGATGCCGGTCGGAAAGGTTAATGCAGCTCTGGCCAGTAACCCTTGTTGGCCTCGATGAGGTCATCCAGGATGGCTTTCGCAACAGACGCGCTTGGCACGGTTTTCGACAGGGTAATCGCCTGCCACAGTTTCTGGTATGAGCGTTGTTCCCAGGCATCCACCACCAGTTTCTCCACCGCCACCTGCTGGCTCATCAATCCTTTCTGGAAATGCGGAATATCGCCCACGGTCAGTGGTTCCGGCCCGTTGTGGCCCACCAGACACGGAATTTCTACCATCGCGTCGGCATCAAAGTTATGGATAGCCCCATTATTCGGCACAATCAGCAACATGCGCTCCTGGGTGTTGAAGGCAATTGCGGTGGCCAGATCGACGATGTACGACGCATGTTCGTCAATTTCCAGCTCGCCGGCGGCGGATTTACCGGCTTCGATAATCGCCCGACAAGAGCTGAACACGTGTTTCTCGCGGTGATCCATAACTTCATTGGCGCGGGTCCGTTCCGGGTTGGAGTGCGCGACCACATAGTCCGGGAACAGGTAATACTTCAGATAGGTGTTTGGCATAGTGTCCGGATCCAGCGCCTGCACGTCTTTTGCTTTGGCAAAGGTATCGTTCCAGCTCGCTTCGGTATGCGCATCTTCTGAAGGTGGTACATAGCCATTTTTCGCCACATATTCGCGTAGTTTCGGCATCAGATCGTTGCCGTTAAGATCTTCAATCGACGTCCACCAGCCGAAGTGGTTCAGCCCGTAGTAGCGAACTCGCATCTCTTTGCGGTCCTTCAGGCCAACAATCTGTGCCATGCGCCCTTCAATGCCGATCGGCATATCGCAGATGTTGAGGATTTTGGCGTTCGGACGCAGACGGCGGGTGGCTTCCGCCACAATCGCCGCCGGGTTGGAGTAGTTCAGCATCCAGGCGTTCGGGGAGTACTGCTCCATATAATCCACCAGTTCCAGCACACCGCCGATAGAGCGCATGCCGTAAGAGATCCCACCCGGGCCGCAGGTTTCCTGACCCAGCACGCCATGACGCAATGGGATTTTCTCGTCTTTTTCACGCATTGGGTATTTGCCCACGCGGATATGCGCCATCACGAAATCGACATCGGTAAAGGCGGCTTTTGGATCGGTGGTGTAGCTGAATTCAATTTCCGGAGCCTGTTCCTTGAGGATAATTTTGCACGCCTCGGCGATGGTTTCCTGGCGTGCACCGTCGTTGTCATAGAACTTCAGCGCGCGCAGCGGGAAACGGTCACGGTTGGCTAACAGCATCAGGACGATACCAGGCGTGAAAGTGCTACCGCCGCCTGCAATGACAACTGAGAATTTTTTCATGATATAGCCTCTGTCAGGGTGGTTTGTTCATTCGTTAAAGGGGTTTTCATCAGTGATTCCAGCTGGTCACGCACCTGAGGAACATGCAGACCGACAATCACCTGAATACCGTTACCGCGCCGGACGACACCGTGTGCGCCCAGGGCTTTAAAGACGTCGTCGCTTTGGGTTTGCGCCATATCGACCAGCGCGATACGTAAGCGGGTGGCGCAGTTGTTGATGCTTTCGATATTGGCCGCGCCACCGAGTGCCTGTAAGAACCCGGCGGCTTGTCCAGCCTGCTGGCTGGCCGCCGCCGGGGCGGTGGTTTGCTCGCGTGCGGCCTTATAGTCAGCCTTGTTGTAGAGTTTGATTTCGCTCTCTTCCCGGCCAGGTGTTTTGAGGTTCAGACGCTCAATCAGCGTTTTGAAGACCACGAAGTAGATGCCGGTGAAGCAGACGCCGATACCGATTTGGGTGAACATCATTGAGGCGTGGTTATGGAACATTGGGATCCAGTTTTGCGGCAGGAACTGGTCCAGCATGCCGCCGCCCATATTGCCTACCACGCCAAAGATGTACATCACCGTCGCCATCGTCGCGGCCAGTACGGCGTGGACGGCAAACAGTAGCGGCGAAATAAACAGGAAGGTGAATTCGAGTGGCTCGGTAATCCCCACCAGTACGGCGGTGAGCGTAGCCGGGATCAGCAACCCAGCCACCTTGACGCGGTTTTCCGGCGACGCGGTGTACCACAGCGCCAGCGCAATCCCGACAGAGCCAAACACTTTGGAGTTACCGTGCAGCGCGAATCCGCCTTCCGGGAACAGGGTTTTCAGCGGCAGTGTACTCTGGCTAAATTCCTGCAGATGCTGCGCCCAGTAGACCTGAATCCCCCCTTCCACTGCCGCAGGGCCGAAGATAAACGGACCATAGACAAAGTGATGCAATCCGGTTGGGATCAGAATGCGTTCCAGGAAGGTATAAACCCAGACCCCCAATGCACCGGCAGAACGTAAGAAGGCCTGCAGAGATTCAATGCCCATTTGCACTTTCGGCCAGCCCAGTAGCGTCAGCCAGGCGCAGGGGATCATAACGAAGAATGCGAGGATAACGACGAACGACGTACCCTGGAAAATCCCCAGAAAAACCGGCAGCGGCTTGTCGAAATAGCGGTTATGGATCGCGGTGACGATGCCCGAAATCACAATCGCCCCAATAATGCTGGTATCCAGCGTTTTGATGCCCGCAATCATCGCCAGCCCGCTTCCGGCCGTCGGTTCGGCGGAGAAATCGACGCCAAAGAAATGACCCCAGGTCATCCCCATCGCATTGATGAAGTAGTTCCAGGTCAGGAAGCTAATCAGCACCGCCAGACAGGCACGGCCCTGCGCCTGCTTCGCCAGACCAATCGGCAGGCCGACGGCAAAAATCAGCGGCATATTGCGAAACACCGCCCAGCCACCCTCTTCAATGATGTGAACGACCTGCGCGAAAAGATTATCCGGAGCGGTTAAAGCCTCACCCACAAACAGCGGGTTGCGAAGCATGATGGCGATTCCCACCACGATCCCGGCGAACGGAAACAGCAACACCGGGGTAAACATGGCACCGCCAAAACGTTGTATTTGACTGAGCATTTTTAAATCCTCACGTAACAACCTGTAGGGGGTAGAGGCCTTTATGGTTTTTTGCTGGCCTGAGGTGAGCATAAGAACTTACTGATGCGCGAACATGGCGTGCCGCTGCGATTCGTGATCGCATTCATGGTTTTATTTTGACCAGTCAGGTCTACTTTTCGTTATAAATATGGACATGTCAGGACACAATCCACCTCCAGACAAAGGCAGAGAGGTCTACTGGTGATCTACAAATCTATTGCCGACAGATTGCGGCTGCGGCTGAATTCATCGGACTACAACATCGGCAGCCCGCTTCCTGGTGAAAAGTCGTTGGCGCAGGAATTCGGCGTGGCGCGGATGACCATTCGAAAGGCACTGGACTTGCTGGTCAGTTGGGGACTGGTGGAGCGGCGGCACGGCAGCGGGACGTTTGTATCGCGAAAAGATGTCCATCATGAAACCACTAATCTGACCGGGCTGGTGGAGGTGCTGCGTCAGCAGGGGAAAGAGGTGCAGAGCAAGGTGTTGCAGTTCGAAGTCATGCCCGCACCGCCCGCCATCGCCAGCCAGTTGCGGATACAGGTGGATGAACGGATCTACTTTTCGCGTCGCGTGCGTTTCGTGGATGGGAAACCCCTGATGCTGGAGGACAGCTTTATGCCCGTGAAGCTGTTTCGCAATCTGTCGCTGGCGCATCTTGAAGGGTCGAAGTTTGATTACATCGAGAAGGAGTGTGGGATCACTATCAGCGGTAATTACGAGAGCCTGACGCCAGTGCTGGCAGATAAACAGCTGGCCGGTTACCTGAACCTGCCGGAACAAACGCCGCTGCTGCGAATTACGTCTCTCTCTTACAGCGACAGCGGCGAGTTCCTCAATTATTCCGTGATGTTCCGTAATACCAGCGATTACCAGGTGGACTACCATCTGCGGCGCATCCACCCGGACGAATTGCTAGCTCATCCCCCAGAACAGCACCGCCAGTAGCTGCGGGGTGATGATGCGCAGGAACATGACCAGCGGGTAGACTGTCGCATAGGACAATGCTGCCGCACCGCTGGTGGCGTGCAGGTTATTGGCAAAAGCCAGCGCGGGTGGGTCCGTCATGGAACCAGCAAGCATGCCGCACAGCGTCAGATAGTTCATTTTTGCGAACATCCGCGCCAGAATGCCCACCGTCAGGAGCGGGATCGCCGTGATAAATATCCCGTAGCCGACCCAACTCATCCCTTCGCCCTTGACCAGAGTATCAACAAAATCCCCGCCGGATTTCAGGCCGACAACAGCCAGAAACAGCACGATGCCCAGCTCGCGCAACGCCAGGTTGGCGCTCGGTGGCATAAACCAGTAGAGCTTACCGATGCAGCCAATACGCCCAAGGATGAGCGCCATAATCAGCGGCCCACCCGCCAGTCCCAGCTTGAGCGCAACCGGGAAACCCGGCACGTACAGCGGAATGGAGCCCAGCAGCACGCCAAGCCCGATACCGATAAACACAGGCAACATCTGCACCTGCTGCAGTTTTTGCTGAGCATTACCCACCATATCCGCCACAGCATCAATCGAGGAAGGCCGCCCGACAAGGTTGAGGATATCCCCGAACTGCAGGCTCGCCTCCGGGCTGGCAACCAGCTCAACACCCGCACGGTTGAGACGGGAGATCACCACGTCATAGCGCTCTTTTACCTGCAGATCGCGTATTTTCTTGCCCAGAACGTGCTCGTTAGTCACCACTACGCGCTCCACGCGCATATCGGTGCCACGGGTTGAGAGCGACGTATCCACTTCCTGACCAATCACCAGCCGCGCGTTGTTTAAATCCCCGGGCTGGCCGACCAGATGCAGCAAATCGCCTTGCTGAATGACGGTACCGGGCGCGGGCACCATCAGCATATCGTCACGCTTAAGGCGGGAGCAGATAATATTGGCGCTATTCAGGATCGGTACATCCTGAATCGCCATATTGTTCAGATTGGGGTTATCAACCCGAATATTGATGGTTTTGATCGGCATATGGCCGTTAGTGAGGGTGGTTTCGTGGTCCTTCGCCTCTTTGTCAACGTTAATCCGGAACAGGACGCGTACCAGCCACATGGAGAGCAGAATGCCGCAAATCCCAAACGGATAGGCCATGGCATAGCTCATCCCCATCTGGTCGACAATGCCGGGTTCGATACCCAAATCGCGCAGAATTTGCTGCCCCGCACCGAGTGCCGGTGTGTTGGTCACCGCCCCGGAGAAAATACCCAACACCACAGGAAGCGGGATATCAAAGACTTTATGCAGAATAGCGGTAACCAGCCCACCCATCACCACAATGCCAAGAGCAAACAGGTTGAGCCGTAATCCGGAGACCCGAAGAGAGGCGAAAAAGCCCGGCCCCACCTGAATACCGATGGTATAAACGAAGAGGATCAGACCGAATTCCTGAATAAAGTGGAGCATTTCGGCACTGAGGACCAGCCCGAGTTTGTCGGCAAAGTGCCCGACAAAAATTCCGCCAAACAGAACCCCGCCAATCCCAAACCCGACGCCACGGATTTTGATATTACCTATCCACAGTCCAACTACAGCGACCAGGGCCAACACGCTAACCGTTAACGCGATATCACTCATGATCCACTTCCTGTGCATAACCTTAGTTATGACGAGGATTCTCTCAGAGCCAGAGGCGGTTGTATGGGCGATGGCGCACAAAAAAGCCCTGCCGTGGCAGGGCTTTGTGCTGTCTGTGAGTATTGTCGGGTGGCGGCTACGCCTTACCCGACCTACAGGATCGGCGGGCTTGTTAACTGTTTAACGCAGGCCGCTCGCTAATGGCGATACGCTGTGGCGCGATGGCTTCCGGCACATTACGGGTCAGGTCGATATGCAACAGCCCGTTGGTAAACGTGGCGCCAGAAACTTCCATATGATCGGCCAGGGTAAAGCTCAGGCTAAACGGCTGAGTGACCAACCCCTGATGTAACCATTTGGTCTCGGTTTCTGGTTTTTCCGGCGTACCCTTCACGGTCAGACGCGTGCCTTCAAGCTGGATATCCAGATCGTCCTGACGGAAACCGGCCAGCGCCAGGGTGATGCGATAGTGGTTATCATCGCTTTTTTCGATGTTGTACGGCGGAAATGTCTGTTGCTCGGTGGTGCTTTGCAGGGCGTTAGCCAGTTTGTCAAAACCAATCCACTGACGCAGCAGGGGGGATAAATCGTAGTTACGCATACTAAATCTCCTTCTGAGAAGCGAGTTCGGCACAGTTTAATTTTGTGCGCAGTTATTCCTGCAAATCCCGATGGATTCGCATATGCTCCCATTACGGCAAGCAATTCTGGATGGGCCGCTTAGGCGACCCGCATAATTAGTTAATTTCGATACGACGCGGCTTTTTCTCTTCCGGGATCACGCGTTCCAGTTCGATAAACAGCAGGCCGTTAACCAGGTTCGCGCCTTTAACGTGAATGTTCTCAGCTAACTGGAACTTACGTTCAAAGTTGCGCTCGGCAATGCCCTGGTAAAGGTAGGTACGTTCTTTCTGCTCGGCCGTATGGGAGCCTTTCACCACCAGCAGGTTGTCCTGGGCGGTGATCTCCAGTTCGTTTTCTGCAAAACCGGCGACAGCAATCGCGATGCGGTAGTGGTTTTCGTCAACCAGCTCAACATTGTATGGAGGGTAGCCGTTGCTCTGGCTTTGATTATTTTCTAAATGGTTAAACAGGCGGTCAAAACCAATTGCAGAACGGTATAGCGGAGAAAGATCGAAGTTACGCATAAATAAAACTCCTGAAATCAGCGAGAAAATGTAGCCTTCCACCATGGACAGGCCTTAGTACCCCGAACACCCATCAGGCGTGTTCGTTTTCGTGGTTACATTCTTAAAATGGGTCTGGAACCGGGCTTTTCAAGCACGACAGCTGCACTTTTTTTTGCACTTTCGTGCATCTCGCTTAGACTGGGACAACAGCACAAAGGGTTAAATTGCGATGGCTGCCACAGTGCGGGGTTATCGGGCTATCCATTTTGGTTAAGGCTCGCTATAAACCTGAGTTGCAGGTCTTTGCAGTGCCATTAATGATGACTGAGTGATGATGAAAAATGTTCTGATAAAGCTGACGACGTTCAGCGGGGTAGTTTTACTTTGCGGGTGTTCGAGCGTGATGTCTCACACCGGCGGTAAAGAAGGAACATATCCGGGGACGCGTGCCAGCGCGGCGATGATCTCCGATGACGATACAAACTGGGGCACCAAATCCCTGGTTATCCTGGATATGCCGTTTACGGCTGTGGCGGATACGCTTTTGCTGCCGTGGGATATGTTTCGTAAGGACAATTCCGTGCGCTCACGGGTAGAAAAAAGCGAGCAGGAGAATCTGGCGACAAACTCCGTCATTCCGCCCGCTGAATTGCCTCCACGCTAGTGTTGCGCGGTTTCTGTTAACCAAAGCTGACGGAAACCGCCTGTCTCTTCCATCCACGCAATAAAACGTCCGTCCGGGGAAAATACGACAGCATCTGCTGAAGGTGGGTTGCCGTGATCGGACGTCAAAAACGTCACCGCACCAGTCTGCGCATCGCAACAGGCGATCCGATTTTCAAGCACGAATCCCAGCATGTTCCCGGAAGGGTGCCAGTTAAACGCTGACTGGATACCACTCGCCGAATGGGTTAACTGGCGCGTCTCGCCACCCTCAGGTGAGATCAGCCACAACTGCACAATACCGTTATCATCGCGCATCAGAAACGCGACCTGAGTCCCTTGCGGATTACAGCGCACCCAGTGACGCGGCACGTTCACAAGCCCTGGATACGCCCTTTGATGCGTAAAGGTCAGACGACGCTGCTTAACCCCTGCTGGCGGGGCAGGCAGGGTTTCTGTCGTACCCTGCAGAGGCTCATCGCCCGAACGCTTCCAGCCCTGTTCGTCTTCAGGCAACTCAACAATAAACAGTTCTGGCACTTTCTCGCCCTGCACTGACAGGGTATCGCCAATAAACGCCAGCCGGTCATTACCCACCCAGCCCTCTTCATAGGCGCGGTTGATGTCATCGCTGCCAGGCTGAGGTGTTGGCGTCGTGCGGGTCACCAGCACGCACCAGTATGCACCGGCATATTCTCGCGGATGGTTCCCCTGTGGGTTCACCGGGCCAAATGGTGCAGCAACACCCACGTTACGTAAATCGAGTTTCGGATCGCGTTCGTGCAGGACGTGGTCGTTATAGGTAAAGCTAACGAGCTGCCCGTTCGGGCTGAAGACGTGTACGTGGCTGCCGCCGCGCAACGCGCCTGCGGTGTAAGGCGCGGTGATATCCATCGCATCCAGGTTGCTCGCCTGACCATGATGCGCAATCACTCCCTGGCGATGGTGAAAATCATAGTGCCAGTCTGCATCCGGGTTTTTCGGGCCATGGATAAACACATACTTATCTTCAGCGGGATGAACGGTCACCACGCCGACATGCGCGCCGTCAGTAGCACGATAAATCACCTCAACCTCACCCGTACTGACATTGACTCGCTCAATGGTTTCACCAGTGAACGATGCGCCCGACGGGCGTACATCAAAGACGAGCCACTGACTGTCCGGCGTCCAGGTATTGATATTGGTCAGCTGGTGATGGCAGGAAGCGAAGGTGATTTGTTTCATGGAGATACCCTGATGCGCAGTTGTCGCATCAGGGTATCGCAAGCAGGTTTTTAGTTCAGCACAAACTTCTCAATGGCATACGCCACGCCGTCTTCCAGGTTGGATTTAGTGACAAAATTGGCCACTTCTTTTACCGATGGGATCGCGTTGTCCATTGCCACCCCCATACCTGCGTATTCAAGCATCGCGATGTCGTTTTCCTGATCGCCCAGGGCCATAATCTCCTCAGGTTTGATTCCCAGTGCATCGGCCAGTGATTTAACACCGGTACCTTTATTCACGCGTTTATCGAGAATTTCGAGGAAGTACGGCGCACTTTTTAGCACGGTGTATTTCTCTTTCACTTCCGCCGGGATGCGCGCAATCGCTTTGTCCAGGATCTCAGGCTCGTCAATCATCATCACTTTCAGGAATTGTGTCGCCGGGTCCATTTTCTCGGCTTCACAGAACACCAGCGGAATGGTCGCAACGAAGGACTCATGTACGGTGTAGTAGCTGATATCGCGGTTGGCGGTATAGAGCGTATTGCGATCGAGCGCGTGGAAGTGAGAACCCACTTCACGGGACAGTTTTTCCAGGAACAGGTAATCATCATAGCTCAGCGCGGTTTGCGCAACCGCGCTGCCATCCGCAGCTTTTTGCACCAGCGCACCGTTATAAGTAATGCAGTAATCACCCGGCTGATTCATGTGCAGCTCTTTCAGGTAGCTGTGCACACCGGCATACGGACGACCTGTGGTCAGTACCACATTCACGCCCTTTGCGCGTGCCGCGGCAATTGCGTTTTTAACGGCTGGAGAGATGGTGTGGTCTGGCAGCAGCAGTGTGCCGTCCATATCGATTGCAATGAGTTTGATAGCCATGAGGTCCCCGGAATAAATGAGTGCAACCCATGCTAACGCGATTAAGCACACAAAAATAGAGCTAGATTGCGCAACCAGATCACCCCTTTTCAGGCTTATCCCGGGGAACGACAATTTACTCGCGGGTGAGGACTATTTTGCCAAACGCACCGCGATCGAGGTGTTCAAGTGCCTGTTCAAGCTCATCAAAACGGTAGCGATGCTCAATTACAGGTTTTAATCCGGTTACATCGACAGCATGAACAAAATCCTCCAGCGCCCGACGGTGCCCAACGCCAATCCCCTGAATAACCGGAGATTTCAGCAACAGCTCGCCAGCTGGGAGTGAAATTTCGGTCCCGGCCAGAACACCGATAACCGAGATACGTCCATGAACGGCAACGGCGCGCATGGAATGCTTCAGGTTTTCACCCCCTACGGTTTCGATAATATGGTCGATACCGCGATCCTGAGTCAGCGCCAGAATGGCTTCAGCCCAGTCACCTTTCAGCCTGTTGATCCCCTGGTCAGCCCCGAGTTTTTTGGCCAGTGTCAGTTTTTCATCACTACCGGAGGTGACAAAAACCTCTGCTCCGTGTGCTTTTGCAATTTGCAGGGCGAATATCGCTACGCCGCCCGTCCCCTGTACCAGCACCGATTGCCCGGCGCGTAACAGGCCGCGCTCCACCAGCGCAAACCATGCGGTAAGCCCTGCGCAGGGTAAGGTGCTGGCCTCTGCGTCATCCAGTGTTTCCGGAGCGGCCACCAGCCAGTCTGCATTCACAATCACATATTCAGCCAGCATCCCCTGGAAGTATCCACCGGACGTTTTATAGGGCAAATTGCGCGCATCCGCCTGCGGCTTGCCGTCGATCCACTCAGGGAAGAAGGTTGAGATGACACGAGCGCCGGGTTTGAAACGTGTTACCCCTTCACCAATGCTGTCCACCACACCCGCCATGTCAGACGCCGGCGTAAACGGGAAGGAACGTGAAATCGGCATGTTGCCTTCAATCACCATTTTATCGCGGTAGTTGAGCGCAACGGCATTCACCCGCACACGCACTTCACCCGGACCAGGCTGTGGAACAGGTTCCTGAATGAGTCTGAGGTTCTCGCGCCCGAGGGCGTTCATCGACCAGCGTTGCATTGTCTCTGTCATTGTATTTCTCCAGCCATCAAATGAGTTTCAGGACTCACAGTCTAGCGTTGACTCATCATCACCAGTGGCGATAAGTTTTCTCTTTATTGTCGCCATAATGGATACAATCCATGACCGATACACTGAAGGATATTCCTGTTTTTGTGGCCGCCGTTGAGGCGGGGAGTTTTGCTCAGGCCGCAACTCGCCTGCATTTATCGCGCTCGGCAGTTGGGAAAAGCATCGCTCGCCTCGAAGAGCGACTGGGCGTTCGTCTTTTCCAGCGCACCACCCGTAGCCAGAGCCTGACCGATAACGGCGCGCTTTTTTATGAGCGCTGTCTGCGCGCTCTGGAGGAAATTCGTGGTGCAGAATCACTGCTTGAAACAGGGAAACAGCAGGTCAGTGGCCGCCTGCGTGTTGCCATGCCGGTGCTGTTTGGTCGCCAGTGCGTCGCCCCGCTGTTGATTGAACTGGCGCAAGAACACCCCGGACTTGAACTGGAAATGTCATTCAGTGACCGCGTGGTGGATCTTGTCGAGGAAGGGTTTGATATGGCGGTGCGTAACGGCGTGCTTCAGGACAGTAGCGTTCTGGTTGCCAGAAGGCTGGGGGAACATCGCATGGTGCTGTGCGCCGCGCCGGATTATCTGCGGAAGAAAAACATGCCAGAAACCGTGGATGAGTTACACCAGCATACGGCCATTAACTATCTGCGGACAGGCAGAGTGCTCCCCTGGCAACTCATGGACACCGACGGAACGCCACGCACATTTATTCCCCGGTCATCACTCAATATGGATGATTTGCAGGCGATCTGTGACGCTGCGCTGGCCGGACACGGCATTGCATGGCTGCCCTGCTGGATGGTCGTCAAAGATATTCACCAGGGTAAGCTCGTCCCGCTCCTGAAGCAGGCACCGGATGTGCATTTCGACGTTCATGCGGTCTGGCAGCAGACACCGCATCTGCCGTTGAGGGTAAGAATTGCCATCGACATGCTGGTCAGTCGTTTACCGTCAGTGATGTCGCTGGATATGCCCACACCTACAAAAAAGCCGCGCTAAAAGCGCGGCCTGTGTTTTGCAGTGTTACGGCATTAAATATCGATATTAGCCGCTTTCAGGGCGTTCTCTTCGATGAAGGCACGACGTGGTTCAACCGCATCACCCATCAGGGTAGTGAACAGCTGGTCAGCAGCAATCGCGTCTTTAACGGTCACGCGCAGCATGCGGCGGCTTTCCGGATCCATAGTGGTTTCCCACAGCTGATCCGGGTTCATTTCACCCAGACCTTTATAACGCTGGATAGACAGACCACGACGGGACTCTTTCACCAGCCAATCCAGCGCCTGTTCGAAGCTGGCTACCGGCTGACGACGGTCGCCACGTTCGATAAACGCATCGTCCTCGATCAGACCGCGCAGCTTCTCGCCGAGCGTGCAGATGCGGCGGTATTCCGGGCCGGTAACAAATTCGTGCTCCAGCGGATAGTCGGTGTCGACACCATGGGTACGCACGCGAACAATCGGCTCGAACTGTTGAGCAGCGTTCTGCTGAACATCGAATTTCCACTGGCTACCGTGCTGCTCTTTCTCATTCAGCTCGCTCACCAGAGCGTTCACCCAGCGGGTCACGGTTTGTTCATCGCTCAGGTCAGCTTCGGTCAGCGTTGGCTGATAAACCAGCTCCTTCAGCAGCGCTTTCGGATAACGACGCTCCATACGCCCGATCATTTTCTGCGTGGCGTTGAACTCAGACACCAGGCGTTCCAGCGGCTCACCTGCAAGTGCTGGTGCGCTGGAGTTCGCGTGCAGAGTCGCACCATCAAGGGCGATGGCGATTTGATACTGATCCATCGCGTCATCATCTTTGATGTACTGTTCCTGTTTGCCTTTCTTCACTTTGTACAGCGGTGGCTGTGCAATGTAGACGTGGCCACGTTCAACAATTTCCGGCATCTGACGATAGAAGAAGGTCAACAGCAGCGTACGGATGTGCGAGCCGTCGACGTCCGCATCGGTCATGATGATGATGCTGTGATAGCGCAGTTTATCCGGGTTGTACTCGTCACGACCGATACCACAGCCCAGCGCGGTGATAAGCGTCGCTACTTCCTGAGAAGAGAGCATTTTGTCGAAACGCGCTTTCTCAACGTTGAGGATTTTACCCTTCAACGGCAGGATAGCCTGGTTCTTACGGTTACGGCCCTGCTTCGCAGAACCGCCCGCGGAGTCCCCTTCCACAAGGTACAGTTCAGACAGCGCCGGGTCACGTTCCTGACAGTCAGCCAGTTTGCCTGGCAGGCCTGCTAAGTCCAGCGCGCCTTTACGACGGGTCATTTCACGGGCTTTACGCGCCGCTTCACGGGCACGCGCCGCATCAATAATTTTGCCGACAACGATTTTCGCGTCAGACGGGTTTTCCTGCAGGTAGTCGCTCAGCAGTTCGTTCATCTGCTGTTCAACCGCCGATTTCACCTCAGAAGAGACCAGTTTGTCTTTGGTCTGTGAGGAGAACTTCGGATCCGGCACCTTCACGGAAACCACAGCAATCAGGCCTTCACGGGCATCGTCACCGGTGGCGCTGACTTTCGCTTTTTTGCTGTAGCCTTCTTTGTCCATGTAGGCGTTCAGGGTACGGGTCATCGCCGCACGGAAGCCTGCAAGGTGAGTACCACCGTCACGCTGTGGAATGTTGTTGGTGAAGCAGTAGATGTTTTCCTGGAAACCATCGTTCCACTGCAACGCCACTTCTACGCCGATACCGTCTTTTTCGGTGGAGAAATAGAAGATATTCGGGTGAATTGGCGTTTTGTTCTTGTTCAGGTACTCAACGAACGCCTTGATACCACCTTCATAATGGAAGTGGTCTTCTTTGTTGTCGCGTTTATCACGCAGACGAATAGAGACGCCAGAGTTCAGGAACGACAGTTCACGCAGGCGTTTCGCCAGAATGTCGTACTCGAATTCGGTGACGTTAGTGAAGGTTTCCAGGCTCGGCCAGAAACGCACCATGGTACCGGTTTTGTCGGTATCGCCAGTGACAGCCAGCGGTGCCTGCGGCACGCCGTGGGTATACAGCTGGCGGTGAATTTTACCTTCGCGCTGAATAACCAGTTCCAGTTTCTGTGACAGGGCGTTAACCACGGAGACACCTACGCCGTGCAGACCGCCGGAAACTTTATAGGAGTTATCATCGAACTTACCGCCTGCGTGCAGCACAGTCATGATAACTTCCGCAGCGGACACGCCTTCCTCCGGGTGGATACCGGTTGGGATGCCACGACCATCATCGGTGACGGATACGGAGTTATCCGCATGGATGGTGACCACGATGTCTTTACAGTGACCCGCGAGCGCTTCGTCGATAGCGTTATCTACCACCTCGAATACCATGTGGTGCAGACCGGTGCCGTCATCCGTGTCGCCGATATACATACCCGGGCGCTTACGCACCGCATCCAGCCCTTTCAGGACTTTGATACTGGAGGAGTCATAAGAATTCGACATCAACGTTTCTCGCTCATTTCAACTTGGGTTAATCCGTTATTTTACCCTTTTCCACGGTAAACATCTTCGAATTTTCGTCCGACATGTCCATAACGTGTTCAGCGCTAATGGCGCTGACGAAAACCTGCGACTGCGTGGCTTTTAAGCGGCTGGCAAGCAACCCACGCCGCGCATCGTCAAGTTCCGAGGCAAAATCATCTATCAGGTACAGGCAGCGTCGCCCGCTTTCGCGGGTGAGAAACTCCCCCTGCGCCAGGCGTAGCGCGCACATCAGGAGCTTGAGCTGCCCGCGCGACAGCGTGTCTTCCACCGGCGCACCGTCGGCACGAATGCGGAAATCCGCCTTGTGCGGACCATGCGCGGTGTAGGTCAACATGCGGTCACGCTCGAAGTTTCTCTCTAACACCTCGGCATAATCCGTCTCTTTCTCCCAGCCGCGCTGGAAGGAGAAGGTAAGGGAGAACTCAGGTAAAAACTGTTTGCAGGTATCCGCCATGTCTTCGGCGATACCTGCGCTGTATTCGGCACGCCAGCGGCTGATTTGTTCCGCGAGAGGGATGAGTTCCATGTCCCACGGACGCAGCTGGGCGTAACGGGTAACCTGTCGCAGTGCAGCGTTACGCTGCTTAAGCAGGCGCTTCAGGTTGCTCCAGGCGTTAAAGAAACCGGCTTCGTTGTGAAAGCATCCCCAGTCAAGGAACGCTCTTCTGTATTTGGGGCCGCCGTTGAGTAAAGTAAACCCCTCAGGCGTAATCAGCTGCATTGGCATCAGCAGCGCCAGCTCCGCCACCTTGTGGCCGTCGGTACCGTCGATGCGCACCTTGCTGTCGCCCTGCTTGTCTTTGGTCAGGCCGATTGCGGTTTCCCGCTCTTCCCCCTGTAAACGTCCGTGCAGAACAAAAGACTCCTGCTCGTGACGAATAACGCGACCTATCTGTAAACTGCGAAACGCCCGGCCATGGCCGAGCGTATAGATGGCTTCCAGCACGCTGGTTTTGCCGCTGCCATTCGCGCCAACCAGGAAGTTAAAGCCAGGGGATAAAGCGAGATCCGCGCTTTCAATATTGCGAAAGTCGCGGATCAACAGACGGGTGAGCGACATTACAGTCTCATTGGCATGACAACATAGGCAGCCGACTGTGATGCGGCATCTTCAATCTGTACGCTTGAAACGGAGTCGGTCAGCAGAATGCGCACGTTCTCGCATTTCAGCGCATTCAGCACATCCAGCACGTAGCTGACGTTAAAGCCGATTTCCATCTCAGCCCCGGCGTAGGTGACGTCCAGAATCTCTTCTGCTTCTTCCTGTTCCGGGTTGTTAGCGGTGATTTTGATCTGGTTTTCGCTCACATACAGGCGCACACCGCGGAATTTCTCGTTAGAGAGAATGGCGGCACGAGCAAACGCCTGCTTGAGGCTATCGCAACCCGCTTCCAGCGTTTTGTCCGGGTTCTTCGGCAATACGCGGCGATAATCCGGGAAACGACCGTCAACCAGCTTCGAGGTGAAGACAAAATCGCCTACATGAGCGCGAATGTTGTTGCTGCCAATCTGCACGCGCAGCGGGGTATCGCCGCCGTCGAGCATACGCATCAGCTCAATCACGCCTTTACGCGGCACGATCACCGAATGGTTTGGCAGCGAGTCGCCAATTGGCATGGAACAGACCGCCAGACGGTGACCGTCGGTGGCTACGGTACGCAGCTCTTCGCCTTCGGTTTCGAACAGCATGCCGTTTAAGTAGTATCGAACGTCCTGATGCGCCATGGAGAACTGCGTGGCTTCAATCAGACGCTTCATCGTCGCCTGTGGCAGCGTAAATTCAACTTCGCTCTGCCAGTCGTCCAGGTTCGGGAAGTCCGCAGCAGGCAGAGTGGATAGCGAGAAACGGCTGCGACCAGAGCGCACCAGCATGCGGTCGCCCTCCAGCTGTACGGCGATTTCAGCCCCTTCCGGCAGCCCACGGCAGATATCAAAGAATTTACGTGCCGGAACCGTGGTCGCGCCCGCGTCGTGCGGCTGAGTCAGCGTAACGCGCGCGATCATTTCCATTTCCAGGTCTGTGCCAGTCAGCGACAGTGTACCGTCCGCAACCTGAAGCAGCAGGTTTCCGAGAATAGGCAGCGTTGGGCGGCCACCTAATGGGCCACTCACCTGTTGCAGCGGTTTTAATAAATGTTCACGTTCAACAGTAAATTTCATAGCGTCACGATGATAATGTTCTGATTAAATTGGAAAAATCTTCTTTTATGTCGTGGCTTTCTTCACGTAACTGCTCAATCTTGCGACAAGCGTGCAGCACGGTCGTATGGTCACGGCCACCAAACGCATCCCCGATTTCCGGCAGACTGTGGTTGGTTAACTCCTTTGCCAGCGCCATCGCCATCTGACGCGGACGCGCCACCGAGCGGGAACGACGTTTAGACAGTAAATCTGCCACTTTGATCTTGTAGTACTCAGCCACCGTCTTTTGAATATTGTCGATGGTGACTAATTTTTCCTGCAATGCCAGCAAATCGCGCAGCGCTTCACGCACAAAATCGATCGTGATCGCACGGCCGGTAAAGTTGGCATTGGCAATAACACGGTTCAGTGCCCCTTCCAGCTCACGCACGTTGGATCGCAGACGCTTGGCAATGAAAAACGCAACTTCACCCGGCAAGCGAATGTCGTTTTCATCGGCTTTCTTCATCAGGATCGCAACGCGGGTTTCCAGCTCCGGTGGCTCGATCGCCACAGTCAGACCCCAGCCGAAGCGGGATTTCAGACGATCTTCAACACCGTTGATCTCTTTTGGATAACGATCCGAGGTCAGAATGATCTGCTGATTACCTTCCAGCAGGGCATTGAAGGTATGGAAAAACTCTTCCTGCGATCGTTCTTTATTGGCAAAGAACTGAATGTCATCGATGAGCAGCGCGTCAACGGAACGATAGTAGCGTTTAAACTCTTCGATCGCGTTGTTTTGCAGGGCTTTTACCATGTCCTGAACGAAGCGCTCGGAGTGCATATACACCACTTTGGCATTCGGCTTGCGCGCCATAATGCCGTTACCCACTGCATGCAGAAGGTGCGTTTTACCTAAACCTGTGCCGCCATAAAGGAACAGCGGGTTGTAGGCACCACCGGGGTTATCCGCAACCTGACGAGCCGCCGCGCGCGCCAGCTGGTTCGACTTACCTTCAACGAAGTTATCGAATGTGTGTTTAACGTTAACGTTAGAACGGTAGGTTGGCTCTGCCGGAGCAGGAACGTTGTCCCAGCCCTGACGAGCGGGTGCAACGCGAGGTGCCGGAGCAGGAGCAGCCTGAGCAGGCGCTGCTACGTTCACGGTTTCACGAACGGTTTGGGTGACCGGCTTTGTACCCACTTCAAAGCGCAGTTGTGGGGCATCTGACCCGCAGAAATCGTTCAGCAGTCCATTGATGTTATTGAGGTACTTGTCCCTTACCCAATCGAGCACAAAACGGTTTGGCGCATACAAAGCCAGCGTGTTATCGCTCAGTTCCGCCTGCAACGGGCGGATCCACATACTGAATTCTGTGGCTGGTAACTCATCCTGCAATCGGGCAAGACACTGCTGCCAAAGCGAAAGTGACACGGCGGACTCCACTCGAACAATAAAAGAAAACTATTGAATATTCATGATTGTTGGCGCACATCGACATGACCCTGTGCATAGGGGGATGTGCGAATTGCTATCTGCAATTTAATCCTGACCAGGATCCTGGGATCCCGATCGGGACCGCGGATCATAGCCTAAACTGAGCCAGAGATCTTCTGTTTCTCACAGATTCTTCCCGATTTATCCACAGGAAGATCCGAAACCGGGTAAGTGTAAACGATCCTGGCGCAAGTGCCCCACGATTTAGCCCGCATATTGGAAAAATTAATGAGCACAGACAATTTATTGCTTAAATGATCTAACGAAGATCCGGGACGATCCTTGCGCTTTGTCGACGAGCCCGTATAATCCTCGACCCGGCGCGTGATGCTCATCTTCCTGCGTCGTCCGTTGCTCATTTTCCACGCGAAAACGTGCGGAAATACGCGGGAAATAAGGAAAGAGAATTGACTCCGGAGTGTACAATTATTACAATCCGGCCTCTTTAATCACCCACGCTGAGGCGTTAGTCGTTCGAAATTCGTTCGGGTATACGCAAAAGTCAGTGAATTTATTCAAGTTTAGGTAGAAATCGCCATGAAACGCACTTTTCAACCGTCTGTACTGAAGCGCAACCGTTCTCACGGCTTCCGTGCTCGTATGGCTACTAAAAATGGTCGTCAGGTTCTGGCACGTCGTCGTGCTAAAGGCCGCGCTCGTCTGACCGTTTCCAAGTAATAAAGCTAACCCCTGAGTGGTTAAGCTAGCATTTCCCAGGGAGTTACGTTTGTTAACTCCCGCTCATTTCACTTTCGTCTTCCAGCAGCCACAACGGGCTGGCACGCCGCAAATCACCATCCTCGGCCGCCAAAATTCGCTGGGGCATCCCCGCATCGGTCTCACAGTCGCCAAGAAAAATGTTAAGCGAGCGCATGAACGCAATCGGATTAAACGTCTGACGCGTGAAAGCTTCCGTTTACGTCAGCACGAACTGCCTTCGATGGATTTCGTGGTGGTGGCTAAAAAGGGGGTTGCCGACCTCGATAACCGTGCTCTCTCGGAAGCGTTGGAAAAATTATGGCGCCGCCACTGTCGCCTGGCTCACGGGTCCTGATAGCCCTCATTCGGGTCTATCAACGCCTGATTAGTCCGCTACTCGGGCCACATTGCCGTTTCACACCAACGTGCTCAAGCTACGGAATTGAGGCATTGCGCAGGTTTGGAGTGATAAAAGGCAGTTGGTTGACGGTGAAACGCGTATTAAAATGCCACCCTTTACACCCCGGTGGAGACGACCCCGTCCCTCCAGGACCCTTTGATACCAGAGAACACTAACGATGGATTCGCAACGCAATCTTCTTATCATCGCTTTGTTGTTCGTGTCTTTCATGATCTGGCAGGCATGGGAGCAGGATAAAAATCCTCAACCCCAGCAGCAGACCACGCAGACCACGACCACCGCAGCGGGTAGCGCCGCCGACCAGGGCGTACCGGCCAGTGGCCAGGGGAAACAGATTACGGTTAAGACCGATGTGCTTGAGCTGACTATTAACACCCGTGGTGGTGATGTTGAGCAGGCGCTGCTGTTGACCTACCCGAAAGAGCTGAAGTCTAACGAACCGTTCCAGTTACTGGAAACCACGCCTGAGTTTATCTACCAGGCGCAGAGCGGCCTGACCGGTCGTGATGGCCCGGATAACCCGGCTAACGGTGCGCGTCCACTGTATAACGTCGAGAACAACACCTTTGTGCTGGCTGATGGTCAGAACGAACTCGTTATCCCGATGACTTACACCGACGCCGCAGGCAACACCTTCACTAAAACCTTCACCCTGAAACGCGGTGAGTATGCGGTGAACGTGGGCTACACCGTACAGAACGCCAGTGCGAAACCACTGGAACTGTCGACCTTTGGCCAGCTGAAGCAGTCCATCAATCTGCCGTCTCACCGTGACACCGGAAGCAGTAACTTTGCGCTGCATACCTTCCGTGGCGCGGCGTACTCCACGCCTGACGCGAAGTATGAGAAATACAAATTCGACACCATTGCCGATAACGAAAACCTGAACGTCAGCGCTAAAGGCGGTTGGGTGGCAATGCTGCAGCAGTATTTCGCCACTGCATGGGTGCCTAATAACGACGGTACCAACAACTTCTACACCGCGAACCTGGGTAACGGTCTTGCAGCTATCGGCTACAAATCTCAGCCTGTTCTGGTTCAGCCGGGTCAAACCGGTAAAATGGCAAGCACCCTGTGGGTCGGCCCGGAAATCCAGGACAAAATGGCTGCCGTTGCGCCACACCTGGATCTGACCGTAGATTACGGTTGGTTGTGGTTCATCTCTCAGCCGCTGTTTAAGCTGCTGAAGTTCATCCACAGCTTCCTGGGTAACTGGGGCTTCTCCATCATCGTTATCACCTTCATCGTTCGTGGCATCATGTACCCGCTGACTAAAGCGCAGTACACCTCCATGGCGAAGATGCGCATGCTGCAGCCGAAGATTCAGGCCATGCGTGAGCGTCTGGGCGATGACAAGCAGCGTCAGAGCCAGGAGATGATGGCCCTGTATAAAGCAGAGAAAGTAAACCCACTGGGTGGTTGCTTCCCACTGCTGATTCAGATGCCAATCTTCCTTGCGCTGTACTACATGCTGATGGGTTCCGTTGAGCTGCGCCATGCGCCGTTCGCGCTGTGGATCCATGACCTGTCTGCACAGGACCCGTACTACATCCTGCCGATCCTGATGGGCGTGACGATGTTCTTCATCCAGAAGATGTCTCCGACCACGGTGACCGACCCGATGCAGCAGAAGATCATGACCTTTATGCCGGTCATCTTCACCGTGTTCTTCCTGTGGTTCCCGTCAGGTCTGGTGCTGTACTATATCGTCAGCAACCTGGTGACCATCATCCAGCAGCAGCTGATTTACCGTGGTCTGGAAAAACGTGGCCTGCATAGCCGCGAAAAGAAAAAGTCCTGATTCGGTAAGTTAACGCTAAAATAAGGGCGGTCGATTGACCGCCTTTTTTATTTGTATTGAACGAGACCAACCATGAGCCATAACGACACTATCGTCGCCCAGGCAACCCCACCGGGACGCGGTGGTGTAGGCATTCTGCGTATCTCCGGCCTGAAGGCGCGCGAGGTCGCCGAAGCGGTACTGGGTAAACTGCCAAAGCCACGCTACGCTGATTACCTGCCGTTTAAAGATACTGACGGCACCCCGCTGGACCAGGGCATTGCGCTGTGGTTCCCGGGCCCAAACTCCTTTACCGGTGAAGATGTGCTGGAGCTGCAGGGCCATGGCGGCCCGGTTATCCTCGACCTGCTATTAAAACGCATTCTGACCTTGCCAGGCCTGCGCATTGCGAAGCCAGGTGAGTTCTCGGAACGTGCTTTCCTGAACGATAAGCTCGACCTGGCGCAAGCCGAGGCGATTGCTGACCTGATCGACGCCAGTTCTGAACAGGCAGCCCGCTCCGCCCTGAACTCGCTGCAGGGGGCATTCTCCGCGCGCGTGAATCATCTTGTGGAAGCACTTACTCACCTCAGGATCTACGTGGAAGCGGCTATCGATTTCCCGGATGAGGAGATCGACTTCCTCTCTGACGGTAAAATTGAAGCCCAGCTCAACCAGGTG
Source organism: Pantoea sp. LS15 (assembly GCF_012241585.1). Lineage (NCBI taxonomy): Bacteria > Pseudomonadati > Pseudomonadota > Gammaproteobacteria > Enterobacterales > Erwiniaceae > Pantoea > Pantoea sp. LS15. The sequence continues at coordinate 188,692 of NZ_JAAVXA010000008.1, forward strand.
ATGAACGATCTCGACGCGGTGCGTGCCGAAGCGCGTCAGGGCAGCCTGCTGCGAGAAGGGATGAAGGTGGTGATCGCCGGTCGTCCTAACGCCGGGAAATCGAGCCTTTTGAACGCCCTGGCGGGCCGTGAAGCGGCGATCGTGACCGACATTGCCGGCACCACCCGCGACGTACTGCGCGAGCATATCCATATCGATGGGATGCCGCTGCATATCATCGACACCGCCGGTCTGCGCGACGCCAGCGACGAGGTTGAGCGTATCGGTATCGAACGCGCCTGGCAGGAGATCGAGCAAGCAGACCGCGTGCTGTTTATGGTGGATGGCACCACGACCGACGCTGTGGACCCGGCAGAGATCTGGCCAGACTTTATCGCCCGTTTGCCAGCCAAACTGCCTATCACCGTGGTGCGAAATAAAGCAGACGTGACTGGCGAAACGCTGGGCATCAGCGATGTGAATGGTCACTCACTAATCCGTCTGTCGGCGCGTACCGGTGAAGGCGTTGACGACCTGCGTAACCATCTCAAGCAGAGCATGGGCTTTGACACCAGCATGGAAGGTGGCTTCCTGGCGCGTCGTCGTCACCTGCAGGCGCTGGAAGAGGCGGCACGCCATCTCGACCAGGGTAAAGCGCAGCTGATCGGTGCGTGGGCGGGTGAACTGCTGGCGGAAGAGCTGCGTCTGGCGCAGCTGAATCTGAGCGAGATCACCGGGGAGTTTACGTCGGACGATCTGCTGGGAAGGATCTTCTCAAGCTTCTGTATTGGCAAATAATTTCCGCTAACCAATGGTGTTTTCCTGTCAGGAAATCACCATTATCCAAATGGCAACTCGCTTAATCCCTTTTCACCCCCTATTCTGCTTGCCTGCATTTATGGGGGGTTTATGGCTCGTTTTCTGTTTTGTAGTTTTGCGCTGGTTCTGCTTTATCCGTCTGGCATTGATATGTATCTGGTGGGATTACCGCACATCGCCCACGATCTGGGTGCCAGTGAAGCTCAGCTGCACATCGCGTTTTCGGCCTACCTCGCGGGAATGGCATCGTCGATGGTGTTTGCCGGGAAGGTCGCAGATAAGGCAGGTCGTCAGCCCGTCGCCATAACGGGTGCCATCATCTTTGCCCTGGCCTCTCTTCTCTGCTCACAGGCGCAGAACAGTACCTTGTTCCTGGCTGGACGGTTTATCCAGGGCATTGGAGCCGGTGGCTGTTATGTCGTTGCCTTTGCGATTTTGCGCGATACCTTAAGTGCCCAGCGTCGCGCCAAAGTGCTTTCGATGCTGAACGGTATTACCTGTATCATCCCGGTGCTGGCACCGGTCGTGGGATATCTGATCATGCTGAAATTCCCGTGGCAGAGCCTGTTCTGGACCATGGCGGCCATGGGCGCGCTGGTATTTATCCTGTCCATCGCTGTGCTGAAAGAGACCCACCCTGGCTCGCAGAATACCGGTCATACCCCAACGATTCATCCAGCCGAGAAGCTGCTTAATCGCTTTTTCCTCAGTCGTCTGGCCGTAACCACATTAAGCGTGGCGGTGATCCTGACCTATGTAAACGTTTCCCCGGTTTTACTGATGGAAACCATGGGCTTTGATCGGGGTGAGTATTCAACGGTGATGGCATTAACCGCGATGGTCAGTATGGCCGTCTCGTTCTCCACCCCCTTTGCGCTAAATGTTTTCAGCCAGCGCACGTTGATGCTGACCTCACAGGTGTTATTTCTCGCAGCAGGTGTGATCCTGGCGACCACCAGCTCACATGTGGTGATGTTGGTAGGCATTACCCTCATTTGCGCCGGGTTCTCGGTTGGCTTTGGCGTGGCGATGAGCCAGGCGCTCGGCCCGTTCTCACTTCGGGCAGGCGTGGCAAGCTCCGCGCTGGGTATTGCTCAGGTTTGTGGCTCGTCCCTGTGGATTTGGCTGGCAGCGGTAATCGGGCTTAACGCGCTCAATATGCTGATCGGGATTCTGATTGGCTGTAGCATGGTCTGTATTACCTTACTTATGGTCATCCAGCCCGCGGCAAATTATGAAGAAGCCCATCAGCAGTCTCGATCTTAACCTGTTGCTGTGCCTGCAGCTTTTGCTGCAGGAGCGTAGCGTCACCAAAGCGGCGAAGCGAATGAACGTGACGCCGTCCGCGGTGAGTAAATCACTGGCCAAGCTGCGAGACTGGTTCGACGACCCGCTGTTTGTCAAAACACCGTTAGGGTTACTGCCGACTCCACTGACGGTAAGCCTTGAGCAGGATCTGGCTGACTGGATGCAAATCGGCAACCAGATCCTCGATAAATTCCACCATGACGCGCCAGGCGGGCTGACGTTCGTGCTGGCCGCCGAAACGCCGTTGATGCTGATCCGCTTTAATGCCCTGCTGGAGCAGGTGAACCAGCGCTATCCGCAGGCTACGGTGAAGATGCGTCACTGGGATTACGACTCTCTGGACGCCATTACGCGTGGGGAAGTGGATCTTGGCTTCACCGGTCGTGAAACTCATCCACGTTCCCGCGAACTGCTGAAGTTGTTGCCGTGGTTTATCGACTACGAAATCCTGTTTAGTGACCGTCCGTGTGTTTATCTGCGCGAGGATCACCCGGCACTACAGGAAGAGTGGAACCTGGAGACCTTCCTGCGCTATCCACATATCAGTATCTTCTGGGAACGCAGCGACACCTGGGCGCTTGATGAGGTGCTAAAGGAGATGGGACGTGAGCGCAATATCGCCATGTGCCTGCCGGGTTTCGAACAGGCGATGTTTATGGCGGCGCAGCCCGGCCATAATTATATCGCTACGGCTCCCCACTACTGCCACCACTACAATGAACTCCACCAGCGGAAGCTGATCGCGCTTCCCATTCCTATTGACGAAGCGCAAGCTGAAAAACTGACCGTCCCCTTCACGCTGATTTGGCATAAACGAAACAGCCATAATCCGAAAATTCTCTGGTTAAGAGAGACTATCAAGGCGTTGTACGGTGGCAGCGATCCAATTTTTACCTAAGAAAATGTAAAGTTCGGTCCTCAGGCTTCTCTTACTCCCATTTACTGATTAAAACAGGAGTGAAGTTAAGCGATAATCATGTAACCGTTTAACCGATTACGACCATTATCAAGGAGCGAAAAATGGCAACGCACTTTGCAAGAGGGATACTTACAGAAGGACGCCTCGTATCGGCCAGAATTTCTTCAGCCTGTCACAATGAAGCACGCAAACTACCGGAACACCGCAGGACGCGTTTTTTAGCGTCCAGAGCGCTTCTCGCAGAGCTGTTGTTTATGTTGTACGGCACCAGTGAACTGCCGGATATCATCATCCAACCTGAAGGCCGTCCGGTTTTTGCTAACCCGGATCTCCCCCGTTTTTCCATTGCCTATACGGGCAATATCATTGGGGTAGCACTCACCACCGAAGGGGATTGTGGGCTGGATATGGAACTACAGCGCGCAACCCGGGGCATTCACGGCGCGAACCCACACGATGATTACCCACTCTCCAGCAATGAAAAGCTGTGGGTGCGTAACCAGAACGATCCCATCGAGGCCAGAGCCCAGCTCATCACCCTGCGCCAGAGCATTCGAAAGCTCTGTGGATGCGCCTCAGACGACGCCAGTATGCTGCAGCTGCTGCCAGGTTCCGGACGACTTCGTGCCACCCAAGCCACGCTGGTAGAAGCGCTCAGTGACGCAGAGGATGTCCTAATTTGGTCCATTGCGGTTACCCCCGCTATCGAACGCATGAAAATCTGGGAATTTGACAGTCAACAGGGATGGCGTAGCCTTCCTGATGTGCCCGAGCGCGCCAACGAGCCCGCCGCACGCCTGATGCGTTTAACCAGTTTACCGGCAGAAAAAGCATACACCCTTAGCTGATCCATTCAGGGTCATCATGATGAAACAGGAGTAATCATGTCTGATACGTTGAAAGTAGTTACGTTACTGGGAAGCCTGCGCAAAGGTTCATTTAACGGGATGGTTGCCCGCACGTTGCCACAGCTGGCACCGGCAGGTATGGAGATTAGTGCCCTGCCATCTATTGGTGACATTCCGCTCTATGATGCAGATGTCCAGCAGGAAGAAGGATTCCCACACAGCGTTGAGGCACTGGCGGCGCAAATCCGTCAGGCCGATGGTGTGGTTATTGTCACACCAGAGTATAACTACTCCGTTCCTGGCGGTCTGAAAAATGCCATTGACTGGTTATCCCGCATCCCTGAGCAGCCTCTTTCAGGTAAACCCGTGCTGATCCAGACCAGTTCTATGGGAGCCATTGGCGGTGCGCGCTGTCAGTATCACCTGCGCCAGATTCTGGTGTTCCTGGATGCGATGGTAATGAACAAGCCGGAGTTTATGGGCGGTGTGATTCAGAACAAGGTCGACCCGCAGACGGGTGAGGTGGTGGATCAGAGCACGCGTGACCATCTGTCTGGTCAGCTGACTGCGTTTGGCGATTATATTAAGCGGGTGAAGGCGTAAGCTTATTGCTGCCTGATGCCCTCACCCTGGCCCTCTCCCACGGGAGAGGGTGCAAACATGTTTATTTCGCGTCAATAAACACAATCTTCAGCACAAACAGCAGCGCGACAACGATGACGCACGGGCTGAGATCACGGAAGCGACCGGTACCAATTTTCATTACGCAGTAAGAGATAAAGCCCAGCGCGATACCTTCGGTAATCGAGAAGCTGAACGGCATCATCACGGCGGTAATAAACGCCGGCACCGCTTCGGTTAAATCATCCCACTTCACGCGTGACAGGCTGGAGGTCATCAGCACACCTACGTAGATCAGCGCACCGGCTGCTGCATACGGAGGTACCATTCCCGCCAGCGGCGAAAGGAAGATCACCAGCAGGAACAGGATACCTACCACGACCGCCGTCAGACCAGTACGGCCGCCCACTGAAACACCGGAAGAGGATTCAATATAAGCAGTAACAGAAGAGGTACCGATAAAGGAGCCAGCAACAGACGAGATGCTGTCAACAAACAGTGCCTGCTTCATGCGCGGGAATTTCCCTTTCTCATCGGCCAGACCTGCTTTGTCGGTCACGCCAATCAGGGTACCGGAGGAGTCGAACAGGTTTACCAGCATAAAGGAGAAAATCACGCCCGCCAGGCCCAGGTTCAGGGAACCCGCCAGATCAACGTGACCAATAACGGTGGAAACACTCGGTGGCGCAGAAACGATACCGTTGTAGTGAACGTCACCCAGCAGCCAGCCCAGCAGCGTGGTCACCACGATGGATACCAGCACCGCAGCATGAATATTGCGGGAAGCCAGGATCGCGATAATGAAAAAGCCCAACACGCCCAGCAGCACGTTGTGAGAGGTCAGGTGACCGATGCTCACCAGCGTATCCGGGTTAGCCACGATAACGCCGGCGTTTTTCAGCCCCATCATACCGATGAACAGACCGATACCACTGGTAATGCCCACGCGCAGGCTCACAGGAATGTTGGCAATCATCCAGTAACGTACGCGGAAAATAGTCAGCAACAGCAGACCAATAGCGCCCCAGAAGATAGCGCCCATGCCAACTTGCCACGGCAGGCCCATCGCCTGAACGACCACGAACGCAAAGAATGCGTTCAGACCCATCGCCGGTGCCAGTGCAACCGGCAGGTTAGCGAACACGCCCATCAGGATGCTGCCAAGAGCCGCGATCAGACAGGTAGTCACGAAGACGGCGCTGGTATCCATGCCAGCAACGCCCAGAATTTGTGGGTTAACAAAAACGATATAGACCATCGTCAGGAAGGTGGTGAAACCGGCGATCACTTCGGTGCGTGCCGTTGTGCCGTGCTCGCGCAGTTTAAACACGCGCTCAAGCAGACCCTGACCAGATGCCTGGGTAGTGTGTTGTTGACTCATCATCAATTTCCGAACAAGGAGGGAAAATTCGTCGCTATCCTATACCAAAATGCGACAATAAGGGCGGTTGTAGGGTACTTTTTTTCATTGAATTTGCTTATACGGCAACGATTGCGTGTCGTAAAACCACACCACGTAAACGTTAAACTTGTTAAAAGGGAAAGACATGTCCGGAATTGAGGCGGTATTTTTCGACTGCGACGGTACGCTTGTCGACAGTGAGGTCATTTGTTCCCGTGCGTATGTCGCCATGTTCCAGGAATTTGGTATTACGCTCGATCTCGAAGAGGTGTTCAAACGCTTTAAGGGCGTGAAACTGTACGAGATCATCGACATCATTAACGACGAGCACGGTGTGGATCTGCCGAAAGGAGATCTCGAGCCGGTTTACCGCGCTGAGGTTGCACGCCTGTTCGATTCCGAGCTGGAGGTCATCGCCGGGGCGAATGCGCTTCTGGATGCGATGACGGTGCCAATCTGCGTGGTATCCAATGGTCCGGTCAGCAAAATGCAGCACTCACTGGGGAAACTGGAGATGTTGCATCATTTCCCGGAAAAACTGTTCAGCGGTTACGATATTCAACGCTGGAAGCCCGATCCGGCGCTGATGTTCCATGCGGCAAACGCAATGAACGTTAATGTAGAAAATTGCATTCTGGTGGATGACTCGTCGGCGGGCGCGCAGTCAGGGATTGATGCGGGAATGGAGGTATTTTATTACTGTGCCGATCCGCACAACAAACCGATCGATCATCCAAAAGTGACGACCTTTACCGATCTGGCGCAGTTGCCAGCATTGTGGAAGGCGCGCGGGTGGGATATTACGCGTTAAGTTAACGTAGGGCGGGTAAAGCGCTAGCGCCACCCGCCACAAACATCACTCTTTCGGATCTTTACCCGCCAGCAGCTTGTCCAGCTCGTCGCCGCCCACGTGACGGAAGTCCTGACCTTTCACGAAGTAGAAAATGTATTCGCAAATGTTCTGGCAGCGGTCACCGATACGCTCAATGGAGCGCGCGCAGAACAGGGCAGTCAGTACGCTTGGGATCGTACGTGAATCTTCCATCATGTAGGTCATCAGCTGACGCACGATGCCTTCGTATTCCTGGTCGACTTTCTTGTCTTCACGGTAAATACGTACCGCTTCGTCCAGATCCATACGCGCAAAGGCATCCAGCACGTCATGCAGCATCTGCACGGTGTGGCGACCCAGCGACTCCAGGCTCACCAGCAGTGGCTGGTGCTGCTGAGAGAACTTCTCCAGCGCGGTGCGGCAGATTTTATCCGCAACGTCACCAATACGTTCCAGCTCGGCGATGGTTTTGATAATCGCCATCACCAGGCGCAGATCGCTCGCTGTTGGCTGACGCTTGGCGATAATACGAACGCAGGCCTCGTCGATAGCGACTTCCATCATGTTGACGTTTTTGTCACCTTCAATGACGCGCTTCGCCAGCTCGCTGTCCTGGTTGTGCATTGCCGTGATCGCATCGGAAAGCTGCTGCTCAACCATGCCACCCATGGTCATGACCTGCGTGCGAATGCTTTCCAGCTCTGCGTTGAACTGGCCTGAAATGTGTTTATTAAGATTAAGGTTGTCCATGGTTCACTCCAAATCAACCGTAGCGGCCAGTAATATAATCTTCAGTTTGCTTTTTAGCGGGTCTGGTGAACAGCGCATCCGTATCGCTGAACTCAATCAACTCGCCCAGGTACATAAACGCCGTGTAATCGGAACAACGCGCAGCCTGCTGCATGTTGTGGGTCACGATAACCACGGTGTAATCCTGCTTCAGCTCGGTGATCAACTCTTCAATACGACCCGTTGAGATCGGGTCCAGCGCTGAACACGGCTCATCCAACAGCAACACTTCCGGGCGAATGGCGATACCACGCGCAATGCACAGACGCTGCTGCTGACCACCGGAAAGAGAGTACCCGCTCTGGTGCAACTTATCTTTGGTTTCGTTCCATAATGCGGCCTTGGTCAAAGCCCATTGCACGCGCTCGTCCATATCGGCACGTGAGAGCTTTTCAAACAGGCGGACACCAAACGCAATGTTGTCATAAATGGACATCGGGAACGGCGTGGGTTTCTGGAACACCATCCCCACTTTTGCGCGCAGCAGGGCAATATCCTGAGCCTGGGTCAGAATGTTTTCGCCGTCCAGGATAATTTCACCTTCAGCGCGCTGCTCCGGATAGAGCGAATACATTTTATTAAAGGTACGCAGCAGCGTGGATTTACCGCAGCCAGACGGACCGATGAATGCCGTAACCTGGTTCTTCGCGATATCCAGGTTGATATTCTTCAGGGCATGGAATTTGCCGTAGTAGAAGTTCAAATCACGAACCTGAATCTTACCCGGGGCAGTATCAACCATACTCATTGACTCATTTCCTCATTCGGCGCCGCGAGCTGCCGCGCCGTAAAAAATTAACCGTGTTTCTTCTTCGCGAAAATGACGCGCGCCAGAATGTTCAGCAACAGTACGCAAAGGGTAATGATCAGCACCCCGGCCCAGGCCAGTTGCTGCCATTCCGCGAATGGGCTCATCGCAAATTTAAAGATCGTCACCGGCAGGTTAGCGATCGGCTGCATCATGTCCGTGCTCCAGAACTGGTTGGAGAGGGAGGTAAACAGCAGCGGAGCCGTTTCACCCGCGATACGCGCAACCGCCAGCAAAATACCGGTCATGATCCCGGAGACTGACGCTTTCAGCGTAATCGCAGAGATCATTTTCCATTTCGGCGTTCCCAGTGCATAAGCCGCTTCACGCAGGCTGTCCGGCACCAGTTTCAGCATGTTCTCGGTAGTACGAATGACAATAGGCACCTGCAACAGCGCCAGCGCAATCACACCCGCCCAGCCGGAGAAGTGTTCCATCTGCGCCACCACGACGGTGTAAACAAACAGACCCACCACGATAGACGGGGCTGAAAGCAGGATGTCATTGATGAAACGAATGACTTCTGCCAGCCAGGATTTACGTCCGTACTCCGCAAGATAGATGCCTGCCATGATACCCAGCGGCGTACCAAATACTGTTGCCCACAGGATCAGCAATCCGCTACCTGCCAGGGCATTCGCCAGACCACCACCCGCCGTATTTGGCGGTGGCGTCATTTCGGTAAACAGCGCCAGCGACATCCCGTCAATCCCGCGCACGACCGTCGAGAAGAGGATCCAGACCAGCCAGAACAGGCCAAATGCCATGGTTCCCATTGAGAGTGTCAGCGCGATACGGTTTTTAAAACGGCGTCGGGCCTGCATTTTGCGGCGGGATTCCGCCAGTTCAGCGGTAGCTTGCATTTCGAGAGTTGCCATTAGCGTGCCCCCTCATTTTTAGCGAGGCGCATAATCATCAGCTTGGAGATCGCCAGAACAATAAAGGTGATCACGAACAGAATCAGACCCAACTCCATCAACGCCGCGACGTGCAGACCGGATTCCGCCTCAGCAAATTCATTCGCCAGTGCAGAGGTAATACTGTTACCCGGCATGAAGAGTGATGCGCTGTCGAGCTGGTAGGTGTTACCGATGATAAAGGTCACCGCCATGGTTTCACCCAGCGCACGTCCCAGACCCAGCATCACGCCACCAATCACCCCATTTTTGGTGAACGGAAGGACAATGCGCCAGATAACTTCCCAGGTGGTACAGCCAATACCGTAGGCCGACTCTTTCATCATCACCGGCGTTTGTTCGAAGACATCGCGCATGACCGCCGCAATGTACGGAATAATCATAATGGCGAGGATCACACCTGCAGCCAGAATACCGATACCGAAAGCCGGGCCAGAGAACAAGGCACCCACAAACGGGATGGCAGAAAGTACATTACCCACGGGTTCCTGGAAGTACGTTGCGAACAGCGGCGCAAAGATAAACAGGCCCCACATGCCGTAAACGATACTCGGAATGGCCGCCAACAGTTCGATGGCAATACCCAGTGGGCGACGCAGCCAGCCCGGTGCCAGTTCCGTCAGAAACAGGGCAATACCAAAACTGACGGGAACCGCGATCAGCAGGGCGATGAACGAGGTCACCAGCGTGCCGTAAATCGGCACCAGCGCACCGTATATATCGTTCGGCGCGTCCCACTCTTTGGTCCACAGGAAGGAGAAACCGAATTTCTGGATGCTCGGCCAGGAGGAGAAAATCAGAGACACGATAATGCCGCCCAGCAGCAATAGCACAATCAGCGCAGCCAGTTTTACCAGCGCGCTGAAAATCATGTCACCTTTTTTACCCGGAGGGTTAAATGCAGGCTTGGTTGCAGCCATAAATCACTCTTCTGTTAAACGCGTTTACGAAATCGGCGGGTAAGCGCAAGCGCCACCCGCCATTTTCGTCAGAATGCTAAATTAATACAATGCTTTACCGCTGCTGTCTTTTACGTTGGTTTTCCATGCAGCACGAATCTGCTCAACCACGTTTTCTGGCAGGGTAGCGTAATCCAGGGCATTAGCCTGTTTGCCGCCGTTTTTGTACGCCCAGTCGAAGAACTTCAGCACTTCGGCGCCCTGCTCAGGTTTCTTCTGCTCTTTGTGAACCAGGATGAAGGTGGTAGAGGTGATTGGCCATGCACCTTCGCCTTTCTGGTTAGTCAGGTCCTGAGCGAAAGATTTGCTCCAGTCAGCGCCTTTTGCAGCGTTGGCAAAGTTCTCTTCGGTCGGGCTGACAGGTTTGCCATCAGCAGAAACCAGTTTGGTGTAGGACAGGTTGTTCTGTTTAGCGTAGGCGTATTCTACGTAACCGATAGAGCCTGGCAGACGCTGTACGAACGCGGCGATGCCATCGTTGCCTTTACCACCCAGACCGGTTGGCCAGTTAACGGTAGAGCCAGAACCGACTTTAGATTTCCACTCTTCGTTCACTTTCGCCAGATAGCTGGTGAACACGAAAGAGGTACCAGAACCATCAGCGCGGCGAACCACAGCGATGTTCTGAGAAGGCAGTTTCAGGCCTGGGTTGAGTTTGGCAATCGCCTCGTCATCCCATTTTTTGATTTTCCCCAGGTAGATGTCACCCAGGGTTTTGCCGTCCAGCACCAGTTCACCAGACTTCACGCCCGGCAAGTTGATGGCCAGAACCACACCGCCGATCACGGTCGGGAACTGGAACAGACCTTCCTGTGCCAGTTTGTCATCAGACAGCGGAGCGTCTGATGCACCGAAATCAACGGTATTAGCGGTAATTTGTTTAACGCCACCGGAGGAGCCGATACCCTGATAGTTAACCTTGTTACCGGTTTCTTTCTGGTAGGTATCCGCCCATTTGGCATACACCGGCGCAGGGAAGGTTGCACCAGCGCCAGTCAGGCTTGCTTCTGCAAATACAGAGAACGCGCTCAGAGATAAGGTCGCGGCGACAACAGTTGCGACAGTGGTACGCATAACTTTCATAATGTCTCCTGCAAGATTTTCGTAAATCGTTGTTTAGTGGCTACGATGAGCAAAATAGGACAAACAGGTGACAGATAAATGTACGAATTATGACAGTTTTATGACAATGAAAATTTCACTTAAAAACCAGCAAAAGAAAGCTTAATTTTCATCGTGTTAGCCACTTTTATGACAAGGCGTTTTCAGAAATATTTTCTTTATGTGACACTGAAAAAAGTAGCTGAAGATGACAGATTGTCATAAATAAAAACGCAAAAGAGTTGATTAAAAACAAACCAGGCGGGATAGAAAAGCTCCACCCGAAGGTGGAGCCTGAAGGGATTATTCTACGGTGACAGACTTCGCCAGGTTACGTGGCTGGTCAACGTCGGTGCCTTTGATCAGCGCAACGTGATAAGCCAGCAACTGCAACGGAACGGTGTAGAAGATCGGTGCAATCACCTCTTCCACATGCGGCATCTCGATGATGTGCATGTTGTCATTGCTGACAAAACCGGCATCTTTGTCGGCGAAGACGTACAGAACACCACCGCGGGCGCGCACTTCTTCGATGTTGGATTTCAGTTTTTCCAGCAGTTCGTTGTTAGGTGCCACAACGATGACCGGCATATCGGCGTCAATCAGCGCCAGTGGGCCGTGTTTCAGCTCGCCTGCCGCATAGGCTTCCGCGTGAATGTAGGAGATCTCTTTCAGCTTCAGCGCGCCTTCCAGCGCAATCGGATACTGATCACCACGACCCAGGAACAGCGCGTGGTGTTTGTCAGAGAAATCTTCTGCCAGTGCTTCAATGCGTTTGTCCTGGGACAGCATCTGCTCAATGCGGCTCGGCAGTGCCTGCAGGCCATGAACGATGTCATGCTCAACAGACGCATCTTCACCTTTCAGACGTGCCAGTTTCGCCACCAGCATTAACAGAACGGTCAGCTGAGTGGTAAACGCTTTAGTGGAAGCCACGCCAATTTCGGTACCCGCTTTGGTCATCAGCGCCAGATCGGATTCACGCACCAGCGATGAGCCAGGGACGTTACAGATGGCCAGAGAGCCAAGGTAGCCCAGCTCTTTAGACAGACGCAGCGCCGCCAGCGTATCCGCCGTTTCACCAGACTGGGAAAGGGTGATCATCAGGCTGTTACGACGTACAGCGGATTTGCGGTAGCGGAATTCAGACGCGATTTCCACATCACACGGCACGCCCGCCAGGGATTCAAACCAGTAACGAGAAACCATACCGGAGTTGTAGGAGGTACCGCAGGCCACGATCTGAATGTGCTCAACCTTGCTGAGCAGTTCGTTCGCGTTTGCACCCAACTCGCTCAGATCCACCTCACCGTGGCTGATGCGCCCGGTAAGAGTGTTTTTGATGGCGTTTGGCTGCTCGTAAATCTCTTTCTGCATGTAGTGACGGTAAGCGCCTTTGTCGCCCGCGTCGTACTGCAGGTTAGATTCGATCTCCTGGCGTTTCACCTGCTCGCCTTTGGTATCGAATACGGTCACGCTGCGGCGAGTCACTTCCGCAATATCACCCTCTTCCAGGAAGATAAAGCGACGGGTAACTGGCAGGAGCGCAAGCTGGTCAGAGGCGATAAAGTTTTCACCCATGCCCAGACCGATAACCATCGGGCTACCGGAACGTGCGGCCAGCAGCGTGGATGGATCGCGTGAGTCCATGATCACCGTGCCGTACGCACCGCGCAGCTGAGGGATAGCACGCAGTACTGCGTCACGCAGTGTACCGCCCTGCTCCAGCTCCCAGTGCACCAGGTGAGCAATCACTTCGGTGTCGGTTTCAGAGACGAAGGCATAGCCGCGCGCTTTCAGTTCTTCGCGCAGCGGTTCGTGGTTTTCGATAATGCCGTTGTGCACGACCACGATGTGTTCAGACACATGCGGGTGAGCGTTGCCTTCAGACGGTTCGCCGTGTGTCGCCCAGCGGGTGTGAGCAATACCGGTACCACCATGCAGCGGGTGTTCTTCCGCGGCCTGGGCCAGCATCTGCACTTTACCGAGACGACGCAGACGGGTCATATGACCTTCTGCATCGACCACGGCCAGACCAGCAGAGTCATAGCCACGGTATTCCAGACGACGTAAACCTTCGAGAAGGATTTCAGCAATATCACGCTGCGCAACTGCGCCAACAATTCCACACATAGTTTTAGATTCCGAATTTAGGCATAACGCCTGCGTTGTCGCTGACCTGTATTTGCCCTTTCCGGGCGCCCCGAGCCTTGTAGAGAGTGGGGTTCTTTTTATGGGTACTGCTTGTGGGGGGAGGATTATGTTATCCCCTCACCCCGGCCCTCTCCCCAAAGGGGCGAGGGTAAATCCGTTACTTTTTCTTCACCGGGCGTTTCCAGCCCTGCTTGTGCACCTGTGGCACACGGCTTAATACCAGCTCGTTATCGGCGATATCGCGCGTAACGGTTGTCCCGGCGGCAATCGTTACCCCGTTACCCACGGTAACCGGTGCCACCAGCTGTGTATCGGAACCGACAAACACATCATCACCGATAATGGTTTTAAACTTGTTGGCACCGTCATAGTTGCAGGTGATTGTGCCTGCACCAATATTGACGTTATCGCCAATTTCCGCATCGCCAAGATAGGTCAAATGACCGGCTTTAGAGCCTTTACCCAGACGCGCTTTTTTCATCTCAACGAAGTTGCCCACGTGAGCCCCTTCCATCAGCTCAGCGCCCGGGCGCAGACGCGCAAACGGCCCAATGGTGCATGCCGCTTCCAGATGCGCATCTTCCACCACGCTGTAAGGGCTGATTTCGCAATCGTCACCGATGACGCTGTTTTTGATCACGCAGCCAGCGCCAATTTTGACGCGATTGCCCAGAGTGACTTTGCCTTCAAAGATAACGTTAGTATCAATTTCAACGTCACGACCGTGAGATAGAGTGCCACGTAGATCGAAACGCGCCGGGTCACGCAGCATCACGCCTGCCAGCAGCAGTTTTTCGGCCTGTTCAGACTGATATACGCGCTCCAGACGGGAAAGCTGAAGGCGGTTATTCACCCCTTCGGTTTCGCTAATGCGTGCCGGATGTACCGCCGCAATCTCACGTCCTTCCTGATATGCCATCGCAATGATGTCGGTGATGTAGTATTCACCCTGCGCATTGTTGTTGTTGAGCTTCGACAGCCAGCGCTTCATATCCGCGCCATTGGCAATCAGGATACCGGTGTTGATCTCCTGAATCTGGCGTTGTTTGTCGCTGGCATCTTTGTGTTCAACAATCCCCGTTACGTTGCCGTTTGCACGGGTGATGCGGCCATAACCGGTTGGATCATCCAGCACAACGGTTAACAAACCGATGCCGCCCTGCGGTTTGGCTTCACGCAGGCGAGTTAGTGTTTCAACGGAGATCAGCGGAACATCGCCGTAGAGCATCAGAATGTCTTCGTCATCGGCAAAAAACGGTGCAGCCTGCTGCATTGCATGGCCAGTACCCAACTGTTCTGCCTGAAGCACCCAGTTGAGCTTGTCATCACTCAGCGTCTTTTTAAGCAGATCGCCGCCGTGGCCGTAGACCAGGTGAACCTGACGGGCACCCAGTTCATTTGCTGCATCAATGACATGCTGCACCATTGGCTTTCCTGCCAGCGTGTGAAGCACTTTAGGCAGATCGGAATACATGCGGGTACCTTTGCCAGCGGCAAGGATCACCACGCTCATCGCACTGTTTGACATACGCATCCTGACAGTAGTTTGAGTGAGAAGTAAAAACGTTTGGTGCTTAAAATTCTACATCTTTTTCATCATGAATTAAGGCCGAAAAAAAAAGCCAGCCTGGATCCCAGACTGGCTTTTGTGCTTTTCAAGCCGGTGTTACATCGCTTTTTTGGTCAACTCGATAACGCGCAGTTTCGCGATCGCTTTGGCCAGCTCCGCAGACGCCTGAGCGTAATCCACGTCACCATGAGAGCTGCTAATGTGCTCTTCAGCCTTACGCTTCGATTCCAGGGCTCGCGCTTCGTCGAGATCCTGGCCACGAATAGCGGTATCGGCCAGAACGGTCACACTGCCAGGCTGCACTTCAAGAATGCCGCCGGACAGATAGATAAACTCTTCGTGACCGAACTGTTTAACGATGCGGATCATACCAGGCTTAATGGCGGTGAGCAGCGGTGCGTGACCCGGGAAAATACCCAGCTCACCTTCACTACCCGTTACCTGGATTTTCTCGACCAGACCAGAGAACATTTGTTGCTCTGCGCTGACGACGTCCAGGTGGTAAGTCATTGCCATATCACCCTCCGATTAAGGCGTTAAAGTTTTTTGGCTTTTTCCACTGCTTCTTCGATGGAACCAACCATGTAGAACGCCTGCTCTGGCAGGTGATCGTATTCGCCTTCCATGATGCCTTTAAAGCCACGGATGGTGTCTTTCAGGGAAACGTATTTACCCGGAGAACCGGTAAATACTTCCGCAACGAAGAATGGCTGGGACAGGAAGCGCTGGATCTTACGCGCACGTGCTACCACCAGTTTGTCTTCTTCAGACAGTTCATCCATACCCAGGATGGCGATGATGTCTTTCAGTTCCTGGTAACGTTGCAGCAGGGACTGTACGCCACGCGCGGTGTCGTAGTGTTCCTGACCAACAACCAGTGGATCCAGCTGACGGCTGGTGGAGTCCAGCGGGTCAACGGCTGGGTAGATACCCAGAGACGCGATCTGACGGCTCAGTACCACGGTTGCATCAAGGTGCGCAAAGGTGGTTGCTGGTGATGGGTCAGTCAAGTCATCCGCAGGTACGTATACCGCCTGAACGGAGGTGATAGAACCGGTTTTGGTAGAGGTGATACGTTCCTGAAGAACACCCATCTCTTCCGCCAGAGTCGGCTGATAACCTACCGCTGAAGGCATACGACCCAGAAGTGCAGATACTTCTGTACCGGCCAGGGTGTAACGGTAGATGTTATCGACGAACAGCAGAACGTCACGGCCTTCGTCACGGAACTTCTCAGCCATAGTCAGACCAGTCAGCGCAACGCGCAGACGGTTTCCTGGTGGCTCGTTCATCTGGCCGTAAACCAGGGATACTTTGTCCAGAACGTTGGAGTCGGTCATTTCGTGGTAGAAGTCGTTACCCTCACGAGTACGTTCACCTACGCCCGCAAATACGGAGTAACCGGAGTGCTCGATCGCGATGTTACGGATCAGCTCCATCATGTTTACGGTTTTACCTACACCCGCACCACCGAACAGACCAACTTTACCGCCCTTCGCAAACGGACACATCAGGTCGATAACTTTGATGCCGGTTTCCAGCAGTTCCTGAGAGCTGGACAGCTCTTCGTAGGAAGGTGCCGCGCGGTGGATAGCCCAACGCTCTTCTTCACCGATGTCGCCTTTCATGTCGATTGGTTGACCCAATACGTTCATGATACGACCCAGAGTTGCTTTACCTACCGGGACTTCGATCGGGTGCTCAAGGTCTTTAACTTCCAGACCACGACGCAGACCGTCGGAAGAACCCATCGCGATGGTACGCACGATACCGCCGCCGAGCTGCTGCTGAACTTCCAGCACCAGGCTCTCGTTACCATTCTGTACCTCAAGCGCGTCGTACACGCGTGGTACGGCGTCCTGAGGGAACTCGACGTCCACCACGGCGCCGATTACCTGGACAATCTTTCCAGTAGCCATCTTGAATCCTCTACGTAATTCGTAAACCTGGTTAAACCGCGGCGGCCCCCGAGACGATCTCGGTGAGTTCCTGAGTAATGCTGGCCTGACGAGCTTTGTTGTAAACCAACTGCAGCTCTTTAATCAGGCTGCCGCCATTATCGGTCGCGGCTTTCATCGCCACCATTCGTGCGGCCTGCTCGCTGGCCAGGTTTTCTACAACGCCCTGATAAACCTGAGATTCAACGTAACGACGCAGCAGGGTATCCAGCAGCGGTTTCGGATCGGGTTCATACAGGTAATCCCAGGCTTTGTGCTTCAGCTCATCATCTTCTGATGCCGGTAAAGGCAGCATCTGAGTGAGCGTTGGAACCTGAGACATGGTGTTAATGAATTTGTTGCTGACAACGTACAGTCTGTCCAGACGGCCTTCATCATAAGCCTGCAACATCACTTTAACCGGGCCGATCAGTTCTGACAGGGACGGGTTATCACCCATACCGGTCACCTGAGCGACAATGTTGCCACCAACGGAGTTAAAGAAAGAGACGCCTTTAGAGCCGATCATTGCGATATCGCACTGAACGCCTTTTTCAGACCATGCTTTCATATCCGCCAGCAGTTTTTTGAACAGGTTAATGTTCAAGCCGCCACACAGACCACGGTCGGTCGACACCACCAGGTAGCCCACGCGCTTAACGTCGCGTTCTTCCAGGTAAGGGTGCTTATATTCCAGATTACCGTTTGCAAGGTGACCAATCACTTTGCGCATGGTTTCTGCATAAGGACGGCTGGCCGCCATGCGATCCTGCGATTTACGCATTTTGGAAGCGGCGACCATCTCCATCGCTTTAGTGATCTTTTGCGTGTTCTGGACGCTTGCGATCTTACTACGTATCTCTTTTGCGCCGGCCATGAGCTTCTCCTCAATGCCAGGCGGCTTGTCCTGAGACAAGCCGCCGGACGATTACCAGGATTGGGTTGCTTTGAAGGAATCGAGGATAGCTTTCAGCTTGCCTTCGATTTCGTCGTTATAGCCACCGGTCTGGTTGATCTCTTGCATCAGCGGAGCGTGATCACGGTCGACGTAAGCCAGCAGAGCGGCTTCGAAGCTACCGATTTTCGCCAGTTCCACATCTTCGAGGTAACCGCGTTCAGCCGCGAACAGTACCAGGCCCTGCTGAGCAACAGACATTGGTGCGTACTGTTTCTGCTTCAGCAGCTCGGTCACTTTCTGACCGTGGCTCAGCTGTTTACGGGTTGCTTCGTCCAGATCGGATGCGAACTGAGAGAACGCAGCCAGTTCACGATACTGTGCCAGCGCGGTACGGATACCACCGGACAGTTTCTTGATGATCTTGGTCTGAGCAGCACCACCAACACGGGATACGGAGATACCCGGGTTAACCGCCGGACGAATACCGGAGTTAAACAGGTTGGTTTCCAGGAAGATCTGACCATCGGTAATGGAAATTACGTTGGTCGGAACGAACGCAGAAACGTCACCCGCCTGGGTTTCAATGATCGGCAGTGCGGTCAGAGAGCCCGTTTTACCCTTCACTTCACCTTTGGTGAAGTTCTCGACGTATTCCGCGTTAACGCGGGAAGCACGCTCCAGCAGACGAGAGTGGAGGTAGAATACGTCGCCAGGGAACGCTTCACGTCCAGGTGGACGACGGAGCAACAGGGAAACCTGACGATAAGCAACAGCCTGTTTAGACAGGTCATCGTATACGATCAGTGCATCTTCACCGCGGTCACGGAAGTATTCGCCCATTGCGCAACCCGCGTATGGCGCCAGGTATTGCAGTGCAGCAGATTCGGAAGCAGTTGCAACAACAACAATGGTGTTAGCCAGTGCGCCGTGCTCTTCCAGTTTACGAACCACGTTAGAAATGGTGGACGCTTTCTGGCCGATAGCCACGTACACACATTTGATGCCGGAATCACGCTGGTTGATGATGGCGTCGATAGCCATCGCGGTTTTACCGGTCTGACGGTCACCGATGATCAGTTCACGCTGACCACGACCGATTGGGATCATGGCATCAACGGACTTATAACCTGTCTGAACAGGCTGATCTACGGACTGACGATCGATAACGCCTGGTGCGATAACTTCGATTGGGGAGAAGCCATCGTGCTCAACCGGACCTTTACCGTCGATTGGCGCACCCAGGGTGTTAACAACGCGACCCAGCAGGCCACGGCCAACCGGCACTTCCAGAATACGGCCAGTACACTTAACCTTCATGCCTTCGGCGAGGTCAGCGTATGGACCCATCACAACTGCACCTACGGAGTCGCGCTCCAGGTTCAGTGCGATAGCGTAACGGTTACCCGGGAGGGAAATCATCTCACCCTGCATACAATCGGCCAGGCCGTGAATGCGGATAACACCGTCACTTACAGAAACAATAGTACCTTCATTGTGAGCTTCGCTCACAACATTGAACTGAGCAATGCGCTGCTTGATCAGTTCGCTGATTTCGGTGGAATTCAGTTGCATGCTCCAGTCCCCTTAAGACTGCAAGACGTCTGCAAGGCGCTCAAGACGGCCGCGTACGCTGCCATCAATGACCATATCACCCGAACGGATGATTACGCCTGCCATTACAGACTTATCGATTTTGCAATTCAGCTTAACTTTGCGTGACAGACGTTTTTCCATCGCGGCGGTAATTTTCGCAAGCTGTTCATTACTCAGTTCAGTTGCAGAAGTGACTTCAACTTCTGCAGTAGCTTCACTAAGGGCACGTAAGTGCTCAAACTGCTCGAGAACATCCGGGAGCACACGGAGACGACCATTTTCTGCCATAACCTTAATCAGGTTCTGGCCGTTGGCATCCAGTTGCTCTCCGCACACGGCGATAAACGACGCGGCGAGAGTTTCAGGTGCTAACGCACCGGAAAGCAACTCGGCCATTTGTTCGTTTTTCGTCACCTCAGCGGCAAACGCCAGCATATTCTGCCAGCGATCGACATTTTGGTGTTCGATAGCAAAGTCAAAAGCTGCTTTGGCGTAGGGGCGAGCTACCGTAACAAATTCAGACATCAGCCCCTCCCTCCTTACAGTTCAGCGACAAGTTTGTCCACGATGTCGCTGTTAGCAGCTTCATCCACGGAACGTTCGATGATCTTCTCGGCGCCAGCAACAGCCAGAATCGCAACCTGCTTACGCAGTTCTTCACGAGCACGTTTACGCTCAGCTTCAATTTCAGCCTGAGCCTGTGTCACGATCTTAGTACGTTCCTGTTCTGCTTCAGCTTTGGCTTCGTCCAGGATCTGCGAACGGCGTTTGTTAGCCTGTTCGATGATGACCTGAGCTTCCGCTTTCGCTTTTTTCAGCTGGTCTGTCGCGTTGGCCTGTGCAAGGTCCAAATCTTTCTTAGCGCGTTCTGCAGAAGCCAGACCGTCAGCAATTTCTTTCTGACGTTTTTCGATGGCAGCCATTAAAGGCGGCCATACATACTTCATGCAGAACCAGACAAAGAGAATAAACGCGATGGCCTGGCCGAGGATTGTTGCGTTCATGTTCACAGCACAATACCTCTTTAATTTCTGTGGCTTAGGGTTTTAAAACAACTACTACGCGACAGCAAACATCACGTACAGACCCAGACCTACAGCGATCATTGGGATAGCATCCACCAGACCCATAACGATAAAGAACTGAGTACGCAGCAGAGGAATCAGATCAGGTTGACGCGCTGCGCCTTCCAGGAATTTGCCCCCGAGGATGCCGATACCGATCGCAGCACCGATAGCCGCCAGACCCATCATCACAGCGGCAGCCATGTACAGCAGATCCATATTCAGGTTTTCCATGACAGTCTCCAGTTTGTTTCAATTAAAACGTAGTAGTGTTGGTAAAAAATCAGTGCTCTTCAGACGCCATCGACAGATAGACAATCGTCAGAACCATGAAGATAAAGGCTTGCAGCGTAATGATCAGGATGTGGAAAATGGCCCAAGGCACATTAAGAATCCACTGTGACCACCACGGCAGAAGACCCGCGATCAGAATGAAAATCAGCTCACCCGCATACATGTTGCCGAACAGTCGCAGACCCAGTGAAACAGGTTTGGACAGCAGGCTAACGCCTTCCAGGATCAGGTTGACCGGAATAAACGCCCAGTGGTTGAACGGCTGCAAGGTAAGCTCTTTCACAAAGCCGCTTACGCCTTTCATTTTGATGCTGTAGAAAAGAATCAGGATAAACACGCCCAGCGCCATCGACAGGGTGATGTTCACGTCAGCAGACGGTACAACACGCAGTGCAGGCAGGCCGAAGATGTGCTCGCCGATAAACGGCAGCAGATCGATTGGCAGCAGGTCCATCAGGTTCATCAGGAAGACCCAAACGAACA
Organism: Pantoea sp. LS15; assembly: GCF_012241585.1. Taxonomy (NCBI): domain Bacteria; kingdom Pseudomonadati; phylum Pseudomonadota; class Gammaproteobacteria; order Enterobacterales; family Erwiniaceae; genus Pantoea; species Pantoea sp. LS15. The sequence goes on from NZ_JAAVXA010000008.1 coordinate 209,987, forward strand.
CGGTCAGGGCCAGCGGAGCAATCAGCTTGCTCTTGCCATGGTACATGTCTTTAACGCTGCCATGGACGAAGCCGATGATCATTTCGATGAACGTCTGGAATTTCCCTGGAACACCGCTGGTCGCTCTTTTAGCAACACCGCGGAACATGGCCAGGAACAGAAGACCCAAAACCACCGAGAAGAACATGGAGTCGATGTTGATCGTCCAGAAGGTGGCCGGGGGGTTATGTGGATCCACCAGCGAGAATGTACGCAGGTCCAGCTGAAGGTTATTCAGATGGTGACCTATGTAATCCTGCGGCGTCATATTTTCTGAAGCCATGATGCCTTTTACCCTTTGTTATTGATTACAGCTGGAGCCAGAACTTGTACCACCAGCACCAAAACCCACGTAGCTATCAGCGGCATGAAGACCACTTTCAAAACCGCCAGCGCCATCACCAGTAGAGCAAAGGTCAGCAACACCTTACACACTTCGCCGAGAGCGAAGGACCAGGCCACGCGGCCTTTGGCGGGTGTATGCGCCTGATGACGCCAGGCAAAAATCATAAACAACACGTTTGGCAGCACAACCGCCAAACCCCCGCACACGGCGGAGATGCCCCAGAAGGGGTCTTTGAGGCTAAACAGCAGTCCACTTGCTATCACAGCCAGAAACTGAACGAACAGAAGCTTACGAGCAACGTTTCTACTCAAGAGCGACACAGACATCACGTTTTTACTCCTGCTCCCTTCGAGGTATGCCGCGTGTCGTATAAAACGTCCTTTAAGGCTCAGAGTCAAGCATCAAAAAGCGGTCAAATTATACGGTGCGCACCCGTGATTTCAAACATTAAGTAGCGAAAAGGTGAATAAATGTTTAAATATTTTTCCCCACCGCTATTTTTTAACTTTCTCAGAAAGCATCGACCTTCGACCAAAAGTGCAAACAGCGCGAAAACGTTGTCAATAAAGCGTGCACAAGATCACAAAACACACATTTGCGATAAGGTTGTATTAATCAAAGACGCAAATCGCTTAAATTTATCTTTATGAAATCAAACACAAAATGTCGTAACTATTTTCAAAACAGCCCAGTACACAATAAAAACCTTTCATTGACATTCTTAATAAATAATTAACATTGCGTTCTGGTTACGGCTCCCCACTTTTAGCAGACTTATATTTTCACAGATGACTATCTTCTCGGTGAATAACATTCGCTACGTTAACAGGAAGATAAACCTTAGTGAGAAAGCGGTTAAAAGGTCACCGATAAAACCCTGGTAGTTGTGCTGTTTTTTAACATGGTAAGAACAGCACAAATTCCACATTTTTTATTAATCTTTTAAAAATTGTTTGGTTTAATTATCACCAGGTGACGTTCTCCATCGAGCTGAGGAACATTTAATTTCTCGATGGATTCAACAGCAAAGCCGTCCGGAAGCTGTTCAATCTCATCACCAGGTAACAGACCTTTCAGCGCATAAAAACGGCCATTCTCTGCCGGCAAGTGCTTACACCAGCTCACCATATCATTGAGCGAAGCAAACGCGCGGCTGATAACACCATCAAACGGTGGCTCCGCCGGGAACTCCTCTACCCTACTCTGTACGGGCGTGATGTTCTCAAGCTTCAGCTCATGCTGTACCTGACGTAAAAAACGTACGCGCTTGCCAAGGCTGTCCAGCAGCGTGAACTGGCTCTCAGGACGGACAATCGACAGCGGAACCCCAGGCAGGCCAGGGCCTGTGCCCACATCGATAAAGCGTTCACCTTTCAGATACGGCGCAACCACAATGCTATCGAGAATATGGCGAATCAGCATCTCGTTGGGGTCGCGAACAGAGGTCAGGTTGTACGCTTTGTTCCATTTGTTCAGCATATCGACATAGGCCACCAGCTGATTTTTCTGGTGATCGGTGAGCGAAAAACCTGCCTGATCCAGCAGACGAGAGAGTTTGTTGAGCACAGTGAATACCTGTTGAGAGACTTAAGTGGCGGGTGGCGCTTCGCTTACCCGCCCTACGGAGTTCTGTAGGCCCGGTAAGCGCAGCGCCACCGGGCGAATTAAACATGTTACGCGCTACGGCGCAGCATACCTTGCTTTTTGAGCCATACCAGCAGGATCGAAATCGCCGCAGGTGTCACACCGGAGATACGGGACGCCTGACCAATTGACACGGGTTTATGATCGTTCAGCTTGGCGATCACTTCGTTGGAAAGGCCAGTAACCTGACGATAGTCCAGCATTTCTGGCAGCAGCGTGTTTTCATTGCGCTGCTGTTTCTCAATCTCATCCTGCTGACGTGCGATATAACCTTCGTATTTAACCTGGATCTCAACCTGCTCTGCCGCTTCAGCGTCTTCCAGGCCAGGTGCGAACGCGGTCAGTTTCACCAGATTTTCGTAGGTAACTTCAGGGCGGCGCAGCAAATCTTCACCGCTGGCTTCGCGCGACAGTGGTGCAGTCAAGTGAGCATTCACTTCAGCTGCAGTTTCCGCCTGCGGATTCACCCAGGTGGTTTTCAGGCGCTGACGTTCCTGTTCAATACGCTCCAGCTTCTCGTTGAAACGCGCCCAGCGCTCGTCATCCACCAGACCCAGCTCACGGCCCATTTCGGTCAGACGCAGGTCGGCGTTATCTTCGCGCAGCATCAGACGATATTCCGCACGAGAGGTAAACATACGGTACGGTTCTTTTGTGCCCAAAGTGCAGAGATCATCAACCAGCACACCCAGATACGCCTGAGAACGGCCTGGTGCCCAGCCTTCTTTCTCAGCAGAGAAGCGCGCAGCGTTCAGACCGGCAAGCAGACCCTGTGCAGCCGCTTCTTCGTAGCCGGTGGTGCCGTTAATCTGCCCCGCGAAGAACAGACCGTGGATGAATTTGCTCTCCAGGGTTGGTTTGAGATCACGCGGGTCGAAGAAATCGTACTCAATAGCGTAGCCAGGGCGAACAATTTTCGCATTCTCCATCCCCTGCATTGAGCGAACAATTTGCATCTGCACATCGAACGGCAGGCTGGTGGAGATGCCGTTCGGATAAATTTCGTTCGAGGTCAGCCCTTCCGGTTCCAGGAAGATCTGGTGCTGATTACGATCGGCAAAGCGCATCACTTTGTCTTCGATCGACGGACAGTAGCGTGGGCCGATGCCTTCAATCACGCCAGCGTACATTGGGCTGCGATCGAGGTTATTACGGATCACGTCATGGGTTTTCTCGTTGGTATGCGTGATGTAGCACGGTACCTGCTGCGGATGTTGCGCCGCATTGCCCATGAACGAAAATACGGGCATTGGATTATCACCATGCTGTTGCGCCAGCACACTGAAATCAATGGTGCGCGCATCAATACGTGGTGGTGTTCCCGTTTTCAGGCGGCTGACGCGTAGCGGCAGTTCACGCAGACGGCGAGACAGTGGAATAGACGGCGGATCGCCAGCACGGCCACCGCTGTAGTTATCCAGACCGATGTGAATTTTACCGTCCAGGAATGTGCCCACGGTCAGCACCACGGCTTTCGCGCGGAACTTGAGGCCCATCTGGGTTACGGCACCCACGACACGATCGTTCTCAACGATAAGATCTTCAACCGCCTGCTGGAAGATCATCAGGTTTGGCTGATTCTCCAGTGCAGTACGTACCGCCTGACGGTAAAGCACGCGGTCAGCCTGGGCACGGGTCGCTCGTACCGCAGGACCTTTACTTGCGTTTAGTATCCTAAACTGAATGCCAGCGTGATCGATCGCTTTCGCCATCAGGCCGCCAAGTGCATCCACTTCTTTTACCAGGTGTCCTTTCCCAATGCCGCCAATCGCCGGGTTACAGGACATTTGTCCAAGCGTGTCGATATTGTGTGTCAAAAGCAGGGTCTGCTGACCCATTCGCGCTGCGGCCATTGCGGCCTCAGTGCCTGCATGACCCCCGCCAATGATAATGACGTCAAAAGGATCCTGATAAAACATGGTGGTCTGCCTCGCGTAAAGCGGTATGAAAATGGATTGAAGCCCGGGCCGTGGATTCTACTCAACTTTAGTCTTTCGAGAAAGCATTGGGATCCTGGGCTATTAAAAAGAAGATCTTTTTATTTAGAGATCTGTTCTATTGTGATCTCTTATTAGGATCGCGGACCTTTGTGGATAAGTCCGATCCCGCAAATAAGATCATGCAGTTAGGGAGGATCGTTTGCTGTGAATGATCGGTGATCCTGGACCGTATAAGCTGGGATCAGATCGCCATTTTATGCACAGGTCAAAAACTAAACCAGAGTTGTTATTTGGATAACTACGGCTTAATACGAGCTTTTAACCAGAGTTATCCACATCTGTTCGCGCGATCTTTAATCGTTTTAGAGTAAATTTTTCCATTCCGCCAGCCAGATCTCGGCTGGATCTTCCGGAATATCATGATCGAGGATGTTGATCTTCAGTGTTTCACCCAACTGTTTTGCGCCACAGGCTGTCACAGCGGCTTCAACTTTCTCTATTGCGCCACAGAAGGTGTCATATTCACGACTGCCGATACCGACCGCACCAAAACGGATACTGGACAGGTCAGGTTGCTGTTCCTGCAGTTCGTCATATAAAGGTTGCAGGTTATCCGGTAGATCGCCTGCGCCATGTGTGGAGGTGATCAGCAGCCAGATCCCATCAGTCGGAAGATCTTCAAGCAACGGTCCATGCAGTGTTTCTGTGGAAAAACCTGCTTCTTCCAGCTTCTCAGCCAGATGTTCCGCAACGTATTCCGCACCGCCCAGGGTGCTGCCACTGATAAGAGTAATGTCAGCCATTGATCGCTCGCTCAGATAAAGAGGCGGCCATTGTACGCTGTGAACGAGCTGGGATCTACCTGTGGAAAATGTGGGAATGAATTTGCCCGATCACGGGCGGATGGTACGCATGATCGGGTTTTGCAGGGAGATCAGGGTCTCGGTGGACTGAATTTCATCGATTGTTTGGATCTTGTTGATAAGTACCTGCTGAAGGGCGTCGATGGATCGACACATGACTTTTATAAAGATGCTGTAGTGCCCGGTGGTGTAATACGCCTCTGTGACTTCATCGAGTGCGTTCAGCTTCGCCAGGGCAGAAGGGTAGTCTTTGGCGCTTTTAAGAATAATGCCGATAAAGCAGCAAACGTCATAACCCAGTTGCTTAGGGCTGACGTCAATACGTGCGCCGGTAATGATCCCCGCCTGTTTCATCTTCTCTACGCGAACATGGATTGTTCCCGGGCTGACACCAAACTGTTTTGCCAGTTCGGCGTAGGCGGTACGGGCATTAGCCATTAAGGCCTCCAGGATGCCGCGGTCGAGATTGTCGATCTGATAATTTTCCATAGCTTTTTCTTATGAAGATTAATGAATCACTCTATTCTAGCGGTTTATTTTATCGAATCAAAAGTGAAGGTGGCTTTTTGTTGATGGGTTATTGAATCAGGTGCCGTTTCTGTTGCTTAATCAATAGCAACAGGACGCAGGAGTATAAATAATGAAAACCGCTTATATCGCAAAACAACGCCAGATCAGTTTCGTTAAATCCCATTTTTCACGCCAGCTGGAAGATAAACTTGGACTGATTGAAGTCCAGGCTCCCATTCTGAGCCGTGTAGGTGACGGGACGCAGGATAACTTGTCTGGAAGCGAAAAAGCGGTGCAGGTGAAAGTGAAAACACTGCCAGATGCCCAGTTCGAAGTGGTTCATTCCCTGGCGAAGTGGAAGCGTCAAACTCTGGGGCAACACGACTTCAGCGCGGGCGAAGGGCTCTACACGCACATGAAAGCCCTTCGCCCCGATGAAGACCGCCTCACCCCAATTCACTCTGTCTATGTTGACCAGTGGGACTGGGAGCGCGTAATGGGTGATGGCGAGCGCCACGTCGGTACGCTGAAATCCACCGTTGAAGCGATCTACGCCGGGATCAAAGCAACCGAAGCGGCCGTGAGCAAAGAGTTTGGTCTGGCACCGTTCCTGCCGGATACGATCCATTTTGTGCACAGCCAGGAGTTGCTGAGCCGTTTCCCGGATCTGGATGCTAAAGGCCGTGAACGCGCAATCGCCAAAGAATTAGGTGCCGTGTTCCTGATGGGGATCGGCGGCAAACTGTCTGACGGCAAACGCCACGACGTTCGTGCGCCGGATTATGATGACTGGAGCACCCGCGGTGAGAGTGAATACGCGGGTCTTAACGGCGATATCCTGGTCTGGAACCCGGTGCTGGAAGATGCGTTTGAGCTCTCTTCTATGGGGATCCGCGTGGATGCCGATGCACTCAAACGTCAGCTGGCGGTTACTGGTGACGAAGATCGTCTTAAATTAGAGTGGCACCAGTCGCTGCTACGCGGAGAAATGCCGCAGACCATTGGTGGCGGTATCGGCCAGTCCCGTCTGACCATGTTGCTGCTGCAACTGCCACATATCGGTCAGGTTCAGTGTGGCGTCTGGCCGCAGCAGGTACGCGAAAGCGTCGGCTCCCTTCTGTAATTAACGCCGCCAGCGCCTGAGCAGGCGGCTACGCAACCCGGTATCGAAGCGCCAGATATGATCGAAGATGCGCATGATGCCGGGTTTTCCATGAGCGGACATCGCCACCGCATGGAAACGGTGCTGATGCACCCGCTGTAACTCTTTCACTTTATTGACTACATCATCCGGCAGCCGCTGGGCAATAAAATCGGAAATCACCACCGCGTCAGCGTCGTACCAGTCGCCTCCCTGCATACGCTCCACAATGCTACGAAAACAGCTGGCTAAATCCGTGCCGCCGCGAAAACGCTGGCTTAAAAAACGGATCGCCTGTTCGATACCTTGCTGGTTCGTTAGCTCATAACCCACCACCTCGCTGGAGAAGAGCATGATGAAGCAGCGACGACGATCGGCGAGCGCCACGCGCATCAGAGCCAGACAGAACGCCTTCGCACATTGCTCATTAAACCCGCCCATCGATCCGGACGTATCCACACAAACAATAAAAGGTCCGCGCGGCTGCTCATCAAAATCCTGGTGGACAACTGGCCGCTGGCTGAGCTTCTCGCGCCAGGCTTCGCCGTGTAGCCGGTAGGTAAGAAGCTGCTTTTCCACCAGCCGACGGTAAAACTCATACTCCAGTTCAGTCATTCCCAGCGTACTGAGTTCGGTGGGCAGCAGGCGCAAAATATCATCGCTTTGCTGAAGCCCGTCGACCTGCTCGGGAACGGTTGCCGGTTCGCGTACCAGGGTGCGGAAAGTTTCCATCGGGGCATCTTTCTTTGGAACTGACTTTGCCTCCCTTGAACGACCCAGCTGTTCTGCAAGTTTCATCAGTTCGGGCTGCTGGGCCAGAAAATCGCCGTACTTGACGATCAGCTGATAATCCCCGCGCCGAAGCTGACCGGCGCTCATGTCCCAGAGACGCCCGGCGGCATTTTCATTTTCCACCAGCACCTGCTCGAGCTGACCGCTTAAGGTCATGCGTTCCTGAACTTCACTGAGCAGTTGTTCACGCTCCTCATCCAGTAGTTGCTGGTTCAATGTCGTGGCCTGAACGACAAGGCTGAGGCGCCAGCGCTGTAAAAAGAGAGTGTGCAACGCGGGGGTGAAGGTGGCGTTATCCGTGACCAGCGCCCGGGCCTGGCTGGCAAACGGGGAGTGGACGTTGTCGAGCAATGTCAGGGTTTGCGGAAGCTGAACGATAAACTGTGGCGTTGAGAGCCGCTGGCACTGCTGATAACAGGCCACCTCTTCCGTTAGCTCAGGAGGTACCTCGGTCTCTTTGAACCGCTGACGCAAGTTTTCTCGCCAGCGTGGGAGATCGTCCGTCATCGCTTTTTTAAGCTTCGGAAATTTTTCAAAGAATGCGGCCAGTTGCGGCGACGCCAGAAGGGTGATGACCACTTCTTCGATCAACCCTTCTTCGCTGACGGCCAGCATGACGTTAAGCGTATCCAGCGTTAGCATTGACGCGCCTGTTTAATCTGTGTACTCACATCCTGCAGGCTGGCTTCAATGCGACCTAACCAGTCGCTATGTATAAAGAGGCATTTTTGCTGCTCGCTAAAGCGGGTGTGTTGCTGGTGCCATTCTGTATCCAGCGCTTCCAGTTGCAGCTTAATCTCTTCAGGAACGCTGTCAGAGGCGGTGCCTGGCAGTGCAAGACGCGATCCCTGCAGGCTCACATCGCGGATCACCAGATGCTGGCTACTGTCCACTTCCATATTTAGCGGCTGCGCGAAACCGATGCCGTTGAGTTTTCCACGGATCTCTCCACCTTTATCCAGCCATTGCGAGAGCGGCTCGCGCTCAATCGTAACGTGCACGACCTGCATATCATGGAGTTTAAGCGGTTGCTGGAGCAGCAGGGTAAGCGTCGGGCTGGTCAGCTCGGCGGGTAATTCGTAGTGAGGTTTGCGGGCGAACATTCCACCCAGCCGGTTCACTTTCAGCGCCGTTTTATCACTTTGTTGCTGCTGTAACTGGATGCGTCGTTGGGCAATCGCTCCAAGCTGGTTCAGCATCGCCTGCTGTCCCCAGGCGTGTCCGGTCATCAATATTTCAAGCTGTTGCTGCATCAGGTTCATGCCTTCTGCGTCGTGCCAGAGGCAATCTTTCAGCAGGATCAGATCGATTGGCGCAACGGCATCACGGCCGCTGAACAGGGCGCTGGCCTGTAGCAGGCGGATCGCTTTTTTCCAGCGACGATCGGAGACATAGGGCGCTGAAGGCAGTAAATCGAGCTGCTGGCGCAGCATGAAGATCAGCTCGAAGACGGCATCTGGCAGTTTGATTTTGCCGATCTCCTGCTGCCACTGCTGATATTCCTCATCAGTAACCTGAAGCGAAGCGGAGACCGGGTTTTCATTCTCATCCTGCTGGCTCACCAGCATAGAGCGGAAGTTGGATTTATCCTGCACTTTGTCCAGCCACAGGCGGATCAGCATGCGGTCATACAGCGCTTCCAGACTGCTGTCGGCCTCGGGGAGTTCGTTGGAGGCGGCCACCAGCAGGCGCATCGGGATTTTCTCTTCGCTGGCGCCGTTGCGGAACCGACGTTCGTTAATCGCCGTCAGCAGGGTATTCAGAATCGCCGGGCCGGCTTTCCAGATCTCATCAAGAAAGACAATTTCAGCCTCAGGCAGATAACCCGCCGTCAAACGCTCATAGCGCCCCTCATCTTTCAGCGCCTGAATGGAAAGCGGGCCGAAAACTTCTTCAGGGGTGGAAAAGCGGGTCATCAGGTATTCGAAGGCGCGGGCGTTCTGAAAAGCAAATTTCAGCCGGCGGGCAATCAGGCTTTTGGCGATCCCCGGTGGACCCAGCAGAAATACGCTTTCACCGCTCAACGCCGCCAGTAAACAGAGGCGGATGGCGTGGCTACGCTCGAAAAGGCCTTTCTCCAGCGCGCTGCTGAGGCGGGAAATTCTTTCTGCTAATAAATGTGAGTGAGCCATAATAGTTTTTGCATCCTTTCGCCGTCGTGGCGGCCAATTGAAGCGAGTATAGACGTTTCAGCCAGGGCTGGTAATAGACTGAAGTGCGGCGCAATTTTCTTTGCGCTACATTAATGCGGTTGCATTTAGGGGTACGATTTTGCAACGAATCAGGCATACTGTGCGCTTTTTGTGGACCAAGGGACCAGGAACACATTTGTTATTTAAACGAAAAGACTAGTCTATGAGCACTGATAATAAGCAATCATTACCCGCAATTACGCTTGCGGCGATCGGGGTTGTCTACGGTGATATCGGCACCAGCCCGCTTTATACGCTTCGTGAATGTCTGTCCGGCCAGTTTGGCTTTGGTGTTGAACGCGATGCCGTATTTGGCTTCCTGTCCCTCATCTTCTGGCTGCTGATCCTGGTGGTTTCTGTTAAATACCTCTCCTTTGTCATGCGTGCAGATAACGCAGGTGAAGGTGGGATCCTGACCCTGATGTCCCTTGCCGGGCGTAATACGTCAGCCAGAATGACGTCGGTGCTGGTCATCATCGGCCTGATTGGCGGCAGTTTCTTCTATGGGGAAGTTGTCATCACGCCTGCTATCTCAGTGCTTTCGGCGATAGAAGGGCTTGAGATTATCGCGCCGCAACTTGATACGTGGGTTGTCCCGCTGGCGATAATTGTTCTGACGCTACTGTTTGTGATCCAGAAGCACGGTACCGGGCTGGTGGGGAAACTGTTCGCGCCAATTATGCTGGCCTGGTTCCTGATCCTGGCGGCGCTTGGCTTGCGCGGTATCATTGATAACCCGGATGTGCTGCAGGCGCTGAACCCTTACTGGGCTGTCCATTTCTTCCTCGAATACAAAGTGGTTTCCTTCGTGGCGCTCGGCGCCGTTGTGCTCTCTATCACCGGTGTTGAGGCGCTGTATGCGGATATGGGTCACTTTGGCAAACTGCCTATTCGCGTGGCGTGGTTTATCGTGGTACTGCCATCTCTGGCACTGAACTACTTCGGCCAGGGTGCGCTGCTGCTGAAAAACCCGGAGGCGATTAAGAACCCGTTCTTCCTGCTGGCTCCAGAGTGGGCGCTGGTGCCGATGCTGATCCTTGCCACGCTGGCGACGGTTATTGCTTCTCAGGCGGTGATTTCCGGGGTGTTCTCTTTGACGCGCCAGGCTGTGCGTTTGGGGTATCTCTCACCAATGCGCATCATCCATACCTCAGAGATGGAGTCGGGCCAGATCTACATCCCGTTCGTTAACTGGCTCCTCTATTTCGCTGTGGTGATTGTGATCGTCAGCTTTGAGCACTCCAGCAATCTCGCTGCAGCATACGGTATTGCGGTAACGGGTACGATGGTGCTGACATCACTTCTTTCTACCACGGTGGCATACCGAAACTGGCACTGGAACAAATTCCTCGTGGCGATGATTCTGGCGGGCTTCCTGTGTATTGACGTACCGCTGTTCTCTGCCAACCTCGACAAGATTGTCTCCGGTGGCTGGCTACCGCTGACGCTGGGTCTGGTGATGTTTATTGTCATGACCACATGGAAAAGCGAGCGCTTCCGTCTGCTGCGTCGTATGCATGAGCACGGTAATTCTCTGGAGGCGATGATTGCTTCGCTGGAGAAATCCCCGCCAGTGCGTGTACCGGGAACGGCGGTGTACATGTCTCGTGCCTTGAACGTGATCCCGTTTGCGTTGATGCATAATCTTAAGCACAACAAGGTATTGCACGAGCGTGTGATTCTACTGACGTTGCGCACCGAAGATGCGCCGTATGTTCACAATGTACGTCGTGTTCAGATTGAGCAACTCTCGCCAACCTTCTGGCGCGTGGTGGCAAGCTACGGCTGGCGTGAAACGCCGAACGTGGAAGAGGTCTTCCACCGCTGCGGTCTTGAAGGGCTGAGCTGCCGGATGATGGAGACATCATTCTTCATGTCACACGAGTCACTGATTATTGGCAAGCGTCCGTGGTATTTGCGCCTGCGCGGCAAGTTGTACCTTATCCTGCAACGTAACGCCCTGCGTGCGCCAGACCAGTTTGAGATCCCGCCTAACCGTGTGATTGAGCTGGGTACACAGGTCGAGATTTAAGCCTGCATTAAATGCCGGGTGGCGCTGCGCTTACCCGGCTTACAAAACCCCCTGCCTACCCTCCATAATTGTCTCTACATTTCACTTAGCGAAACGTTTCGACGTCGATCACAAATCTGTTACGTCACGGTGGTTTTCTGAACACTGTTGAGACTAAACTGATTTTAGCGAAACGTTTCGCTAGTGGAGCAAGAAAATGAAGAAAGGCACTGTACTCAACTCAGAAATCTCGTCGGTTATTTCCCGTCTTGGGCATACCGATACGCTGGTGGTTTGCGATGCAGGCTTACCGGTTCCGCGCAGCACAACCCGTATTGATATGGCGTTAACGCAGGGCGTGCCCTCGTTTATGCAGGTACTGGATGTGGTGACTGCGGAGATGCAGGTTGAGGCGGCCATTCTCGCGACGGAGATCAAACAACATAATCCGCAACTCCACGAAACGTTGCTCAGCCACATTGAGCAACTGCAACAACACCAGGGAAACACTATAGAAATTCGTTACACAACGCACGAACAGTTCAAACAACAAACCGCAGACAGTCAGGCGGTGATTCGCAGCGGGGAGTGTTCCCCGTATGCGAATATCATTCTCTGTGCTGGCGTCACGTTCTGAGGCCATCATGGACGCATTACTGCAACTCAAAGGGATCGATAAGTCGTTCCCGGGCGTAAAAGCCCTCTCCGGTGCGGCGCTGAACGTCTACCCCGGGCGCGTGATGGCGCTGGTGGGCGAAAACGGCGCTGGCAAATCCACCATGATGAAAGTGCTGACGGGTATCTATCAACGCGATGCCGGTTCGCTCGTCTGGCTGGGAAAAGAGACCACCTTCAATGGCCCAAAATCCTCTCAGGAAGCGGGTATCGGTATTATCCACCAGGAGCTGAACCTGATCCCGCAACTGACCATTGCGGAGAACATCTTCCTGGGCCGCGAGTTTGTAAATCGATTCGGCAAAATCGACTGGAAAACCATGTATGCCGAAGCGGATAAACTGCTGGCGAAGCTGAACCTGCGCTTTAAGAGCGACCGACTGGTAGGTGAACTCTCCATTGGCGATCAGCAGATGGTGGAAATCGCCAAGGTGCTGAGTTTTGAGTCGAAGGTCATCATTATGGATGAACCGACTGACGCCCTGACCGATACTGAAACCGAATCCCTGTTCCGCGTTATCCGCGAGCTAAAATCGCAGGGGCGCGGGATTGTCTATATCTCTCACCGCATGAAAGAGATCTTCGAGATTTGCGATGACGTGACCGTCTTTCGCGACGGGCAGTTTATTGCCGAGCGCGAAGTAGCCACGCTGACCGAAGATACCCTTATCGAAATGATGGTGGGGCGTAAGCTTGAAGATCAATACCCGCATCTGGATAAAGCGCCGGGTGACATCCGCCTGAAGGTAGACAATCTCTGCGGTCCAGGTGTGAACGATGTGACCTTTACCCTGCGTCAGGGGGAAATCCTCGGTGTGGCGGGCCTGATGGGCGCTGGGCGTACTGAGCTGATGAAAGTGCTCTACGGCGCACTGCCGCGCACCAGCGGTTATGTCACTCTTGATGGCCACGAAGTTGTCACTCGCTCTCCGCAAGATGGTCTGGCGAATGGCATTGTCTATATTTCTGAAGACCGTAAGCGCGATGGCTTAGTGCTGGGCATGTCGGTAAAAGAGAACATGTCGCTTACTGCACTGCGCTATTTCAGTCACAGCGGCGGTAGGCTGAAACACAAAGATGAACAGCAGGCGGTGAGCGATTTTATCCGTCTGTTTAACGTCAAAACACCGTCGATGGAGCAGGCAATTGGCCTGTTGTCCGGCGGTAATCAGCAGAAGGTGGCCATTGCGCGTGGTCTGATGACGCGCCCGAAAGTGCTGATCCTCGATGAACCAACCCGCGGTGTGGACGTCGGCGCGAAGAAAGAGATCTATCAGCTAATTAACCAGTTCAAGGCCGACGGTCTGAGCATCATTCTGGTCTCTTCCGAGATGCCAGAAGTATTAGGCATGAGCGATCGCATTATCGTCATGCATGAAGGGCATCTCGGCGGTGAATTCACTCGCGAGCAGGCCACCCAGGAAGTTCTGATGGCTGCCGCTGTGGGCAAGCTTAATCGCGTGAATCAGGAGTAAGAAGATGACTACCCAGGCTGTTTCTGGTCGCCGTTATTTCACAAAGGCATGGCTGATGGAACAAAAATCGCTGATTGCCCTGCTGGTGCTGATCGCGATTGTGTCGACCATGAGTCCAAACTTTTTCACCGTTAATAACCTGTTCAACATTCTGCAGCAGACTTCTGTCAACGCCATTATGGCGGTCGGGATGACGCTGGTGATTTTGACCTCAGGGATCGATCTGTCCGTTGGTTCCTTACTGGCGCTCACCGGTGCGATCGCCGCTTCCCTTGTCGGTGTTGAAGTTAACGCATTAGTGGCCGTGGCAGCTGCGCTGGCCGCTGGGGCGGCAATCGGTGCCGTGACCGGCGTGATTGTGGCGAAAGGCCGTGTTCAGGCGTTCATCGCGACGCTGGTGATGATGCTGCTGCTGCGCGGTGTGACCATGGTTTACACCAACGGCAGCCCGGTGAACACCGGCTTTACCGATAACGCTGATCTGTTTGGCTGGTTCGGTATCGGTCGCCCGCTGGGTATCCCGACGCCGGTCTGGATCATGGCTATCGTCTTCCTGGCGGCGTGGTACATGCTGCATCACACCCGTCTGGGTCGTTATATCTATGCGCTGGGCGGTAACGAAGCGGCAACGCGTTTGTCCGGGATTAGCGTCAATAAAGTTAAAATTATCGTTTATTCCCTGTGCGGCTTGCTGGCTTCTCTGGCAGGCATCATCGAAGTGGCGCGTCTTTCCTCCGCGCAGCCAACGGCGGGCACGGGTTATGAGCTGGATGCCATTGCGGCAGTGGTTCTGGGCGGTACGAGTCTTGCGGGTGGTAAAGGTCGCATTGTTGGGACATTGATCGGCGCACTGATTCTCGGTTTCCTGAATAATGGTTTGAATTTGTTAGGTGTTTCCTCCTATTACCAGATGATCGTTAAGGCAGTGGTGATTTTGCTGGCGGTACTGGTAGACAACAAAAAACAGTAACTGACGACACTACAGGACATCTTAGATATGAACATGAAAAAACTGGCTACCCTGGTTTCTGCTGTCGCGCTGAGCGCAACCGTAAGTGCTAACGCTATGGCGAAAGACACCATCGCGCTGGTTATCTCCACGCTGAACAACCCGTTCTTCGTCTCTCTGAAGGATGGCGCGCAGAAAGAAGCGGACAAACTGGGCTACAACCTGGTGGTGCTGGATTCCCAGAACAACCCGGCGAAAGAGCTGGCTAACGTTCAGGACTTAACCGTTCGTGGTACCAAAATTCTGCTGATCAACCCAACTGATTCTGATGCCGTAGGTAACGCCGTTAAAATGGCAAACCAGGCGAAGATCCCGGTAATCACCCTGGACCGTCAGGCCTCTAAAGGTGACGTGGTCAGCCACATTGCGTCTGATAACGTGCTGGGCGGTAAAATCGCGGGTGATTACATCGCGAAGAAAGCAGGTGAAGGTGCGAAAGTTATCGAATTGCAGGGTATCGCGGGTACCTCTGCTGCCCGTGAACGTGGCGAAGGCTTCCAGCAGGCCGTTGCTGCACACAAATTTAACGTCCTGGCCAGCCAGCCTGCCGACTTCGACCGTACTAAAGGTCTGAACGTGATGCAGAACCTGCTGACCGCACATCCTGACGTGCAGGCGGTATTCGCGCAGAACGACGAAATGGCACTGGGTGCGCTGCGTGCCCTGCAGACCGCAGGTAAATCTGATGTGATGGTTGTCGGATTTGACGGCACGCCGGATGGTGAAAAAGCAGTAAACGATGGCAAACTGGCTGCGACCATCGCTCAGCTGCCGGAGCAGATTGGCGCGACTGGCGTTGAAACTGCCGACAAAGTGCTGAAGGGCGAAAAAGTTCAGGCCAAATACCCTGTTGACCTGAAACTGGTCATCAAGCAGTAAAAGGCGAATCAGGCAGCCGCTGGCTGCCTGAGGGACACCAATAAAGAAAAGTGTGGCATACGCCACCGGGTAACACCGGTGGCGCTCTCAGATGGACAACCCAACCATGAAAACCGCAGGCAACCTCGTCGTCCTTGGCAGTATCAATGCCGATCACATTCTTAACCTTGAATCATTCCCAACACCGGGCGAAACCGTCACGGGTAACCAGTATCAGGTGGCATTTGGCGGTAAAGGTGCAAACCAGGCCGTCGCCGCCGGTCGCAGTGGGGCGAATATTGCGTTTATCGCCTGCACGGGTGATGACGATACCGGTGAGCGCGTACGCAAACAGCTGGCGAGCGACAACATTGATATCGCACCGGTCAGCGTGGTTGCAGGGGAATCTACTGGCGTGGCGCTGATTTTCGTCAACGCAGAAGGTGAGAATGTCATCGGTATTCATGCTGGCGCCAACGCTGCGCTGACAACGGAGCGCGTAGAAGCGCAACGTGAGATCATTGCGAATGCCGAAGCGTTGCTGATGCAACTGGAGTCACCGGTTGAAAGCGTGCTGGCCGCCGCCAAAATTGCGCATGAAAATCATACCACTGTCGTACTAAATCCAGCTCCTGCCCGTGTATTATCAGACGAGCTGCTGGCGCTGGTGGACATCATTACGCCAAACGAAACCGAAGCGGAAAAGCTGACGGGCATTCGTGTCGAAAATGATGACGATGCCGCGCGAGCTGCACGTGCATTGCATGATAAAGGCATAGGTACCGTGATTATCACCCTTGGTAGCCGTGGGGTGTGGGCAAGCGTCAATGGCGAAGGCCGTCGAGTGCCGGGCTTTAAGGTGAAAGCGATTGACACCATCGCCGCGGGAGACACCTTTAATGGTGCGCTGGTGACCGCGCTACTGGAAGGCAAGCGAATGGATGATGCGATCCGTTTTGCACATGCTGCTGCCGCGATTGCCGTGACGCGCAAAGGGGCCCAACCCTCCGTTCCGTGGCGTAAAGAGATCGATGAATTCTTAAGTCAGCAGGGGTAACGCTTGGCAACAATGAAAGATGTCGCCCGCATGGCGGGCGTTTCTACCTCGACGGTCTCTCACGTTATAAACAACGATCGCTTTGTCAGCGAGGCGATTCGGGAGAAAGTCGAAGCTGCGGTTAAAGAACTCAACTATGCGCCATCTGCGCTGGCGCGTAGTCTTAAGCTCAACCAGACGCGCACTATTGGTATGCTGATTACGGCCAGTACCAACCCTTTCTATTC
This sequence comes from Pantoea sp. LS15, assembly GCF_012241585.1. Lineage (NCBI taxonomy): Bacteria > Pseudomonadati > Pseudomonadota > Gammaproteobacteria > Enterobacterales > Erwiniaceae > Pantoea > Pantoea sp. LS15. The sequence continues at coordinate 226,766 of NZ_JAAVXA010000008.1, forward strand.
TGAGCTTGTGCGAGGTGTAGAGCGTAGTTGCTTCGAGCGTGGCTACAGCCTGGTGCTGTGCAATACCGAAGGTGACGAGCAGAGAATGAACCGCAACCTGGAGACGCTGATGCAAAAACGCGTCGACGGGCTACTGCTACTCTGTACAGAAACACACCAGCCCTCGAAAGAGATTATCCAGCGTTATCCCTCTATTCCTACAGTAATGATGGACTGGGCACCGTTCGACGGTACCAGCGATCTGATTCAGGATAACTCCCTGCTGGGGGGCGACATGGCCACCCAGTATCTGATCGATAAAGGTTATACCCGCATTGCCTGTATTACCGGTCCACTGGATAAAACACCGGCGCGCCTGCGTCTGGAGGGGTATCTCTCTGCGATGGCCCGGGCGGGTCTTTCTGTTCCCGAAGGCTACCGTATAACTGGTGATTTTGAGTTTCACGGTGGTTTTGACGCGATGCAGACCTTACTGGCGCAGCCGCAGCGTCCGCAGGCCGTCTTTATTGGCAACGATGCCATGGCATTTGGCGCCTATCAGGCGTTATATCAGGCAGGTTTGCGCGTTCCGGATGATATGGCGGTAATTGGCTACGATGATATTGAACTGGCCAGCTACATGACCCCACCGCTGACCACGATCCATCAGCCGAAGGATGAACTGGGTGAGCTGGCCATTGATGTACTGATCCATCGAATGGCGCAGCCCACGCTGCAACAACAACGTCTGCAGCTTACTCCTGTTCTGATGGAACGGGGTTCGGTTTAGACTTTGCTTTGTGGCGTTCTTTGATCAGGTTACGTCCGTCTTTCGGTTTTAACAGCATAAAGACCAACGCTGAAACGACGGTAAGAACGCCCATTGTGATAAACGTATAGTGGAACTGCTCGACGGTATTCGCGCTGTCAAAACCTTCATAAAACCGCAGTACCGCCGCACTTACGGCCACCCCAAGACTGATCGACAGCTGTTGTGTCACCGCCAGCACGCTGTTACCGCTACTGGCATTCTCATCTGTCAGGTCTGCCAGCGTGATGGTATTCATCGACGTAAACTGCGTTGACATCGCCATGCCCAGTACAAATAACGGCAGTATCAACATCCATACGGGAAGGGCGGCGGATTGCAGAGAGAACTGCGCAATCATCAGACCGATAAAGACCGTTACGCCAACCAGCGTCTTACGATAGCCAAACCAGCGCAGCACTTGTGTAACCGTTGATTTTGCCAGAATCGAGCCCATTGCCGTGGGCGCCATCATGCAGCCAGCAATCAGTGCCGGGTAACCGAAACCTACCTGCAGCATCAATGGCATCAGAAACGGTACGCAACCTGTCCCCAGACGTGACGCAATGTTGCCTGCGATCCCTACGGAAAAGGTTCGGGTGTTAAAGAGTCCGAGTGAGATTAACGGTGTCGGGTGACGGCGCGCGTGACGTATATAAAGAAGGAACAACAGAATACCGCCGAGGATGACGGCTAGCGCCAGCCACGTTTCGACGATTTTCTCACCAAACAGCTCCATCCCGCTGGAGAACAGCACCAGGCTCAGGCCAAACAGGAAAAAGCCGCCCATATCGAAGCTGCGCCTTGGCGTGGTGAAGTTCGGCATATATTTGCGGGCATACAGCAGCCCCGCAACGCCAATAGGAATATTAATCAGGAAGATCCAGTGCCAGCTTGCCCAGGTGACAAACACGCCGCCGAGTACCGGGCCAAGTATCGGACCAACCAGACCTGGCATGGTGACGAAGTTGAGCACGGGAAGCAGTTCGCTTCGAGGATAGGCTCGCAGCAAGGCAAGGCGTGCCACGGGCATCATCATCGCTCCGCCAATACCTTGTAATACGCGGAAGATAACCAGTTCTGTTAAGGATGAGGAGAGCGCACAGGCCAGCGAACCGAGCGTAAAGAGTGTCACGGCCAACATGAAAACTCTGCGGGTGCCGAAGCGGTCGGCCAGCCAGCCGCTGACAGGGATTAACATTGCGACCGTCAGGGTGTAGCTGATGATGGCGGACTGCATTGCCAGCGGGGAGCGGTTGAGGCTTTGCGCAATAGCGGGAAGCGCAGTGTTGAGGATGGTGGCATCCAGTGCCTGCATAAAGAACGCCATGGCTGCAATCCACGGCAATCCGGCCATGCTGCGCGCTTTTTTCTTTGTCATTTATTTACCTGCTGGTGGGTTGGCGCGGCCAGCAATGCCTGGCACGCACTCAGGGCTCGCTGCCCATCGCTTTCCTGAATGGCATCCACTATCGCCTGATGCAAATCCAGTTTAACCACTTCGTCTTGTGTAATAGAGGTAAAGTAAGTGTGATACACCGAATGAAATAAAGAGGCAAAAGAGGTGAGGAACGGATTGGCGCTCATCATATAGATATGTTCATGCCAGGCCATATCGACCTCAACCCAGCGCTCCCGGTTGAAGTGCTTTTTCAGGAACACCATCTCTTCCATTAACGCATTGAGTTGTGCTTTCTGTTCTGCCGTTCCAAGCGTGGCAGCAAGCAGGCACGCCTGTGGTTCAAGACTGCTGCGCATCACCAGAAAGTGATCGACAACCTGATGAAAGTTATCTTCCGTCATCCACCAGGAGAGCAGCTCCTGATCGAGAAAGTTCCAGTTACTCTGTGGCATGACACGTGTACCAATGCGGGGACGTGGAAGCACCATACCTTTTGCCGTCAGGGTTTTCACCGCTTCACGAACTGCTGTACGACTCACTCCAAACTGCTCACCCAGCTCCATCTCACCCGGCAGGATACTACCCGGGGTATATTTACCCGCTAAAATCCGCTGAGCCAGCTTCTCTGCCAGCACATACGACAGGTTTTTTTGGGCGGCCAGCTGTTGTGCGCTTAATGGCATCGCTTTTATTCCTTAAATATCCATGCTGATAATTATGCCACCTCGAGTGTGATTGTGGTTGCAGATACATCAAATAGAACAATTTGTAGCTTGATTTCACCTCTGTTGGTGAAAAAAAACGCGGATGAAAACTTTTTTTAAATTTCCTCTTGTCACTTAGGAATAACTCCCTATAATGCGCCTCCACTGACACGGAACAACGGCACACACGCCGCCGGGTCAGCAGAGAAAAGCAAAATAAACGCTTGACTCTGTAGCGGGAAAGTGTAATATGCACACCCCGCGCCGCAGCGAAAACGAAGCGGCACTGCTCTT
>NZ_JAAVXA010000008.1:229985-230146 GCF_012241585.1 Pantoea sp. LS15
AAAGTGACATGGATTCTTAACGTCCTCGGACGAAAAATGAATACCAAGTCTCAACGAGTGAACACGTAATTCATTACGAAGTTTAATTCATTGAGCATCAAACTTTTAAATTGAAGAGTTTGATCATGGCTCAGATTGAACGCTGGCGGCAGGCCTAACAC
>NZ_JAAVXA010000009.1:0-169756 GCF_012241585.1 Pantoea sp. LS15
GTTTACGGGCCGTAAGTAATCCATAGATGCAAATGTCAGATTGCGATGCGCCTGGTAGGGCGCGGCTGGTAACAAAGCCTTACAGGCGCATATGAAAAACCTCCGGCTATGCCGGAGGATATTTATTTTGCCCCGTACATTATCGTGACGACAAAATCATGTCTTTTACTGATATTTAAGTCGGTTTCACGTTAAATTCTAATTATTGGTGTTTTCAGTTGGCAGCACAGAGCAAGGCTGGTTAATCTGAAAACGGTTTACATCATTTTAACGTAAGAGAATAACTATGCATGATGCACAGATCCGTGTCGCGATTGCGGGCGCGGGTGGACGTATGGGCCGTCAGCTGATTCAGGCGGCGCTACAGATGGATGGTGTGGCGCTGGGTGCGGCCCTGGAGCGTGAAGGTTCCTCACTTCTTGGTGCCGACGCAGGTGAGCTGGCAGGTGCGGGAAAGACGGGCGTTACCGTCCAGAGCAGTCTTGACGCGGTTAAAGATGACTTCGATGTATTCATCGACTTTACCCGTCCGGAAGGGACGCTGACGCATCTGGCGTTTTGCCGCGAGCACGGCAAGGGAATGGTCATCGGTACTACCGGTTTTGACGACGCAGGTAAGCAGGCTATTCAGGACGCATCAAAAGAAATTGCGATTGTTTTTGCTGCGAACTTTAGTGTGGGCGTAAACGTCATGCTCAAGCTGCTGGAGAAAGCGGCGAAGGTGATGGGCAACTATACCGACATTGAGATTGTTGAAGCGCACCACCGTTACAAAGTTGATGCGCCATCAGGTACGGCGCTGGCAATGGGCGAAGCGATTGCTCATGCACTTGATAAAGATTTAAAAGATTGCGCGGTCTATACCCGCGAAGGTTACACCGGCGAACGCGTGCCGGGAACCATTGGCTTCGCAACCGTGCGAGCGGGTGACATCGTCGGCGAACATACCGCGATGTTCGCCGATATTGGCGAGCGTGTTGAAATTACGCATAAAGCCTCCAGCCGTATGACATTTGCAAATGGTGCCGTACGTTCTGCTTTGTGGTTAAAAGGCAAGGAAAATGGTCTTTTTGATATGCGAGATGTGCTGGATCTTAACAATTTGTAAGGTTTATTACCCATCGTGATGTGGTTATTGCAGTCGTAATTACTTGATTGCATAGGGCAATAATTTATTGCCCTTTTATTTTTCTTATTTCGCCATTTATTTCGCTTATTACTTTTAAAAGTAAGTCTATTGCTCTATTTTTTCGTTGCTAAAATGTAAATTTTGACCATCTGGTCTACTTTTTATTACTCCCTTGCCAGATTTATCATTAAACTTGTCGCGCAAGCGTTTTCCGTGGTGATTTACCTGATCTTTTTGTCGGTTAAGCTATCTTCTGCGCACCAGGCTTGCAAAAGAACAAACAAAATATCCGTTTTAAGTTGACTTTTACCCACCAAATCTCCAGAATGCCGCCGTTTGCCAAAAATCCGCTGGCAACACATTTGCATTGATCCATGACATGGTTATGCATTAATATGCAAATAAAGTGAGTGAATATTCTCTGGAGGGTGTTTTGATTAAGTCAGCGCTATTGGTTCTGGAAGACGGAACCCAGTTTATCGGTCGGGCCATAGGGGCAACAGGTTCGGCGGTTGGGGAAGTCGTTTTCAATACTTCAATGACCGGTTATCAAGAAATCCTCACTGATCCTTCCTATTCTCGCCAAATCGTTACTCTTACTTATCCTCATATTGGCAATGTCGGCACCAATGCGGCTGACGAAGAATCCTCTCAGGTACATGCGCAAGGTCTGGTCATTCGTGACCTGCCGCTGATTGCCAGCAACTTCCGCAATACCGAAGACCTCTCTTCTTACCTGAAGCGCCATAACATTGTGGCGATTGCCGATATTGATACCCGTAAGTTAACGCGTCTGCTGCGCGAGAAAGGTGCACAAAACGGCTGCATCATTGCAGGTGATAACCTGGATGCGGCCCTGGCGCTGGAAAAAGCGAAAGCCTTCCCGGGCCTGAACGGCATGGACCTGGCGAAAGAAGTGACTACCGCTGAAGCCTACAGCTGGACGCAGGGTAGCTGGACGCTGGAAGGCGACCTGCCGGAAGCGAAAAAAGAGAGCGAGCTGCCGTTCCACGTGGTGGCCTACGATTTCGGCGCCAAGCGCAATATCCTGCGCATGCTGGTTGACCGCGGTTGCCGTCTGACCGTCGTGCCTGCACAAACCTCTGCGGAAGAGGTTCTGAAGATGAACCCGGACGGTATCTTCCTCTCGAACGGCCCGGGTGACCCGGCTCCGTGCGATTACGCTATCAACGCCATTAAATCTTTCCTGGAAACCGATATCCCGGTCTTCGGTATCTGCCTCGGACATCAGCTGTTGGCGCTGGCGAGCGGTGCGAACACCGTTAAGATGAAATTCGGTCACCACGGTGGTAACCACCCGGTGAAAGATATCGACAACAACACGGTGATGATCACCGCGCAGAACCACGGTTTTGCTGTCGATGAAGCGTCAATGCCGTCTAACCTGCGAGTGACGCATAAATCACTGTTCGATGGCACCCTGCAGGGTATCCACCGTACCGATAAGCCTGCATTCAGCTTCCAGGGCCACCCGGAAGCCAGCCCGGGCCCGCACGATGCCGCGCCGCTGTTCGATCACTTCATCGAACTTATCGAGCAATACCGTAAGACCGCTAAATAATCAGGAGCTGAGAAGACAATGCCAAAACGTACAGACATAAAAAGCATCCTGATCCTTGGTGCTGGCCCGATCGTGATCGGCCAGGCCTGCGAATTTGACTACTCCGGTGCGCAGGCGTGTAAAGCCCTGCGTGAAGAGGGCTACCGCGTCATTCTGGTGAACTCTAACCCGGCAACCATCATGACCGACCCGGAAATGGCTGATGCAACTTACATCGAGCCGATTCACTGGGAAGTGGTGCGTAAAATCATCGAGAAAGAGCGTCCGGACGCGGTGCTGCCAACTATGGGCGGCCAGACGGCGCTGAACTGTGCGCTGGAGCTGGAGCGTCAGGGTGTGCTTGCCGAGTTCGGCGTAACCATGATTGGTGCGACCGCCGACGCGATTGATAAAGCAGAAGACCGTCGTCGCTTCGACGTGGCGATGAAAAAAATCGGCCTCGACACCGCGCGTTCCGGTATTGCACACAACATGGAAGAAGCGCTGGCCGTGGCGGCCGACGTGGGTTATCCGTGTATCATTCGTCCTTCCTTCACCATGGGCGGCACCGGCGGCGGTATCGCGTACAACCGTGAAGAGTTCGAAGAGATTTGCGAACGCGGTCTGGACCTTTCCCCAACCAAAGAGTTGCTGATTGATGAATCGCTGATTGGCTGGAAAGAGTACGAGATGGAAGTGGTGCGTGATAAAAACGACAACTGCATCATCGTCTGCTCCATCGAAAACTTCGATGCGATGGGTATCCACACCGGTGACTCCATCACCGTGGCGCCTGCCCAGACCCTGACCGACAAAGAGTATCAAATCATGCGTAACGCCTCGATGGCGGTACTGCGTGAAATCGGCGTGGAAACCGGTGGTTCTAACGTGCAGTTCTCGGTGAACCCGAAAACCGGCCGCCTGATTGTTATCGAAATGAACCCGCGTGTATCCCGTTCCTCGGCGTTGGCTTCTAAAGCCACCGGCTTCCCGATTGCGAAAGTAGCGGCGAAACTGGCGGTGGGTTACACCCTCGACGAGCTGATGAACGACATCACCGGCGGCCGCACCCCTGCGTCCTTCGAACCGTCTATCGACTACGTTGTGACGAAAATTCCTCGCTTCAACTTCGAGAAATTCGCCGGCGCGAACGACCGTCTGACCACTCAGATGAAATCAGTCGGTGAAGTGATGGCGATTGGCCGCACCCAGCAGGAATCCCTGCAGAAAGCACTGCGTGGCCTGGAAGTGGGCGCGACCGGCTTTGACCCGAAAGTGAGCCTGGACGACCCGGAAGCACTGACAAAAATTCGCCGCGAGCTGAAAGACGCGGGCGCAGAGCGTATCTGGTATATCGCCGATGCTTTCCGCGCAGGCCTGTCTGTGGACGGCGTCTTCAACCTGACCAACATCGACCGCTGGTTCCTGGTGCAGATTGAAGAGCTGGTGCGTCTGGAAGAGAAAGTGGCGGATCTGGGCATCAACGGTCTGGACGCTGACTTCCTGCGCGTGCTGAAGCGTAAAGGCTTCGCCGATGCGCGTCTGGCTAAGCTGGCGGGCGTGCGCGAAGCGGAAATCCGTAAGCTGCGTGACCAGTTCAACCTGCACCCGGTTTACAAGCGTGTCGACACCTGTGCGGCAGAATTCTCTACCGATACTGCGTACATGTACTCCACGTATGAAGATGAGTGCGAAGCGAACCCGTCAGTCGACCGCGACAAAATTATGGTACTGGGCGGTGGCCCAAACCGTATCGGCCAGGGCATCGAGTTCGATTACTGCTGCGTTCACGCTTCTCTGGCGCTGCGTGAAGACGGTTACGAAACCATTATGGTTAACTGTAACCCGGAAACCGTATCGACTGACTACGACACCTCTGACCGTCTGTACTTTGAGCCGGTAACACTGGAAGACGTGCTGGAAATCGTGCGTATCGAGAAGCCAAAAGGCGTTATCGTGCAGTACGGCGGCCAGACCCCGCTGAAGCTGGCGCGCGCGCTGGAAGCAGCAGGTGTACCGGTTATCGGTACCAGCCCGGATGCGATTGACCGTGCCGAAGACCGTGAGCGTTTCCAGCAGGCGGTTGACCGTCTGAAACTGAAACAGCCGGCAAACGCCACTGTAACTGCGATTGAACAGGCCGTTGAGAAGGCGAAAGAGATTGGCTACCCACTGGTGGTGCGTCCTTCCTACGTACTGGGCGGCCGCGCGATGGAAATCGTTTATGACGAAGCTGACCTGCGTCGCTACTTCCAGACTGCGGTAAGCGTCTCTAACGATGCGCCAGTGCTGCTCGACCGCTTCCTGGACGATGCTGTAGAAGTGGACGTTGACGCTATCTGCGACGGCGAAATGGTGCTGATTGGCGGCATCATGGAGCATATCGAGCAGGCTGGCGTTCACTCTGGTGACTCCGCCTGTTCTCTGCCAGCGTACACCCTGAGCCAGGAGATTCAGGATGTAATGCGCCAGCAGGTACAGAAGCTGGCCTTCGAGCTGCAGGTTCGTGGTCTGATGAACGTCCAGTTCGCCGTAAAAGACAACGAAGTGTACCTGATTGAAGTGAACCCGCGTGCGGCACGTACCGTACCGTTCGTCTCCAAAGCGACCGGTGTTCCACTGGCGAAAGTGGCGGCGCGTGTGATGGCAGGCCAGACGCTGGCTCAGCAGGGCGTAACCAAAGAGATCATCCCACCTTACTACTCGGTGAAAGAAGTGGTGCTGCCGTTCAACAAATTCCCGGGCGTTGACCCGCTGTTAGGGCCAGAAATGCGCTCCACCGGGGAAGTGATGGGCGTAGGCCGCACTTTCGCAGAAGCGTTTGCGAAGGCACAGCTGGGCAGCAGCTCCACCATGAGAAAATCAGGCCGTGCGCTGCTCTCTGTTCGCGAAGGCGATAAAGAGCGCGTGGTTGACCTGGCTGCCAAGCTGCTGAAACAGGGCTTCGAGCTGGATGCGACCCACGGTACAGCGATTGTGCTGGGTGAAGCCGGTATCAACCCGCGTCTGGTGAACAAGGTACATGAAGGCCGTCCGCACATTCAGGACCGTATCAAGAATGGCGAATACACCTACATCATCAACACCACGGCGGGCCGTCAGGCGATTGAAGACTCCAAGCTGATTCGCCGCAGCGCGCTGCAGTACAAAGTGCACTACGACACCACCCTGAACGGCGGTTTCGCAACAGCCATGGCGCTGAACGCGGATGCCACCGAGAAGGTGATTTCGGTGCAGGAAATGCACGCGCAGATTAACAAGTAAGTAAAAATGCCCGGCAGCACTCTGTTGCCGGGCATTATCCCCACCTTCAGAACCTTCTGGTTTTCCATCCACATTCAGTCAGTTAGCCTAAAATAGTTAGGTCGATAATGAAATCCAACTGAATGCAGGGGAAAACACCATGCAAAATAAATTACTTATCACTTCTGTCTTTGCTGCCGCAGCGCTGTTCACCATAGCGGGCTGTTCATCTAATCAGGCAGTAAAAACCACCGATGGTCGTACTATTGTGACGGATGGTAAACCGCAGGTGGATGACGATACGGGCCTCGTTTCCTACAAAAATGCTGAGACCGGTAAAACGGAGCAGATCAACCGTGACCAGGTGAAATCGATGGGCGAACTGGATAACTAATTCAGAATTCTGACGTTAGCCCGTCAATAATATTCACTATTAGCCTGCTGAATTACTGACTACACTCTTTTGTTAAAAGAAAGCAGTAACAACAGGCTAATCAATGATTCTGATAATTTATGCACATCCCTATCCGCAGCACTCGCATGCGAATAAGCGGATGCTTGAGCAGGTAAGGACGCTTGATAACGTAGAGATACGTTCCCTCTATCAACTTTATCCCGATTTTAATATCGACATCGCCGCTGAGCAGGAAGCGGTTTCGCGCGCTGATCTGATTATCTGGCAGCACCCTATGCAGTGGTACAGCACCCCTCCGCTCCTGAAACTGTGGATTGATAAAGTCTTCTCCCATGGCTGGGCATATGGTCATAACGGCCATGCACTAAAGGGCAAAAACCTGATGTGGGCGGTCACGACCGGCGGTGGGGAAAGCCACTTTGATATTGGTTCCTTCCCGGGTTTTGACGTACTGGCACAGCCGCTGCAGGCCACCGCGCTCTATTGCGGGATGAACTGGCTTCCGCCTTTTGCGATGCACTGTACATTTGTATGCGACGATGAAACGTTGCAGGCGCAGGCTCGTCATTATAAACAACGCTTACTTGAGTGGCAGGAGGCGCACCATGGATAGCCATACGCTGATACAGGCGCTGATTTACCTCGGCGCGGCGGCGCTGATTGTGCCCGTGGCAGTACGTCTGGGGCTGGGGTCTGTCCTCGGCTATCTGATTGCGGGTTGCGTCATTGGGCCGTGGGGCTTTCGTCTGGTCACGGATGCTGAGGCGATTCTCCATTTCGCTGAAATTGGCGTCGTGCTGATGTTGTTTGTGATTGGCCTGGAGCTCGACCCACAACGATTGTGGAAACTTCGTGCCTCGGTATTTGGTGGTGGCGCGCTACAAATGGTGGCCTGCGGCCTGCTGCTGGGTGGGTTCTGCATCCTGTTGGGAATGGACTGGAAAGTGGCTGAGCTTATCGGTATGACGCTGGCGCTCTCCTCGACGGCCATTGCTATGCAGGCCATGAACGAGCGAAATCTGACCGTCTCTCAGATGGGGCGCAGTGCGTTTTCGGTGCTGCTGTTCCAGGATATTGCTGCTATCCCGCTGGTGGCAATGATCCCGCTGCTGGCGGCAAGTGGTTCCTCTACGACGCTGGGCGCTTTCGCATTGTCGGCATTGAAGGTGGTAGGGGCGCTGGCGCTGGTGGTCCTGCTTGGCCGCTACGTGACCCGTCCGCTGTTGCGGTTTGTTGCCCGCTCAGGACTGCGTGAAGTCTTCAGTGCGGTGGCACTGTTCCTGGTGTTCGGTTTTGGCCTGCTGCTGGAAGAGGCCGGTCTGTCGATGGCGATGGGAGCGTTCCTCGCGGGCGTTCTGCTGGCGAGTTCTGAATATCGTCACGCGCTGGAAAGCGATATAGAGCCGTTTAAAGGGCTACTGCTGGGACTGTTTTTCATCGGTGTGGGGATGTCAGTCGACTTTGGCACGCTGATTACACATCCGCTGCGGATCATCATCCTGCTGGTCGGTTTCCTGGTCATTAAAATGGCGATGTTGTGGTTGATTGCCCGTCCGCTGAAGGTGCCAAACAAACAACGGCGCTGGTTTGCTGTGTTGCTGGGGCAGGGAAGCGAATTTGCGTTTGTGGTCTTTGGCGCGGCGCAGATGGCAAACGTACTCGAGCCTGAGTGGGCGAAAGCGCTGACACTTGCCGTGGCGCTGTCGATGGCAGCGACGCCTGTTCTGCTGGTGGTGCTGACGCGTCTGGAAAAATCGGGCAGTGAGCAGGAGCGTGAAGCTGATGAAATTGACGAAGAACAGCCGCGCGTGATCATCGCCGGATTCGGGCGCTATGGGCAGATCGTTGGTCGTTTACTGCTGTCGAGCGGGGTAAAAATGGTTATCCTCGATCACGATCCTGACCATGTCGATACCCTGCGTAAATTTGATATGAAAGTCTTTTACGGGGATGCGACCCGTGTTGATCTGCTGGAGTCTGCCGGGGCGGCAAAAGCCGAGGTATTGATTAACGCCATCGACGATCCTGAGACCAGCATGCAGATGGTGGAACTGGTAAAAGAACATTTCCCGGAGCTAACCATTATCTCCCGTGCACGCGATGTGGATCATTATATCCGCTTGCGACAGGCGGGCGTCGAAGCACCTGAGCGTGAGACGTTTGAAGGTGCACTAAAGTCTGGTCGTATGGCGCTGGAAAATCTGGGGCTTGGCGCGTATGAAGCGCGAGAGCGTGCAGACCTGTTCCGCCGCTTCAATACCGATATGGTAGAAGAGATGGCAGCGATGGCGGGTAGTACAGCCACTGAGCGTGCAGCAGTGTTTAAACGTACCAGTGCGATGCTGACAGAGATCATCAATGAAGATCGTAATCATCTGTCGCTGATCCAGCGTCATGGCTGGCAGGGCACGGAAGAGGGCAAGCACACAGGTAACCCGGAAGACGAACCAGAGAGTAAACCTTCTGTGTGAAGTGGTGTTGCCAGCAATAATAAAAAATTTCTGTTTCTTTACCCTGCCGCCAGTCGACGAAAGATTAAGCTTTCCGTATAGTGGCGGCAATTTTTTGCATCCGGGAAATTTTCAATGATCAGTCTGATTGCAGCGCTGGCGGTGGACCGTGTTATCGGTATGGAAAATGCCATGCCGTGGAACCTGCCTGCCGATCTCGCATGGTTTAAACGTACGACGTTAAACAAGCCGGTAGTGATGGGCCGCCTGACCTGGGAGTCGATTGGTCGTCCATTGCCAGGCCGTAAGAATATTGTTATCAGTAGCCAGCCTGGCACTGATGATCGCGTCGAATGGGTGAAATCCGTGGACGAGGCGATTGCCGCATGCGGTAACGCCGAAGAGATCATGGTGATTGGTGGCGGTCGTGTGTACGAGCAGTTCCTGCCAAAAGCGCAGAAGCTGTATCTGACGCACATTGATGCAGAAGTGGAAGGGGATACCCATTTCCCGGATTACGATCCTGATGAATGGGAATCTGTCTTCAGTGAGTTTCACGATGCGGATGCGCAGAACTCCCATAGCTACTGCTTCGAGATTCTGGAACGTCGTTAAGTGATTTTCCCTCTCCCGGCCGGGAGAGGGAATAAAACTCAGGAGGCAACGGCCTCGTCTTCACCTAAGTCCAGCTGTCGGTTGGATGGCTGAACAAAGTAAGCCTTGTCTTCCCAGCGCAAGCAGGTTAACTCTCCACCCCAGCAGCATCCGGTATCAAGACCGTAGATACCTTCCGGTGTGCCTTTACCTTCAAGCGCAGCCCAGTGACCGAACACCACGCTGTACTCGTTTGTCACAGGCCCCGGAATGGCAAACCACGGCTTGAGCGGGGCAGGTGCACTTTCCGGTGTCTCTTTTGAATACATGTCCAGCTGCCCGTTCGGGAAGCAAAAACGCATCCGGGTAAAAGCGTTGGTGATAAAGCGCAGGCGGGCCAGACCGCTGAGATCTTCGCTCCAGTGGTTCGGCATATCGCCGTACATGGCATCGAGAAAGAATGGATATGAGTCGCTTGCCAGAACCGCTTCAACATCACGCGCACAGGCTTTCGCCGTTTCAAGATCCCATTGCGGTGTGATCCCGGCATGTGCCATCACCAGCTTTTTCTCTTCGTCGATCTGCAGCAAGGGCTGACGGCGTAGCCAGTTGATCAGATCGTCCGCGTCAGGCGCATCCAGCAATGGCGTGAGCCGGTCTTTGGGTTTGTTGCGACTGATCCCAGCAAAGACAGCCAGTAAATGCAGATCGTGATTGCCCAACACCATGCGCACGCTGTCTCCCAGCGATTTGACGAAACGTAAAACGTCAAGAGAGCCAGGGCCACGCGCAACTAAATCGCCCGTCAGCCAGAGTGTGTCCTGTTCGGGTGTAAAGTCGACCTGTTTTAATAATGCGATCAGTTCATCGTAGCAACCGTGAACGTCGCCAATCAGATATGTAGACATTAGATTAATGAATGAGTGTTGTAACGGCGAGACGGAACACAGGAATAGCAACGCGGAACACATTGCCATCAACGTCGACCATTTCGTAATGGCCTTGCATGGTACCCAGCGGCGTTTCAATCACCGCGCCGCTGGTATACTGATACTCTTCGCCAGGGTCGATATGGGGCTGTTCACCGACCACACCTTCACCCTGAACTTCGATTTCACGGCCATTACCGTTGGTGATAAGCCAGTAGCGCCCGCGCAGTTGCACAGGCATCCGCCCCAGATTGCGAATGGTCACGGTGTAAGCGAAGACATAGCGTTCTTCATCCGGTGAGGATTGAGATTCAACATAAACGCTTTGTACATGGACACAGACGCGGGGCGAATCAATCATGGCTTAACTCTCCTTCGGAGGCGCATTTTCACTGATGTAATTAGCCAGCTTGCAGTACTGCTCTACGGAAATGTTCTCTGCACGCATTGCCGGGTCGATTCCCAACTCAGCCAGCACGTCAACCGTAAACAGATTACCCAGGCTGTTACGGATCGTTTTACGGCGCTGATTAAAGGCTTCCGTAGTGATACGGCTCAGTACGCGCAGATCTTTGACCGGGTACGGCATGGTTTTATGCGGCACCAGGCGCACAACCGCAGAGTCTACTTTCGGTGGCGGCGTAAAGGCAGATGGCGGAACTTCGAGGACCGGGATCACGTTGCAGAAATATTGCGCCATCACACTTAAACGACCATACGCTTTACTGTTCGGCCCTGCAACCAGACGGTTAACAACCTCTTTTTGCAACATGAAATGCATGTCAGCAATGGCATCAGTATAGCTAAAGAGATGGAACATTAGCGGCGTGGAGATGTTATACGGCAGGTTGCCGAATACGCGCAGTGGCTGCCCCATTTTTTCCGACAGTTCGCCAAAGTTCATGGTCATGGCATCCTGCTGATAGATGGTCAGCTTTGGCCCCAGGAACGGGTGCGTTTGCAGGCGTGCGGCCAGATCGCGGTCCAGTTCGATAACGGTCAGTTCGTCGAGGCGTTCGCCTACTGGCTCGGTCAGTGCGGCAAGACCCGGGCCGATTTCGACCATAGCCTGACCTTTCTGCGGATTAATGGCAGAGACGATGCTGTCGATCACGAACTGATCGTTGAGGAAGTTTTGCCCGAAGCGTTTTCGGGCTAAGTGGCCCTGATGGACTCGATTAGTCATTGAGTATTAACAATCATTTTGATGGCGAGATTAAGCGCCGTAATAAAACTGCCGACATCCGCTTTCCCCTGGCCTGCCAGATCCAGCGCAGTACCGTGGTCAACGGACGTTCGAATAAAAGGTAAACCGAGGGTGATATTCACCCCGCGGCCAAAGCCCTGGTATTTTAGCACGGGCAGGCCCTGATCGTGGTACATCGCAAGTACGGCGTCGGCATTATCCAGGTATTTTGGCTGGAAAAGGGTATCAGCAGGCAGTGGCCCGCTTAAATTCATCCCTTTTGCACGCATTTCTTCAAGTACCGGAATAATGGTGTCGATCTCTTCGGTACCCATGTGCCCGCCTTCACCGGCGTGCGGATTCAGGCCGCAGACCAGAACGTGTGGCTGTTTGATGCCGAATTTGGTTTGCAGGTCATGATGCAGGATCCCGATGATTTCCCGCAGCAATTCCGGAGTGATGGCATCAGGGATGGCCTTAATGGGCAGGTGGGTTGTCACCAGAGCAACGCGCATCTCTTCCGTCGCCAGCATCATCACCACTTTCGGACTGTGCGAGCGTTCTTCAAAGAACTCGGTATGTCCTGTAAACGGGATACCCGCTTCGTTGATGACGCCTTTGTGCACGGGGCCGGTGATAAGCGCGGCAAATTCGCCCTTCAGACAACCGTCGCAGGCGCGTGCAAGGGTTTCAACGACATAGTGGCCGTTTTCCGTGCTGAGCTGGCCTGGGACAACAGGCGTACGGAGGGGAACAGAAAGCAGCGTGAGCGTACCGGCTTGTTGCGGTGCTGGCTGTTGACCTTCAACGTAAGGGATAAGCGTTAAAGGCAGACCGAGCAGTGTTGCCCGGTCTTGTAACAGTGTTGCATCTGCGCAGACAACCAGTTCTACCGGCCAGCTGCGCTGGGCAAGCTGGACAACGAGGTCAGGCCCAATCCCGGCGGGTTCGCCGGGAGTGATAACAACACGATGCTGTTTCATTAGTTACTCAGAATTTTCACGTAAGCACTGGCGCGTTGTTCCTGCATCCAGGTTGCCGCTTCTTCAGAGAACTTACGGTTAAACAGCATACGGTAGGCTCTGTCTTTCTGTGCCGCGTCGGTTTTATCAACGTTACGGGTGTCCATCAGCTCAATCAGATGCCAGCCAAACGAAGAGTGAACCGGAGCACTGATCTGGCCTTTATTCAGCTTCATCAGTGCATCGCGGAACGCAGGATCATAAATATCCGCAGCTGCCCAGCCCAGATCGCCGCCCTGGTTAGCAGAGCCTGGATCCTGAGAGAACTCTTTCGCAGCATTTGCGAAGGATGTTTTACCGCTCTTAATATCAGCAGCAATTTGTTCCAGCTTCGCACGTGCCTGATCATCATTCATGATCGGAGATACTTTCAACAGGATATGACGAGCATGGACTTCCGTAACGGAAATATTCTGGCTCTGTCCACGGAGATCGTTCACTTTCAGAATGTGGAAACCCACACCTGAACGGATTGGTCCGACGATATCGCCTTTCTTCGCCGTGCTCAGAGCCTGGGCAAAGATGGATGGCAACTCCTGAATACGTCCCCAACCCATCTGGCCGCCTTTCAGCGCCTGTTGGTCTGCGGAGTAGGTGATCGCCAGCTTGCCAAAGTCACCGCCATTACGCGCTTGTTCGACAATAGAACGTGCCTGGCTTTCTGCTTCCGCAGCCTGATCGGAGGTTGGGTTCTCTGGCAGCGGGATCAGAATGTGGCTCAGATTCAGCTCTGTGCTGGCATCATTCTGGTTACCGACCTGTTTTGCCAGCGCGTCCACTTCCTGAGGCAGGATCGTGACACGGCGACGCACTTCATTGTTACGCACTTCCGAAATCAGCATCTCTTTACGGATCTGGTTGCGGTAGGTGGCGTAGCTGATACCGTCGTAGGCCAGACGGCTGCGCATCTGATCCAGGGACATGTTGTTCTGCTTCGCGATGTTAGCGATCGCCTGATCAAGTTGCTCGTCAGTGACCTTCACACCCATTTTTTGACCCATCTGCAGAACGATCTGATCCATGATCAGACGCTCCAGGATCTGGTGGCGCAACGTTGCATCATCCGGAAGTTGCTGGCCTGCTTCGCCGGAATTGAGCTTCACAGATTTCATCAGACCGTCAACGTCACTTTCAAGCACGACGCCGTTGTTAACCACAGCAGCGACCTTATCAACAACCTGGGGGGCCGCGAAGCTGGTATTCGCAACCATAGCGACACCGAGCAGCAGCGTTTTCCAGTTCTTCATACTTTTTCCATTTCAATTAACCGCAAAGCGGATTACGTTGCAAATCAAGCACATTACAAGGAACTGCGGTAAGGCAGAATGTTCGAGCGCAGCATCTGCTGCGTGCCCAGGCCATAGTTGGAGCTCAGGCCGCGCAGTTCGACATTGAAGCCAATCACGTTATCGTATTTGCTCTGATTGTTGTCAGTATTCCAGCCGTTAAGCTTACGTTCGTAACCGACGCGCAGCGCGTAACAGCAGGAGTTATATTGCACACCGACCATCTGGTCGGCAGGCTTACTGGTGTTGGTGTCAAAGTAGTAAGCGCCTACGATTGACCAACGGTCGGCGATAGGCCAGCTTGCTGCGCCACCCACCTGAGAAATACCTTCTTTATACTGTTCGCTGTTGGCATAGTTTGGCAAAGTTGCCTGAATATATTCCGGACTGGCGTAACGGTACGTCAGTTGCACCATACGGTCTTCATCACGACGGTACTCAATTGCCGCACTGCTGGTTGCAATGTTGTCGAGACGCGTATCGTACTGCAGCCCACCGCGTAAACCCCAGCGATCTGTCATGCGCCAGTAAGTATCGCCCGCCCATACCAGGGAACCGGTCTTGTTGTCTTTCTCCCAGTTAATGTTGTCATCACCGGTACGAGACTCGGTGAAATAGTAGATTTGACCAACAGAAACGTTAAAACGTTCAACGGCTGACTCATCATATACGCGCGTTGTGACACCGGTCGTTAACTGGTTAGCGGAAGCAATACGGTCAAGACCGCCGTAGGTACGGTCACGGAACAGGCCGCTATAGTCAGACTGCAGGAAGGACGAGTCGTAGTTCTGGATTTTGCTCTGGTCGCGATACGGAACGTAGAGATACTGCATTCGCGGTTCCAGCGTTTGCGTATAGCCATCAGCCAGTAACCCCATATCACGTTCAAAGATCAGCTTACCGTCCATTTTAAATTGCGGAAGGGTACGGTTAACCGATTCCTGGAGATCTGTGTTGTTAGTGGCGTTGTAATCATCCACATTTTTCTGCTGATAGTGTGTCGCCATCAGCTTGGCTTCAGTATTCAGGCTTGCCCAGTCGTTAGACCACGGCAGGTTGATGGTTGGCTCCAGGTGAATACGCGTGGCTTCCGGCATATCCGAGTTGGTATTAACAAAATGTACCGCCTGCGCGTAAACGCGGGTGTCAAATGGCCCAACATCGTTCTGATACCAGTTCACATCTAGCTGCGGCTCTGCGCCGTAAGTGCTTCGCGTCTGGTTACTAAAGACCTGGAACTGTTTAGTCGACACCGTGGCGTTGAAGTTCTGAATGGCATAGCCAACGCTGAATTTCTGCGTGGCGTAGCCATCGGTACTGGAACCGTACTTGGAATCGAAGTCGTTGAAATAGTGCGGATCGCTGACTTTGGTGTAGTCGACGTTAAAACGCCAGACCTGATCCATTACGCCAGCGTGACGCCAGTAGTACATCCAACGGTGTTTATCACCTTCTGTTGGATACTCATCCTGGAAGACTTTATCCGATGGCAAATAATCCAGTTCCATCAAACCGGTACCCGCCTGGGTCAGATAGCGGAACTCGTTTTCCCACATGATGTTGCCGCGCTTATGGATATAGTGCGGCGTGATCGTGGCGTCCATGTTGGGCGCAATGTTCCAGTAATACGGCAGGTAGAACTCAAAGTAGTTCGTGGTGCTGTATTTGGCATTTGGGATCAGGAAGCCTGAGCGACGTTTGTCACCCACAGGAAGTTGCAGGTAAGGGCTGTAGAACACAGGTACCGGACCCAGCTTGAAGCGCGCGTTCCAGATCTCGGCAACTTGCTCTTCACGGTCATGGATAACTTCGCTCCCGACCACGCTCCAGGTATTCGAACCTGGCAGACATGAGGTAAACGTACCATTTTCCAGAATGGTATAGCGGTTTTCACCTCGCTGTTTCATCAGGTCAGCGTCACCGCGCCCCTGGCGACCCACCATCTGGTAATCACCTTTCCAGACGTTAGTATCTTTAGTATTCAGGTTTGACCAGGCTTTCGGACCTTTCAGGATGACCTGATTGTCGTCATAGTGCACATTACCCAGCGCATCCACCGTTCGTACCGGCTCGGCCGCACCTTCCGGCTGCTTCTGGTGCAACTGCACTTCATCTGCCTGCAGACGGCTGTTACCCTGGTTAATATCCACATTGCCCGTAAACGTGGCGTTGTCTGGATAGGTACCTTTGGAACTGTCGGCAGTAATGGTTACCGGTAAGTTATTTGTATCGCCACTCACCAGTGGGCGATTATAACTTGGGACGCCAAGCATACATTGCGAGGCGAGATCGGCCGCCAGCCCCTGTTGACTGTACAGGGCTGTGCCAATCATTGTGGCCAGGAGGGTGGGGATACGTTTTTTCATACGTTGTATTTTATTGTTCCGTCATCAGTGGCTACGGCTTACAAACGCTCAGAGACTATCTTACTCATCAGCGCAGTACCAGCGTTAATCCTGCCGTTTGCGTGCCAGAGTGTTAGGCTCGCTATCGAATGACGAGTATGATAAAGCAAATTATAGGCGATGTCCTTCAATTGACCGTGGCTTGAACACTGTGATGATGGCGTTGCGTCGTCCAGGAATATGACTATCCGGGGAGTATATGCAGTATTGGGGTAAAATAATCGGCGTTGTGTTCGCCATCATCATGGGTGCCGGGTTCTGGGGAATTGTGCTTGGGCTTATTATCGGCCATATGTTTGACAAGGCGCGCAGCCGCAAAATGGCCTGGTTTGCCAACCAGCGCGAGCGCCAGTCCCTCTTTTTCTCAACCACCTTTGAGGTCATGGGGCACTTAACCAAATCCAAAGGACGTGTGACAGAAGCCGATATTCAGATTGCCAGCGTCTTTATGGATCGCATGAATCTGCATGGTGACTCCCGTCTGGAGGCGCAAAATGCGTTCCGCATCGGTAAATCGGATAACTATCCACTGCGCGACAAAATGCGTCAGTTCCGCAGCGTCTGCTTCGGACGTTTCGATTTAATTCGGATGTTTCTGGAGATTCAAATTCAGGCGGCATTCGCCGACGGCTCACTTCATCCTAATGAACGTGATGTTTTATACGTCATTGCGGAGGAACTGGGGATTTCCCGTATGCAGTTCGATCAGTTCCTGCGGATGATGCAGGGCGGTGCGCAATTTGGCGGCGGCTATCACCAGCAGTCATCTGGCGGTGCCTGGCAGCAGGCGCAGCGTGGCCCGACGCTGGAGGACGCCTGCAATGTGCTTGGTGTGAAGTCAACGGACGACGCGACAACCATTAAACGCGCTTATCGCAAGTTGATGAGTGAACATCACCCCGACAAGCTGGTGGCAAAAGGTTTACCGCCAGAGATGATGGAGATGGCGAAGCAAAAAGCGCAGGAAATTCAGAAGGCTTATGAGCTCATTAAAGAGCAGAAAGGCTTTAAATAAGAATGGGCCCGACAGTGTCGGGCCTTATTTTTAGAAGTCTACCGGTGCTTTAAATGTCATCGCATTACCGAAAGCCGGATGGGTAATGGTCAGCGTCTGGGCATGCAGTTGCAGGCGTGGCGCTAATGCCAGCGCTTCTGGTGGCGCGTAGAATCGGTCTCCCAGAATCGGATGCCCTATGGCGAGCATATGTACGCGTAGCTGGTGAGAGCGTCCGGTAATCGGCTTTAATAATACGCGCGCGGTGTTATCCGGCGCGTACTCCAGCACTTCATACTCGGTTTGCGCCGCCTTGCCGGTTTCATAACACACTTTCTGCTTTGGCCGGTTCGGCCAGTCGCAAATCAGCGGTAAATCCACCAGCCCTTCCTCCTGCGCCGGGTGACCCCATACGCGTGCCACGTATTGTTTTTTCGGCTCGCGCTCGCGGAACTGGCGTTTAAGCTCCCGCTCCGCCGCTTTATTCAGAGCCACCACAATCACGCCGCTGGTTGCCATGTCCAGACGATGGACGGACTCGGCCTGCGGATAATCGCGCTGAATGCGCGTCATCACGCTGTCTTTGTGCTCATCCAGACGTCCTGGCACGGACAACAAGCCGCTTGGCTTGTTGACGACCATAATGTGCTCATCCTGATAAAGAATGACCAGCCAGGGATCCGTCGGTGGATTGTAGGGCTCCATTACCATTTCGCGCTCCGTTTACTGATGCGTCACAACGATGAGACGCAGGGCATCCAGACGCCAGCTAGCCTGGTTCAGGCTTTCCAGCACCTGCTGGCGGTTGCTTTCAATCGCCGTCAGCTCGTCGTCACGGATGTTCGGGTTCACCGCTTTCAGCGCTTCCAGACGGGAAAGTTCAGCAGACAACTTCTCGTCTGCTTCACTGCGCGCAGCATCAATCAGCGCCCTGGCCGCTTTTTCAACCTGGGTTTCACCCAGTTGCAGAATGGCATGCACGTCCTGCTGAACCGCGTTGACCAGCTTGCTGCCCGTATGACGGTTTACCGCACTTAACTGACGGTTGAAGCTCTCGAACTCGACCTGTGCAGCCAGGTTGGTGCCGTTTTTGTCCAGCAGCAGACGCACTGGGGTTGGCGGCAGGAAGCGGGTGAGCTGCAGCTGTTTCGGCGCCTGTGCTTCCACAACGTAGATCAGCTCGACCAGCAGGGTCCCGACTGGCAGCGCCTTGTTTTTCAACAGGGAGATGGTGCTGCTGCCGGTGTCACCGGAGAGGATCAGATCCAGACCGTTACGGATCAGCGGGTGCTCCCAGGTAATGAACTGGGCATCTTCGCGAGAGAGGGCCACATCACGCTCGAAAGTGATGGTGCAGCCATCTTCCGGCAGGCCCGGGAAATCCGGCACCAGCATATGATCGGACGGGGTCAGAACGATCATATTCTCACCGCGATCATCCTGGTTGATCCCGACGATGTCGAACAAGTTCATGGAGAAGCTGATCAGGCTGGTGTCGTCATCCTGCTCTTCAATGCTTTCAGCCAGCGCTTGTGCCTTTTCGCCACCGTTGGAGTGGATCTCCAGCAGGCGGTCGCGCCCCTGTTCCAGCTGTGCTTTCAGCGCGTCATGCTTCTCACGGCAGGATTTGATCAGCTCATCAAAACCGTCGGTTGTTTCTGGCGCTGCCAGGTAACCGATCAAGTCGCTATGAACCTGATCATAAATGGTGCGGCCGGTTGGGCAGGTATGTTCAAACGCATCCAGACCTTCGTGGAACCAGCGCACCAGAACGGACTGAGCGGTTTTTTCCAGATATGGAACATGGATCTGAATATCGTGGGCCTGACCGATACGATCCAGACGACCGATACGCTGCTCCAGCAGGTCCGGGTTAAACGGCAGATCGAACATCACGAGATTGCTGGCGAACTGGAAGTTACGACCTTCAGAGCCGATCTCAGAACACAGCAGAACTTGTGCGCCACTGTCTTCTTCACCAAACCAGGCTGCCGCACGGTCACGTTCAACAATAGACATGCCTTCGTGGAACACGGCGGCACGAATACCTTCACGTTCACGCAGAACCTGCTCCAGCTGCAGTGCAGTGGCGGCTTTGGCGCAGATCACCAGCACTTTCTGAGAACGGTGTGCGGTCAGGTAGCCCATCAGCCACTCAACGCGTGGGTCAAAGTTCCACCAGGTGCCGGTATCACCTTCGAATTCCTGGTAAATTTGTTCCGGGTAGAGCATGTCACGCGCACGTTCCTCGGCAGTTTTACGCGCCCCCATAATTCCGGATACTTTAATCGCCGTCTGGTACTGCGTTGGCAGTGGCAGTTTGATGGTGTGCAGTTCGCGTTTCGGGAAACCTTTCACGCCGTTACGGGTGTTACGGAACAGGACACGGCTGGTTCCGTGACGGTCCATCAGCATATCGATCAGTTCTTTACGTGCTGATTCCGCGTTGTCACCTTCGCTGTTGGCTGCCTGCAGCAGCGGCTCAATATCCTGCTCGCCAATCAGATCGCTCAGGGTGTTGAGTTCGTCATTGGACAGACGTTTACCCGCCAGTAAAAGGGCGACAGCGTCGGCAACCGGGCGGTAGTTTTTCTGCTCTTCAACAAACTGCTCAAAATCATGGAAACGGTTTGGATCGAGCAGGCGCAAACGCGCAAAGTGGCTTTCCAGCCCCAGCTGTTCCGGCGTTGCGGTCAGCAGAAGGACGCCAGGTACACGTTCGGCAAGCTGTTCGATCGCCATATATTCGCGGCTCGGCGCATCTTCACTCCAGACCAGATGGTGCGCTTCATCGACGACCATCAGATCCCATTCGGCATCGCACAGATGCTCAAGACGCTGCTTGCTGCGGCGCACGAAGTCCAGCGAGCAAATGACCAGTTGTTCAGTTTCAAACGGGTTGTCAGCATCGTGCTGGGCTTCTGCGTAGCGTTCGTCGTCAAACAGCGAGAAGCGCAGGTTAAAGCGGCGCAGCATTTCGACCAGCCACTGATGCTGCAGGGTTTCAGGAACCACAATCAGCACGCGTTCGGCTGCGCCAGAAAGCAGCTGTTGATGCAGGATCATACCGGCTTCAATAGTCTTACCCAGACCCACTTCGTCTGCCAGCAGTACGCGAGGTGCATGACGACGGCCGACGTCATGGGCGATATTCAACTGGTGAGGGATAAGGCTGGTGCGTTGACCACGCAGGCCGCTCCACGGCATACGGTACTGTTCACTCTGGAACTTACGTGCGCGATAGCGCAGAGAGAAACGATCCATGCGGTCAATTTGCCCGGCAAACAGGCGGTCCTGCGGCTTACTGAAAACCAGTTTGCTGTCGAGCAGCACTTCACGCAGGATGACATTGCTCTCGTCAGTGTCCAGGCGAGTACCAATGTAGGCGAGCAGTCCATTCTCTTCTTTTACGTCTTCAACCTTGAGCTGCCAGCCGTCATGGCTGGTCACGGTGTCACCCGGATTAAACATCACGCGGGTCACAGGGGAGTCATTGCGAGCGTACAGGCGGTTTTCACCAGTGGCAGGGAAGAGGAGGGTAACCATGCGCGCATCGACGGCAACGACAGTTCCTAATCCGAGTTCGCTTTCTGTATCGCTGATCCAGCGTTGACCAAGTGTAAAAGGCATAGTTGTTCGGCTCTAATCTTTAATTGCAGGCAATAGTTCGACCCCGTCAAAAAAGACGGTCATCGAAAAATGGGTCCGGGAATGGAAAGGGCGCTATGGTACTGGATGGCAGCCATTTCGTCACGTGTCAAAATAGGCCAAGTTGCCCTGTCACTAGTGTAGCAAAATCATCGTCGATGAAGGGTAAAATTCCCTCTGCAACGGGCTGGAGCTGACGCGTCAGGTAGTGATCGTAATCGAGTGGCGACTGTTGATAATCAACAGGTTCCGGGCCGCTGGTGGTCCAGACATATTTGATTGTCCCCCGGTTTTGATACTGCGGCGCGCGACCCCGGCGCACATTCTCTTCATCCGCCAGACGGGCGGCGCGCACGTGTGGCGGCACGTTGCGCTGGTATTCAGCCAGTGGACGGCGCAGGCGTTTACGGTACACCAGTTGATCGTCCAGCTCACCGGCCATCAGGCTGGCAATGGTTTCGCGTACGTAATCCTGATAAGGCTCATTGCGAAAGACCCGCAGATAGAGCGTTTGCTGGAACTGTTGCGCCAGCGGCGTCCAGTCGGTGCGTACCGTCTCCAGCCCTTTAAAAACCATCCGCTGCGCGTCACCTTCCTGAATCAACCCGGCATAACGCTTCTTACTGCCCTGATCGGTACCACGAATAGTGGGCATTAAAAAGCGGGCAAAATGGGTTTCATATTCCAGTTCTAATGCGCTGGTTAACCGCTCTTTTTGCAAATGTACCTGCCACCAGTCGTTTACGAAGGCCACCAGCGCTTTGCCGATTTGCGCGGCATCATCTTCCGAATGTGCCCCCTTGAGCCACACAAAGGTGGAGTCCGTATCGCCGTAGATGACGTCATAACCCCGGGACTCAATAAGCGCTTTGGTCTGGCGCATAATCTCGTGTCCGCGCATGGTGATTGAGGAGGCCAACCGTGGGTCGAAGAAACGGCAGGCGCTGGTACCCAGCACGCCATAAAAGGCATTCATGATGATTTTCAGTGCCTGCGAGAGCGGCTTGTTACCGTGACGCTTGGCCTCGTCGCGACCGTGCCAGATGCTTCCGACGATTTCCGGCAGGCAGTGTTTTTCGCGTGAGAAACGTGCCCCGAGGAAGCCTTCGGTGCTGTGTTCATCATCCGGTTGGGCCATGCCCTCAACCAGCCCCACGGGGTCGATCAGGAAGGTGCGGATTATCGACGGGTACAGGCTTTTGTAATCCAGCACCAGAACGGAGTCATACAACCCTGGCCGGGAATCCATAACATAGCCGCCAGGGCTGGCCTGCGGTGGAACCTCCCCGAGGTTGGGGGCGACGTATCCTGCCCGGTGCATCCGCGGAAAATAGAGGTGGCTAAAGGCCGCCACGGAGCCGCCGTGTCGATCGGCCGCGAGGCCGTTTACCGTCGCGCGCTCCAGCAGGAACGGCATAATTTCCGTCTTGTGGAAAATCTGCGTGACCAGCTCGCAATCTTTCAGGTTATAGGTGGCGAGCGCGGGTTTGTCTTCGTTAAAGCGGCGGTCTATTTCATCCATTCTGTCCCAGGGGTTGTCGATAGATTTACCCTCGCCGAGCAGCTCCTGCGCGACGGCTTCCAGAGAGAACGAAGAGAAGTTCCAGAAGGCGGATTTCAGTGCTTCAATGCCGTCGATAATCAGGCGGCCATTAGCCTGGGCGAAGAATACGCCGTTTTTAAATCCATGTTCGCGCCATTCTATTTCCGTGTTGCCACGCCCCAGCATCAGCGGGATTCGGTACCGCTCGGCGTGTTTTTGCAACACCCGCAGGTCAAACTGCACCACGTTCCAGCCGATCAGCACATCGGGGTCGTACTCAGCGAACCACTGATTCAGTTTTTCCAGTAACTGAGGACGGCTGTTGACATACTCAAGCCGGAAATCCAGTGCGGAGGCATCACCATTGGATGGCCCGAGCATATAGACAACCCGATCGCCGCAACCTTCCAGACCAATGCAGTAAAGTTCCCCATGGCGGGTGGTTTCGATATCCAGGGAGACCCATTTCAGCGGCGGGCGATAGTGCGGGTTGGGCTTCAGGCGTGCATCGACAATTCGACCGTTTTGCTCGGTGCCATCGACCCAAACAGGTGCGGTAATAAACCGCTCCATCAGAAAACGCTCCGGCGGACGGATATCCGCTTCATAAAGCGTGACGCCCGCTTCACGCAGCAGTTTTTCATAGCGCATTAATTGCCGGTGGGCGCGACAGTAAAGTCCGTAAACCGGCTGCCGGTGAAAATCCTTCAGTTCAAGCGGCGTGATGCGCCAGTTATTTTCGCCGCGTAGCAACTGCTTCGCTTTTTCGACGTGTGCTTCAGGAATAAAGGCCACGGATTCCTGCGGCGGAAGCGTAACGTTCAGCGGGCCGTTGTCCGTCGCCAGCCAGAATGCAACCTCAGTACCCTGTGGGGTATCCCGCCAGTGTCGTGTCAGTAAAAAGCCTTCTTGCGCCTGCGCCACGCCGTTATCCCATAAAACAAAACCAGGCATGATTATAGCCTGGTTGGATAGTTTATGCTGGGTATATATACAGTTTATTGCCCGTAATAGGCCTTCGCGCCGTGCTTGCGCAGATAATGTTTATCCAGCAGGGTTTGCTGCATATCCGGTAACTGCGGTGCCAGCTGGCGACAGAAGATCCCCATATAGGCAATTTCTTCGAGCACTATCGCGTTATGCACTGCATCTTCCGCGTTTTTCCCCCAGGCAAACGGGCCGTGGGAGTGCACCAGAACCCCTGGCATCTGAGCCGCGTCGATTCCCTGCTTTTCAAAGGTTTCGACAATCACATTACCGGTTTCCCACTCATATTCACCGTTGATCTCAGAATCGGTCATTAAACGGGTACAGGGAATAGTGCCGTAAAAGTAGTCCGCATGCGTGGTGCCAGTGGCCGGGATGGACTGTCCCGCCTGCGCCCAGATGGTCGCATGGCGTGAATGGGTATGGACAATGCCGCCGATCGTCGGGAATGACTGGTACAGCAGACGGTGAGTTGGCGTATCGGAGGAGGGCTTTTTCGTTCCTTCCACCACTTCGCCCGTGGCGATACTGACCACGACCATATCTTCCGCCGTCATTACGCTGTAATCGACGCCGGAAGGCTTGATCACAAACACGCCTTTTTCCCGATCAACGGCGCTAACGTTACCCCAGGTCAGGGTCACCAGATTATGTTTCGGCAGCGCCAGGTTGGCTTCGAGCACCTGACGTTTGAGATCTTCTAGCATGCAATCCTCCAGGAAAAGAGGCCCGCCCTGCGGCAGGCCAAAGATTCCCCTGTTAACGTTTTGAACCGTAATAGACTTCGTTCCAGCGCAGCGCGTCTTTGAAGGCTGGCAGGCGGGTATCGTTATCAATCACAGTCAGCTCAATATTGTGCAGTTCGGCGAACTGACGCATGTCGTTGAGATCCAGTGCGTGGCTGAAGACCGTGTGGTGCGCACCACCGGCCAGGATCCAGGCCTCTGACGCGGTTGGCAGGTCAGGCTGCGCTTTCCACAACGCGTTGGCGACCGGCAGTTTTGGCAAGGAGTGTGGTGTTTCAACCGCGTCGACGCAGTTGACCAGCAGGCGGAAACGATCGCCCAGATCGATCAGACTGGCGTTGATAGCCGGGCCAGTACGGGTGTTGAAGATCAGACGCGCCGGATCGGCTTTGCCGCCGATACCGAGGTATTGCACATCGAGGATCGGTTTCTCTTCGACGGCAATAGAAGGACACACTTCCAGCATGTGCGAGCCGAGCACCAGATCGTTGCCGTTCTCGAAGTGGTAGGTGTAATCCTCCATAAAGGAGGTGCCGCCCTGCAGACCGGTTGACATCACTTTCATGATGCGAAGCAGAGCGGCAGTTTTCCAGTCGCCTTCGCCCGCAAAGCCGTAGCCCTGCTGCATAAGACGTTGTACTGCCAGTCCAGGCAGTTGTTTCAGGCCGTGGAGATCTTCAAACGTGGTGGTGAAAGCGTGGAAGCCGCCCTGTTCCAGGAAACGCTTCATACCCAGCTCAATGCGCGCGGCATCCAGCACATTCTGACGTTTGTCGCCGTGGATCTGCGCGGCGGCGGTCAGCCGGTAGCTGCTTTCGTACTCATCCACCAGCGCGCTCACGTCACCATCGCTGATTTCATTCACCACCTGTACCAGGTCGCCCACGGCCCAGGTATTCACGGAGAAACCGAACTTGATCTGCGCGGCCACTTTGTCGCCGTCGGTTACCGCGACTTCACGCATGTTGTCGCCAAAACGCACCACTTTCAGGTGGCGGGTATCCTGTTTCGATACTGCCTGACGCATCCAGGAGCCAATACGGCTTTGCGCATGGTGATCCTGCCAGTGGCCAGTCACGACGGCGTGCTGCTGACGCATACGCGCGCCGATGAAGCCAAACTCGCGGCCGCCGTGCGCGGTCTGGTTCAGGTTCATAAAGTCCATGTCGATGCTGTCCCACGGCAGGGAGGCATTAA
Organism: Pantoea sp. LS15; assembly: GCF_012241585.1. Lineage (NCBI taxonomy): Bacteria > Pseudomonadati > Pseudomonadota > Gammaproteobacteria > Enterobacterales > Erwiniaceae > Pantoea > Pantoea sp. LS15. The sequence goes on from NZ_JAAVXA010000009.1 coordinate 25,336, forward strand.
ACTGGGTATGGAACTGCAGCAGCGGTTTATTGAGGATCGTCAGGCCATTGATCCACATTTTGGCGGGCGAGAAGGTATGCAGCCACACCACCATCCCGGCGCATTTATCGTCGTAGTTGGCGTCGCGGCAGATGTGAGTGATTTCATCCGGAGTGGTGCCCAGCGGTTTCAGCACCAGTTTGCACGGCAGTTTAGCTTCTGCATTCAGCGCGTTAACGACATGCTCCGCGTGTTTCGTCACCTGTTTCAGTGCTTCCGGCCCGTACAGATGCTGGCTGCCAATCACAAACCACACTTCATAATTATTAAAAATGGTCATCGTCGTGTCCTTAATGTGTCAGGGTTGCCGTAGTGTCCGCGGTACTTTTGGCCGGGGCGGCGACAGGGAGATAGTGGAGTTCGGCGCTTTTTGCCCATTGCTGGTAGCGCTGATAAAGCTGTTCAAAGCGCTGCGCCTGCGAAGCACGCGGCTGAAGCGTGTTTTCGACGGCGCTCGCCATATGCTGTTGTGCAGCCGGAATGTCCGCGTGAACACCCGCGGCGACGGCGGCGAAAATTGCCGCGCCTAGTGCGCAGCACTGATCGGAGGCCACAATCTGCAACGGACGGTTCAGCACGTCGCAGCAGGCCTGCATGATCACCGGGTTTTTACGGGCGATACCGCCCAGCGCCATCACGTTGTTCACGTCGATGCCCTGTTCGGTGAAGCACTCCATAATGGCGCGTGCGCCAAACGCGGTGGCGGCAATCAAACCGCCAAACAGCGCAGGGGCATCGGTGGCCAGGTTGAGATCGGTAATCACCCCTTTCAGGCGCTGGTTAGCAAACGGCGTACGGCGGCCGTTGAACCAGTCCAGCACTACCGGGAGATGATCGAGAGACGGATTTTTTGCCCAGGCGTCCGTGAGTTGTGGCAGGAGTTGTTTTTTGCTCTCGGCTATCTGGGTTTTCAGTTCAGGATGCGCTGCTGCCAGTTGATCCAGCGGCCAGCTCAGCACCCGGCCAAACCAGGCGTAGATATCACCAAAGGCGGACTGACCCGCTTCCAGACCGATGAAGTCCGGCACCACGCTACCGTCAACCTGGCCGCAGATGCCTTTTACTGCGCGGTTGCCAACGGTGGTTTTATCGGCCGTCAGAATGTCGCAGGTCGAGGTGCCGATCACTTTCACCAGCGTATTGGGTTGTGCACCCGCGCCGACAGCGCCCATATGGCAGTCAAACGCGCCGCCAGAGATGGCCACATTCTGTGGAAGCCCGAGCCGCTTCGCCCACTCTTCGCAGAGCGTGCCGACAGGGATATCAGCGGTGAAGGTGTCGGTAAACAGCGGATATGTCAGGCTCTTGTTGATGATCGGGTCGAGTTCATCGAAGAACGCAGCCGGAGGCAGGCCGCCCCAGCTTTCGTGCCACAGGGATTTATGCCCGGCGCTGCAGCGTCCGCGACGGATATCCTGCGGGCGAGTGGTGCCGGAGAGCAGAGCGGGAACCCAGTCGCACAGTTCAATCCAGGAGACGGCCGCCTGGGCAACCGATGCGTCTGCGCGGGTAACATGCAGGATCTTGGCCCAGAACCATTCGCTGGAGTAAATGCCGCCAATGTAACGCGAGTAATCAGTTTTACCTGCTTGATGGCACAAGCGGGTGATCGCTTCGGCCTCTTCCACGGCAGTATGGTCTTTCCACAGCACGAACATGGCGTTCGGGTTGTCCGCAAACTCAGGGCGCAGCGCCAGCACGCGGCCTTCCGCATCCACAGGGGCTGGCGTGGAGCCGGTGCTGTCGACGCCAATCCCGACAATCTCTGCCCGCTGAGCGTCAGTCAGTTCAGCGAGAACGGTTTTGATTGCCGCTTCCATTGACTCAATGTAGTCACGCGGGTGGTGACGGAACTGGTTATTTGGCGCATCGCAGTAGCGCCCCTCTTGCCAGCGCGGGTACCACTCAACGCTGGTTGCTATCTCCTGGCCGGACGTACAGTCCACTGCCAGCGCGCGAACCGAGTCGCTGCCAAAATCGAGGCCAATCGCAATTGCCATGGTGTTGCTCCATCAAAAAAACAGGTATGGAAGAACATTAGAGACTGGGGGCGAAAATCGTCAGGCAGGATCCGCTAATCTTATGGACTAAATTGCTGTTACAACGGAAAGTGTGACGCCGTGCAAATATTCAATGTGGACATTTCTGCCGCACTTATAGACACTTTTGTTACTGCTTATCTGCCTGCTCTGGCGGAGAAATCAGGGGGAAAGGCTGAAACATGGCGGACGTAAAAGCGGCGTGATGCTTTTTGGATCTTTTCGCGGGCCATTTTTAACCTGCTTTTTATGATATGGACAATTGGTTTCCTTCAGGACCCTTGGGAGAACTGAATCTATGGCCGAAACGCAAAACGATCCTTTGCTGCCGGGATACTCGTTTAACGCGCACCTTGTGGCGGGACTGACCCCTATCGAGGCTGAGGGATACCTCGACTTTTACGTCGACCGTCCGCTTGGGATGAAAGGGTATATCCTCAACCTGACCGTGCGTGGGGAAGGGATCATCAAGAACGGTGACCAGCAGTTTGTCTGCCGCCCCGGCGATATTCTGTTGTTTCCACCTGGGGAGATCCACCACTACGGACGTCACCCGGATGCAAAAGAGTGGTATCACCAGTGGGTCTACTTCCGTCCGCGCGCCTACTGGCAGGAGTGGCTTTCGTGGCCTGCGATTTTTGCACATACCGGTTTTTATCGACCGGATGATGTCCATCTGGCTCAGTTTCGCGAGCTTTTTGCCCAGATCATTGAAGCGGGGCAGGCAGGAGGACGTTATGCAGAACTGCTGGCGATTAACCTGCTTGAACAACTGCTGCTGCGGCGTATGGAGGCCATTAACGAATCGCTTAACCCTCCGCTGGATAACCGCGTGCGCGACGCCTGCCAGTACATCAGTGACCATCTGGCAGATAGTCAGTTTGATATCGCCAGCGTTGCTCAGCACGTCTGTCTGTCTCCGTCGCGGCTGTCGCATCTTTTTCGCCAGCAGCTTGGCGTCAGCGTGCTGAGCTGGCGTGAGGACCAGCGTATCAGTCAGGCGAAGCTGTTACTCAGCACCACCCGGATGCCGATTGCCACCGTGGGGCGTAACGTGGGCTTTGAAGATCAACTTTATTTCTCTCGTGTGTTCAAAAAATGCACGGGTGCCAGCCCCAGTGAATTCCGCGCGGGTTGTGAATAAACGGTAAAAAAAGATAAACAAACAGGTGAACTGTGGAAGCAACCTGTAAACTATTCAGACAATTGATGCCTTGACGCGGTGCGGGGCGCTAAGCAGAATCGCTGATTCGTTTTCTGACCGGAATAGTTATGCAGGCTTTGCTGGAACACTTTATTACCCAGTCCGTTATGTACTCGCTCATCGCCGTGGCGCTGGTAGCGTTTCTGGAATCACTGGCACTGGTCGGGTTAATTCTGCCCGGCACCGTGATGATGGCTGGGCTTGGCGCGCTGATTGGCAGCGGTGAGGTCAACTTCTGGCAGGCGTGGCTGGCCGGGATTATCGGCTGCCTGCTGGGCGACTGGATCTCCTTCTGGCTGGGCTGGCGCTTTAAGAAGCCGCTGCATCGCTGGTCGTTCATGAAAAAGAACAAAGCCTTGCTGGATAAAACCGAACATGCACTGCATCAGCACAGCATGTTTACCATCCTGGTGGGACGCTTTGTCGGGCCGACGCGTCCGCTGGTGCCAATGGTCGCCGGGATGCTGGATCTTCCAGTCACAAAATTTGTTGTGCCGAATATTATCGGCTGTGTCTTCTGGCCGCCGTTTTACTTCCTGCCGGGGATCCTCGCGGGGGCGGCTATTGATATTCCTGACGGTATGCAAAGCGGTGAGTTTAAGTGGCTATTGCTGGCGACTGCTCTGCTGCTGTGGATCGCCGCATGGCTGTGCTGGCGACTGTGGCGCAGCGCAAAAGCGAATATTGATCGTCTGACGCGCTACCTGCCTCGCTCACGCCTTTTGTGGCTTGCGCCGTTGACGCTCGGTATAGCCGTAGTGGCGCTGGTGGCGTTGATCCGCCACCCGCTGATGCCGGTGTATGGCGAGATTTTATTGAAGGTCGTCAGCCGTTAACTAATACCCAGAAGCTGTGATGCGCTCGCTTTACCACTTACCAGTGCTTCCGTTTCGCCATCCCATAAAATGCGACCCTCCGCGATCACCACCGATCGCGGAGCAATCCTCGCGGCATCCTCAATGCTGTGCGATACCATCAACATGGTGAGTTTCTGACGCTGGCAGACCTCCTGTACCAGAGCCAGCATCTCCTGGCGCAGCGCCGGGTCAAGCGCAGAGAATGGCTCATCCAGCAACAGAACAGGCTGCTCGCGTACCAGACAACGCGCCAGCGCGACACGCTGGCGCTGACCGCCGGAAAGCTCCCCTGGCAGACGGTCGATAAACCCGGTGATCCCCATCTGCCCGGCAATGAGCTCCAGCTTCTGGCGTTGGGTATCGTTCAGTTTTAAACCCGGATCCATCCCCAGGGCGATGTTCTGCCGTACGGTAAGATGGGTGAAAAGATTATTTTCCTGAAACAGCATCGACACCGGACGTCGGGCGGGGGGCGTGCGGGTGTGATCGTGGTTTTCAATCATTATTGACCCGCTTGCCGGTTGCAGAAACCCGGCTATCAGATTGAGCAACGTGCTTTTTCCTGCTCCACTTGGGCCCAGAACCGCAATCATCTCTCCCTGGCGGGCAGAAAGCGTGAAGCGCATTGGCAGGTGCTGGTAGAGCCAGGTTACATCAATCAGTTTTAACATCACGCCCCGGAAGTTTTTCGATAACAGTAAATAAGGCAAAGCAGAGTAGCAGCAGTAAGAGTGCCGTGACGGCGCCGTCCTGGCTACGGTAAGAGCCGATCTGCTGGTACAGCCAGTATGGCAGTGTGCGGAAATCTTCATTGCCGAAGAGCGCGACTACGCCAAAATCACCAATTGAGAGCACACAGGCGAAAGCCAGCGCCTGTGCCAGCGGGCGTTTTAGTGCCCGCAATTCGACCACTCTTAACCGTTGCCAGCCCTGAATGCCAAGTGACTGACACAGCAGAGCGTAGCGGCTATTAACGTCGCGCATCGGGTTTTCCAGTACCTTCAGGGCATAAGGGATCGCCATCAGGGCATTGGTAAATATCACAATGCCGTCGGCACTTTCCGGCAGACCCACGGTGCTGTTGAAAAGTAGAAAGAATCCTGTCGCCAGTACTATTCCTGGCATGGCCAGAATCAGCATACCTGTTAGCTCCAGCGCCTGTCCGGCTTTACGGGCATGGCAGGCATAAAGCTCGCGGCTACTCCACAGCAGCATCATGGTCAGTATGACGCACAGCAGCCCGGCGGCCAGCGCAATGCGCAGTGAAGTCCAGGTTGCTTGCCAGAGCACGGACTGCTGCAACACGGACAGGAGATTGAGGTTCAGGCCATCGACGATAACGGCCATCAGCGGCGGCAGCAACAGCAGCAGAGCCAGCGTAATAAGCAAAACATCGGTGATACGGCTACGCAGGCTGTCCTGGGGATCGCGCCAGCCTGCTATCTGGTTACTGCCCGGTGGAATGGCTTTACTCAGACGCTGGCTCAGCAGCACCAGTACCAGACAGCACACCATCTGAACTATCGCCAGCAGCGCGGCCCGACCAGGATCGTAGTCGTAACTTAGCGCCTGATAGATTGCCAGCTCAATGGTTGTTGCCTGCGGTCCGCCCCCCAGTGAAAGCACGGTAGCGAAACTGGCAAAACAGAGCATGAAGATCAGTGCGGCAACAGGCGGGATTTGGCGGCGCAACCACGGCCACTCAACAAAGCGGAAGAAAGACCAGCCGCGCATGCCCAGCTGTGCCGCAAGCTGGCGCTGTTCGCCGGGGATATTTTCCAGCGCCTGTAAAAAGAGCCGGGTCGCCATCGGCATATTGAAAAAGACATGCGCCAGCAAGATGCCTTTAAGCCCGTATGGCGAGAAATGCCACTCCAGACCGAGCAGGCCGAACAGTGAAGCCAACCAGCCCTGACGACCATAAACGCTCAGGATGCCAAACACGGCTACCAGCACGGGCAGGATCAGCGTCATGGCGCACAGGCGCAGCAGCGCCTGCCTGCCAGGGAAACGCCGGCGATAAAGCGCACGAGCAAGGAAAATGGCGGGGATCACCGACAGCAGGGCAGAGAGAAACGCCTGCCAGAAAGAAAAACGGATAACGTGCCAGAGATAGCTGTCGTGCCAGAGGGAGAGCAGGTCACTCTCTGGCGCGTTCAACCACAATGCAAGAAAAGCGCCCAGGCTGACCGCCACCATCAGCATGGCGGCGAGCAGCCCAGGAATTAACCAGCCGGGAATTAGCGGCTGACGGCGCGTTGCCATTCACTTACCCATGCTGCACGCTGCGAAGCGACCTGTTGCGGCGTAAACTCCAGAGACGTTTGCGGTTTGGTCAGCTGCTCGAAACCTGCTGGCAGTGCTACGTTGGTCACGGGATACATCCAGTTACCCGCTGGAATGGCATTCTGGAATGCCGGTGAAACCATAAATTTCAGGAACTTCTCGGCAAGTTCTGGCTGTTTGCTGGCCGCGGTACGCGCAGCCACTTCCACCTGCAGGTAATGGCCTTCAGCGAAATTGGCCGCGGCATAGTTGTCATTTTTCTCAGCGATGATGTGGTAAGCCGGGGAGGTGGTGTAACTCAGTACCAGGTCGCTTTCCCCTTTCAGGAACAGGCCGTAGGCTTCACTCCAGCCTTTCGTCACGGTGACGGTTTTGGCGGCCAGTTTCTGCCACGCTTCCGGTGCTTTATCACCGTAGACTTTCTGCATCCACAGCAGCAGACCCAGACCCGGAGTACTGGTGCGAGGGTCTTCATAAATGACGCGCCATTTCTGATCGCTTTCCACCAACTCCTTCAGGCTCTTCGGTGGGTTCTTCAGCTTGTTTTTATCGTAAACAAAGGCAAAGTAGCCGTAGTCGAACGGAACGAAAGTGTCATTTTTCCAGCCACCCGGAACGTTGACGGCATCTGCTGCTACGCCACTTTTGGCAAACAGTTTGGTCTGCGAGGCAGCTTCCAGCAGGTTGTTATCCAGCCCGAGCACCACATCAGCTTTACTGTTTTTCCCTTCCATACGCAGGCGGTTGAGCAGCGAGACGCCATCTTCCAGCGCCACGAATTTCAATTCGCATTTACAGTCCGCTTCAAAGGCTTTTTTCACCACCGGGCCTGGCCCCCAGTCAGCAGAGAAGGAGTCGTAGGTGTAGACCGTCAGAACGGGCTTCGCAATAGCAGGCAGCGCGAACAGCGCCAGCAGGGGGAGAACTTTTTTTAACACTTTGCACCTCAGGGTTGAGTGGCAAAGGATTTTGAGCAACAGCCTCAAATCCCTTCGCCGGCGTTATCCGGATCAGGTTCGACGGGTATTATCTCAGCGCACATCAGTGATGCAGCACCCCGTTGAGAACGGCGCTATTGTAATGATTTGGTGAATATTGCGAAAGCGTTATGGCTCCGGCGGGGCAAACCAGGCGGATTTAAAATCAAACCAGCCTAAGGTGTTCATCCGCAGTCCGCGCATACTGCGCTGACCCTGAATCATCAGCCAGTGGTGGATCAGCGGTACAATCGCCTGCTGCGCGAGCAGTTGCTGGCACCACGAGGCCAGGTTCATCTCACCTGCTCGCCACCGGGCGGCATCCTGCTGCCAGTCTCGTTCGATGCAGTGCTGGATCAGCGGTACCTCATACAGGTGAGAGAACAGTGAGAAATCGAGCGGAAGGGTGAAGTTGGCGCTGTTCAGCCAGATATCACTGACAATATCTCCGCGGTGCCATTCATCATAATCGACCTCCTGAATGTCGAGATGGACGCCTTCAGCCTCCAGCAGTTTGCTCATGATCCGGGCGATAAAGCGGTGTTCCACATGGTCACGGTAATAGGTCAATGTGATCGACTCCAGCCCGGCAGGCTTTTCACCGTGAACCGGTCGGGCGTGGTGCCAGCGCGGGAGCAGGCCGTAGGCCGGGAACCAGTATGTCTGGTATTGCTCTTCCGCCTGATAAATAAGGTTAGCCGGAGAGAGAACGTGGCTAACCCACCTGCGTACCTCGCGACTGGCACCGCGATGGCTACGGGCGTCAAACAGCAGGTAATAGCAGCCCTCTTCAAGACGGCTTTCAACCGCTTTTTCCCCTTCGGTTGGCCCTTCCAGCGTTAAGCCGCAGCTCAACTCTTCGCTGATGTCAGGCAGAACCCAGACGTTGACTTCGTCGATCAGCGCACGATAGCCAAAGTAGTCGTCAAAGGCGCGAATTTTAAGCTGGTTGCTGGTATTGCGCGTCACTGCGTAAGGACCCGTCCCTACGGGCTGGCTGGCAAAATGGGGCAGAGATGCCCATTCGCGTGGCAGGATCATCGACGGAACATAACCCATTAGCCACGGTAGCCACTGGTCGGGCTCGGACAGTTCGATGTCAACGGTCCATGCTGTCGGGGAGTGGATCCGCGAGACATGGGCATACAGAGGAAGGGCGCGTGCGCGCTGAAGAGAGTCAATGACGTCGCTCATCTCCAGCTCGCGGCCGTGGTGAAAGTGGATGCCGGGCCGTAAAAAAAAGCGCCAGTGAAGTGGGGAAAGTTGCTGCCAGTGGTGCGCAATATCTGCTTCCAGTTCCCCATTTTCCTCATTTATGCGTGTCAGGCCGCTGAATATTTGTCGGGCCATATGGGTTTCAGAGCGACGTAACGCGGTACCGGGTAACAGATTTTTCATTGGCCGATAGTAGAGCACCCGCAGGATGTGTCGGCCCTGACGAAAACTGCGTCCCAGGTGTGAAACCAGCATCTGGCGTACGGCCGCTTTGTCACCGACCAACTGCACCAGTTGATCGATTCGGTCCTGCTCCAGCAAATCTTCTGCACGCTGCTGCTGTAGTGCCAACCCGGTATAGAGAAAGGTCAGACGTGAGCGTTTACCGCGTCCCGCCTCTGCTTCCCAGCTCAACCAGCCCTGCTGTTGCATGGTGTTAAGCAGGGTACGCATATGGCGGCGAGAACAGCTGAGCAGATCAGCCAGCTCGTTCAGCGTGGTCTCCTTCGATTGCCCCTCACAGCACTGCCAGAGGCGGATAAATTGTTGTTGCAGTCGACCGGAAGGCATAAAAGAGGAACTCCTGATAAAAAATCAGCAATTTATTAATCCCTATATTAAGCCAATAATACTTCCCGATGAAGTGAGGAGGTAAATTATGAAGAGGTCTACCACACGTCAGTTTTATCAGCTCTATTTTTCAGCGACAAAAGGAACGTCCTGGCTGGCCCGTCAGTGTGCAGAGCAACGGCTGAAAATTCTGGAAGACCTGATGCAGTGGGACGTTACGAAAGCGGCCTCTTCTCGCTGACTCGCCTCGATCATGTGTGACTGAGTATTGGTGCTTATCACCCGCCAGCAAAATGTTTTTGCTGGCTTTTTTCGTTTATTCTTTCACCCGATTTTGATTCGCTTTCACAAGGATTTGCGCATGCTCTGGTTGATGACAATGGGGCGACGCCTGAATGGTGTCTACGCCGCTTTTATGCTGGTGTCCTTTATGATGGGCGTTGCGGGGGCGTTACAGGCGCCGACGCTGAGTCTGTTTCTCAGCCGGGAGGTAGGGGCGCAGCCGTTCTGGGTTGGCCTGTTTTATACCGTCAATGCTATTGCCGGGATTCTGGTCAGCCTGGGGCTGGCGAAACGATCGGACAGCAAGGGCGATCGCCGTAAACTGATCCTCTTTTGCTGCGCGATGGCCGTTGGTAACGCATTACTCTTTGCCTTTAATCGTCATTATCTGACGCTCATCACCTGCGGCGTGCTGCTGGCGTCACTGGCCAATACCGCCATGCCACAGCTGTTCGCACTGGCGCGTGAGTATGCCGACAATTCCGCGCGGGAAGTGGTGATGTTCAGCTCGGTGATGCGTGCTCAGCTTTCTCTGGCGTGGGTTATTGGCCCGCCTCTGGCCTTCATGCTGGCGTTGAACTACGGCTTCACCACTATGTTCTCCATCGCGGCAGGTATTTTTGCGATAAGCCTGGTGTTGATTGCTTTCGCGCTGCCGTCCGTGGCGCGCGTCGAGCAGACAACGGACAAACCCATCACTCAGGTGAGCGGCTGGCAGGACAAAAATGTCCGCATGCTGTTTATCGCCTCCACACTAATGTGGACCTGCAACACGATGTACATTATCGACATGCCGCTGTGGATCAGCAGCTCCCTGGGGCTGCCGGATAAGCTCGCAGGGATCTTAATGGGAACCGCGGCCGGGCTGGAAATTCCGGCGATGATTCTGGCGGGTTACTACGTTAAGCGTTTCGGAAAGCGTCGGATGATGATCGTAGCTGTGGCGGCTGGGGTGCTGTTTTACGCAGGGTTGATTCTTTTCCATTCGCGCGAAGCACTACTGGCGCTGCAACTATTTAACGCTGTGTTTATTGGGATTATTGCCGGAATAGGCATGCTCTGGTTCCAGGATTTAATGCCTGGCCGTGCGGGCTCGGCGACCACGCTTTTTACCAACAGTATTTCCACCGGGGTGATTCTGGCGGGGGTGATTCAGGGGGCGCTGTCGCAAAGCTATGGTCATGCGTCGGTCTACTGGATGATTGCGGCAATTTCGTTGGTTACGCTTGGGCTGACCTGCCGCGTAAAAGACGTATGATCGGATGAATGAACGGAGCCCGGGTCTCCGGGCTCAGCAAACCTGTCTATTCTGAATACTGATATTTACGCTGTGCGCGTAAAGTCAGGTACATATGCATGAGGCCCATAAAGCCGTGTGCCCAGAAGTAGGTCTCAATAAAGACCGTCAGGAATTTATGCAAATCTAAGACGGATTCCGTGACGGACGAAACCGGCCCAAGCGTGGCATTCAGCACGAACCAGGCCGCTCCGCAGAGTGCAACGCCGAGCAGCGCCAGTACACCTAAACCTTGCACCGTTGCCGCCATACCGCCAGCGTGAGCATCAGGAAGCTGACGTTGCATGAGGGTGCGAATATCATCAACGATTCCGCTGAAGTCCAGTGCCAGCCACGCGAAGTAATACTTGAATCCGCGCTGGGTTAACATCCACGCCATCATGGCAATACCGCAGAAAATTAAACCAAAGCCTGAAATAACATGAACCCAGGTGACAATCGCGTTCAGACCCGATTCGCCAAGTGCTTCACTTTCAGTAAAGTTGGAATTGATAATCTGGGCCAGCACCAGTACTGCAACAAGAATGTGCAGTATTCGAAGAAAAGGGGTTTCTTTATGGGGAAGCGTATTACGTAGCGTTGGATTCATCGCTTTTTACCTCAATGATGAGAGAGCTGATGCGATGCAGTGTGACGCAAATTAATTAACGAAACCTTAACGATAAATAAAGAGCATCACACCGTAATCATCCACACTATTTTAGTGTGCCGGATCAATATGCGTCATAACATTAAGCACATTAAATTTTTGCATCACGTTGTTTCTCGCATTCACGGCAATTTCATGTCCTTCTTTTACGCTTAATTCCCCGTCGACTTCAAGATGAACATCGACCAGGGCTAAGTCGCCCATTTTGCGGGTTTTTAAGTCATGTAACCCGGAGACACCTTCGGTTTCGAGCAAACATGTTTTGATGTCGTGCTCAAGGTCAGGTTCAAGCGAACGATCCATCAGGTCGTGCAGGGCGTCAGCAGAGAATTTGTACCCCATATGAGCGATGAACATCCCGACAATAAGGGCGGCAACCAGGTCCATAGAATGAAAGCCCATTAAGTTTCCGGCGATGCCAATGGCGACAACCACGGATGAAGCCGCGTCAGAACGGGCATGCCAGGCATTAGCTATCAGTAGCGAGGACTGGATGCGTTTTCCCGTCGCAAGCATGTATCTGAACAGACTTTCCTTAACCACCAAAGCCAGTAACGCCACCCATAGCGCGGTTCCTTTAACCAACTGATGCGTCTCAGGGTTGAGCAGTTTATTGCCCGCCGACCAGAGCATTCCGATGCCCACAAGCAGCAAAATAGCACCAATAATAAGTTTTGCTCCGTTTTCGAAGCGAAGATGGCCGTAATGATGATCGATATCTGAGGCTTTCTGACTTTTCTTGTTCGCAATCAGAACGACAAAATCAGAAGATAAATCGGAAAGAGAATGAATCCCATCAGCAATTAACCCTTGCGAGCCGGAAAATAGTCCTGCAACGATCTGAAAACCCGTGAGTAATATATTTATTATCACGCTAACTAATGTGCATTTTTGTATTTCTTGAGAACGGAGGTGAGACTGATTGCTATTTTGCTTTTCCATTTATATTTCCGCTGCAAACCGACTTTGGGGTTATCTTGCGCAGGTGTTATTAAATTGACATTAAATATAATGCCATTAGTGGATAATTTTTAGAAAAGTGTTTATCAGGAGGGATGGGTAAGGGAATAAAGCGAGGCCTGCAGAATAAACTGCAGGCCAGAGGTTTACTTCATAAACGCAGGCTGTTTGTGTTCGTAAGTTGCAATTGCCGCTTCGTGCTGGAGTGTTAAACCAATGCTGTCCAGACCGTTCAGCATGCAGTGACGACGGAACGCATCAATGCTGAAGCTGTAGGTCTTATCCCCGGCTTTCACGACTTCCGCTTCCAGATCCACCTCAAACGAAATACCAGGACTTGCCTGAACCAGAGCGAATAACTCGTCGACCTGCTCGTCCTTCAGTGTGACCGGCAAAAGCTGGTTGTTGAAACTGTTGCCGTAAAAGATATCCGCGAAACTTGGGGCGATAACCACTTTAAAACCGTAGTCGGTCAGGGCCCACGGAGCGTGCTCACGTGATGAGCCACAGCCAAAGTTTTCCCGCGCCAGCAGGATTGACGCGCCTTTATATTCCGGGAAGTTCAGAACGAATTCCGGGTTAGGGACTTCGCCTTTGTCATCCAGGAAACGCCAGTCGTTAAACAGGTGAGCACCAAAACCTGTGCGGGTGACCTTCTGCAAAAACTGCTTAGGAATGATCGCGTCGGTATCGACGTTAGCGGCGTCCAGAGGGACAACCAGGCCCGTATGTTGGGTAAATTTCTCTGCCATGATTGTCTCCTTATTTCAGGCTGCGAATGTCGGCGAAATGGCCGGTGACTGCCGCAGCGGCGGCCATTGCCGGGCTGACCAGATGGGTACGCCCACCACGGCCCTGACGGCCTTCAAAGTTACGGTTGCTGGTAGAGGCACAGCGCTCGCCTGGATTCAGGCGGTCATTGTTCATGGCCAGACACATGGAGCAACCCGGCAGGCGCCACTCGAAACCTGCTTCGATAAAGATCTTATCCAGACCTTCGGCTTCGGCCTGGGCTTTTACCGGGCCGGAACCCGGAACCACCAGTGCCTGTACGCCAGGGGCCACTTTACGACCTTTGGCAATCTCGGCAGCTGCGCGCAAGTCTTCGATACGGGAGTTGGTGCAGGAGCCAATAAATACTTTATCAATGGTTACGTCGGTCAACGGAACGCCAGGTTTCAGCCCCATGTAAGCCAGCGCTTTTTCCGCACTGGCGCGCTCGACCGGGTCAGCAAAAGAGGCCGGATCAGGAATGTTGTCGTTGACAGAAATCACCTGGCCCGGGTTGGTTCCCCAGGTCACCTGAGGGGCAATCTCCTCTGCCTGCAGCATGACAACCGTATCAAAGGTTGCCCCGTCGTCAGTTTTCAGGGTTTTCCAGTACGTGACAGCTTCGTCAAAATCATCCCCTTTCGGAGCATGCAGACGACCCTTCACATAGCTGAAGGTGGTTTCGTCTGGCGCAACCAGACCGGCTTTTGCACCCATCTCAATGGCCATGTTGCACAGGGTCATACGGCCTTCCATGCTCAGTGCCTGGATGGCCTCGCCGCAGAATTCCACTACGTGACCGGTGCCGCCTGCACTGCCGGTTTTGCCAATAATCGCCAGCACGATGTCTTTTGCCGTGATACCCGGCGCGGCTTTACCCTTCACTTCAATCTTCATGGTTTTGGCACGACCCTGTTTCAGGGTCTGCGTGGCCAGTACGTGTTCAACTTCAGATGTACCAATACCGAAGGCCAGTGCACCGAACGCGCCGTGGGTCGCGGTATGGGAGTCACCGCAGACGATGGTCATGCCCGGCAGGGTAATCCCTTGCTCCGGTCCCATCACGTGGACGATACCCTGGTACGGGTGGTTCAGGTCGTACAGCTCAACGCCAAACTCGTTGCAGTTCTTAATCAATTCCTGCATCTGGATACGTGCCATCTCACCTGACGCGTTGATGTCTTTGGTCTGGGTGGAGACGTTGTGATCCATGGTCGCGAAGGTTTTACCCGGCTGACGCACCGGACGCTTGTGCGCGCGCAGTCCGTCGAATGCCTGAGGAGAGGTCACTTCGTGCACCAGATGACGGTCGATGTACAGCAGCGGGGTTTCGTTTGGTGCTTCGTAAACAACGTGCGCATCAAACAACTTTTCATATAAGGTCTTCGCCATGATTACACCCCTTCAGCGACATAGCGGGCAATGATGTCGCCCATTTCATCGGTACTGACTGCCGCCGTGCCGCGTGCTAAATCACCGGTACGGACGCCTTCTTCTAACGCCCGGTTAATGGCGTTTTCAATTGCGGTTGCTGCATCGCCTGCATCCAGGCTGTAGCGCAGCAGCAGAGCCAGGGAGAGGATCTGCGCAATCGGGTTAGCAATATTTTTGCCTGCAATATCCGGTGCGGAACCGCCCGCCGGTTCGTACAGACCAAAACCTTCTTCGTTCAGGCTTGCGGATGGCAGCATCCCCATGGAGCCGGTGATCATCGCGCACTCGTCAGAGAGGATATCGCCGAACAGGTTGGAGCACAGCAGCACGTCAAACTGGGACGGATCTTTAATCAACTGCATGGTCGCGTTGTCGATATACATATGCGACAGCGCGACGTCAGGATACTGTTTAGCGACTTCACCGACGATCTCACGCCACAAAATGGATGACTGCAGCACGTTCGCTTTATCAATGGAGGTCACTTTATGGCGGCGTTTGCGCGCAGACTCAAAAGCGATGTGGGCGATACGTTCGATTTCAAAACGGTGATACACCTCGGTATCAAATGCTTTTTCATGCTGGCCGCTGCCTTCACGGCCTTTTGGCTGACCAAAATAGATGCCGCCGGTCAGTTCACGCACACACAGAATGTCGAAACCGTTAGCCGCGATATCGGCACGAAGCGGGCAGAACTCTTCCAGACCCTGATACAGCTTTGCCGGACGCAGGTTACTGAACAGCTTGAAATGTTTACGCAGCGGCAGCAGTGCGCCACGCTCTGGTTGCTCTGCCGGTGGCAGGTGTTCCCATTTTGGACCACCGACTGAACCAAACAGCACGGCATCGGCATTTTCGCAGCCTTCGACGGTCGCTTTTGGCAACGGCGTCCCGTGATTATCAATCGCAATGCCGCCTACATCGTAGTGGCTGGTGGTGATTTTCATCGCAAAACGCGAACGAACGGCTTCCAGTACTTTCAGCGCCTGTGCCATCACTTCCGGGCCAATACCGTCACCCGGCAACACAGCAATATGGTAATTCTTCGACATTACACGGTTTCCTTTTTGTTCTCTTTATTCTGAGCTTTGCGTTGCAACTCTTTTTCGACTTCAGCGGCGCGCCAGATGTTGTTCAGAACATGCACCATCGCTTTCGCGGAGGATTCAACAATATCGGTTGCCAGACCTACACCATGGAAACGGCGGCCATTGTGAGTGACAACAATGTCGACCTGGCCCAGCGCATCTTTTCCATGACCTTTTGCCGTCAGGTCATATTTCACCAGCTCAACGTCGTATTCAGTCACACGGTTAATCGCCTGATAGATGGCATCGACAGGACCATTGCCGTTCGCGGCTTCCGCTTTGATTTCATCACCACAGGCCAGTTTGACTGAGGCGGTTGCGATATCGCTGGAGCCTGACTGCACGTTGAAGTAATCCAGACGGAAGTGCTCTGGTTCTTCCTGCTGCTTGTTAATAAAGGCCAGCGCTTCCAGGTCATAGTCGAATACCTGACCTTTTTTGTCGGCCAGTTTCAGGAACGCGTCGTACAACTGATCCATGTTGTAATCGCTGTCCTGATAACCCATCTCTTCCATACGGTGTTTTACTGCGGCACGACCGGAACGCGAAGTCAGGTTCAACTGCACCTGGTTCAGACCGATCGATTCCGGAGTCATGATTTCGTAGTTTTCACGGTTCTTCAGGACGCCATCCTGGTGAATACCGGAGGAGTGCGCGAAGGCGCCAGTACCAACAATCGCTTTGTTGGCCGGAATAGGCATGTTGCAAATCTGGCTGACGGTCTGGCTGGTGCGCCAGATTTCGTTGTGATTGATGCGGGTGTGCACGTTCATAATGTCTTTGCGCACTTTAATCGCCATGATCACTTCTTCCAGTGAGCAGTTACCTGCGCGCTCGCCGATACCGTTCATCGCGCCTTCTACCTGGCGCGCACCGGCGTGGACAGCTGCGATAGCATTTCCTACGGCCAGGCCTAAATCATCGTGGGTGTGAACGGAGATAATGGCTTTATCAATATTCGGTACGCGTTCATACAGGCCAGTGATGATGTTGGAGAACTCAAAAGGCATGGTGTAACCGACGGTGTCCGGAATATTGATGGTTTTAGCACCGGCATTGATCGCAGCTTCAACCACACGCGCCAGGTCTTCAATTGGGGTACGACCGGCATCCTCACAGGAGAATTCAACGTCATCGGTATAGTTGCGAGCGCGCTTAACCATATACACTGCGCGTTCAATCACTTCATCCAGGGTGCTGCGCAATTTGGTTGCGATATGCATGGGTGAAGTAGCAATAAAGGTATGGATGCGGAAGGCTTCGGCAACTTTCAGTGACTCTGCCGCGACGTCGATATCTTTCTCTACACAGCGCGCCAGGCCACACACGCGGCTGTTTTTAATGGTACGGGCGATAGTCTGGACGGATTCGAAATCACCTGGAGACGAGACAGGGAAACCCACCTCCATCACGTCGACACCCATACGTTCGAGAGCCAACGCGATCTGCAGTTTCTCTTTTACACTCAGGCTTGCCTGCAATGCCTGTTCACCGTCACGTAATGTGGTATCGAAAATAATGACTTGCTGGCTCATGGGTTAGGTCCTTGTCAGTCTTAGGGCGCCTTGCTACGAGCATAAAAAAACCCGCGCAGTGGCGCGGGTTTTTAGTCTTACTGGTGACGATTCAACGCTGAATTTCGCCCGCCAGTCTACCGCGCACAGTGGATGCGTTTAGTAGTAGTAGACCGGTGAAACGAATGGTGCGAATCATGAATCGTGCTCCGTTAAATTCAATATGCTTTTAGTGGTACTGGATATGGCCTTTCATGTCAACCCCTGACGATAAAAACGCCCCCGACAAGCTGAACAGGCAGGATCTCTGTATTAGCGAATTGTGCTGGTTTTTAGTTTTATCACCGGTTTAATTGTCTAATTTTGGACGTGAAAAAAGATTGCAGAAACAAATAAATATAATTGGTATAAATTGAGTAAAACACGGTGTAGTGAACACATCATGCTTAAACTATTTCAATATCATTAAGTTATGGGTTTGGTGAATGTTTTTGAGGCCATTGAAGAACAAAATGAGATAACAGGTTGTTAACTAACTATAGGGAGGTTGTGTTAACAGTTTAATAATACTTAAGTCATCATTAACTTTATGGTGATTGTATATTGGTCTGGTTTATGGTTTCATTTCTGGTATAAAGTTAAGTGTATCATTTTTGCTACCTTTTGTTTTTTTGGTTTTTGCATCATCTTTATATATTCCGAATTTTAAATAATTCTCTTTTGCTAATTGTATTTGCGTGATAAATCATATTTTTCGAGATTGTTACCGTACGTTGGCAAAGGGAGTGTAGCGTGACAGTGGAGTCTGAAGTGCCAGAAAATAATATTAAACAACCTCAAACTACTGATGGGATTAAACCACAATTACGCACGGTGGATCTTAATCTTCTGACGGTGTTTGATGCTGTCATGCAGGAACAGAATATCACCCGCGCGGCCCAAACGTTGGGGATGTCGCAACCTGCCGTGAGTAATGCTGTTGCCAGGCTTAAGCTTATGTTTAACGACGAATTATTTGTTCGTTATGGCCGTGGAATCCAACCCACCGCGCGCGCATTCCAGCTATTCGGCTCTATCCGACAAGCACTACAGTTGGTACAAAATGAGTTGCCGGGATCCGGCTTTGAACCCTTAAGCAGTGAACGAGTATTCCATCTTTGTGTCTGCAGCCCATTAGATAATTATTTAACGTCGATTATTTATAATAAAGTTGAAGAGATTGCACCTAATATCAGTCTTGTTTTTAAATCATCCTTAAATCAAAACACAGAACATCAGTTACGCTATCAGGAGACGGAGTTCGTTCTGGGATATGAGGAATTTCGCCGTCCAGAATTTTCCTGCGTACCGCTGTTTAAGGATGAAATGGTTTTAGTCGCCAGTAAAAAACACCCACGGCTAAATTCTCCGCTACGAGAAAACGACGTATATAGTGAGCAGCACGCCGTTGTAGCGCTCGACAGATATGCTTCATTTAGCCTGCCGTGGTATGACACCGTGGACAAACAGGCGAGCGTGGCTTATCAGGGGATGGCAATGGTCAGCGTATTAAACGTCGTTTCCCAGACACAACTGGTCGCTATTGCACCGCGTTGGCTAGCGGAAGAGTTTTCCGACCAGTTAAATCTGCAAATTTTGCCACTGCCGCTTAAGCTCAATAGCCGTACTTGCTATCTTTCCTGGCATGAAGCTGCGGGTCGGGACAAAGGACACCAGTGGATGGAAGAGTTGCTTATTAGCATTTGCCAGAGGTAAACACATCAGGGTAAATTGCAGCGATACATGCGATTTATCCTGAGTTTTTTTTGATTACTGCTATTTTATTCTGCCGTGTTTTTTTTCGGGCTGCTATCAGGCTCGCAAAAATAGATGAATTACTGAATCGCCGAGCTTTTTAGCGATGATTTATTATCTCATCCTCTAATGCCAGATGAATTGACCACATCATCTCCCAATGTCTGTTTTTTCTGCTTTAAGTACCTCTTCTCTCTGCCAGTTTGCTAATTGCCTGCCTCATAACGAGCGGTTAAGGTAAGGATCACTCTGCAAAATATAAGATTGGTTCATCCCAATCGTAAGACGGTGCGGAAATGAATTCGGCAGTCCGTCTATAACAAAATGCCTGGAGGCAAAGCATGGAGATGTTGTCTGGCGCGGAAATGGTCGTGCGATCGCTTATCGATCAGGGCGTGAAGCAAGTGTTCGGCTACCCTGGCGGCGCAGTCCTTGATATCTATGATGCGCTTCATACGGTTGGTGGCATTGACCATATTCTGGTACGCCACGAGCAGGCGGCAGTACATATGGCTGATGGCCTGGCACGTGCAACGGGTGAAGTGGGCGTGGTCTTAGTCACGTCAGGCCCCGGTGCAACTAACGCCATTACTGGCATTGCAACGGCGTATATGGACTCTATCCCGCTGGTGATCCTCTCCGGGCAGGTGGCGACCTCACTGATTGGCTACGATGCGTTTCAGGAGTGCGACATGGTGGGGATTTCGCGTCCCGTTGTGAAGCACAGCTTCCTGGTCAAGCAAACCGAAGACATTCCTGGTGTCCTGAAAAAGGCCTTCTGGCTGGCGGCAAGCGGGCGTCCGGGACCGGTGGTGGTCGATCTGCCTAAAGATATCCTGAACCCGGCAAACAAGCTGCCTTATGTCTGGCCGGAATCAGTGAGCATGCGCTCTTACAACCCAACAACGCAGGGCCATAAAGGTCAGATTAAGCGGGCTTTACAAACGCTTCTGGCAGCCAAAAAACCGGTGGTTTATGTCGGCGGTGGGGCGATCAATTCTGCATGTGAAGTGCAGCTCCGTGAACTGATTGAGAAGCTTAATCTTCCTGTTGCGTCGTCGCTGATGGGGCTCGGGGCGTTTCCGGCCACTCACCCTCAGGCGCTGGGTATGCTGGGTATGCACGGTACCTATGAAGCCAACATGACGATGCATCATTCTGATGTGATCTTTGCCGTCGGTGTGCGCTTTGACGATCGTACAACCAACAATCTGGCGAAGTATTGTCCGAACGCTACTGTGCTGCATATCGATATCGATCCAACATCAATTTCAAAAACGGTGTCGGCGGATGTGCCGATTGTGGGTGATGCGCGTCAGGTTCTGGAACAAATGCTGGAACTGTTGGCACAGGAGAGTGCTACCCAGCCGCTGGATGAGATCCGTGACTGGTGGCAGCAGATTGATCAGTGGCGTGCACGCCAGTGTCTGAAATATGACACGCAAAGCGAAAACATTAAGCCGCAGGCGGTTATCGAAGCGGTGTGGCGACTGACGAAAGGTGAGGCGTATGTGACCTCAGACGTGGGTCAGCACCAGATGTTTGCTGCACTTTATTACCCGTTCGACAAACCGCGACACTGGATCAACTCAGGTGGCTTAGGGACGATGGGTTTTGGTCTACCTGCGGCGCTGGGCGTGAAGCTGGCACTGCCGAATGAAACCGTCGTCTGCGTAACCGGGGACGGCAGTATTCAGATGAACATTCAGGAGTTGTCTACCGCGCTGCAGTATGAACTGCCGGTTCTCGTGTTGAACCTGAATAACGGCTACCTCGGTATGGTCAAACAGTGGCAGGATATGATCTATTCAGGCCGCCATTCACAGTCATATATGAAATCGCTGCCGGATTTCGTTCGTCTTGCTGAAGCTTACGGTCACGTTGGCATGCGGGTGACAGATCCAGCTGAGCTGGAAACGAAGCTCGCTGAAGCGCTTGAGCACGTTAAAAACAACCGCCTCGTCTTTATGGATGTGATTGTTGATGGGACCGAGCACGTTTATCCGATGCATATTCGTGGTGGTGGTATGGATGAAATGTGGTTAAGCAAAACGGAGAGAACCTGATATGCGCCGGATATTATCTGTTTTACTGGAAAACGAGTCTGGCGCACTGTCGCGCGTCATTGGGCTTTTTGCACAGCGCGGCTATAACATTGAAAGTCTGACCGTTGCGCCGACGGACGATCCGACGCTGTCGCGAATGACCATTCAAACCGTCGGCGATGCTAAAGTGCTTGAGCAGATCGAGAAGCAGCTACATAAGCTTGTCGACGTACTGCGCGTGAGCGAGTTGGGGCAGGGGGCTTACGTTGAACGTGAGGTCATGCTGGTGAAAATTCAGGCCAGCGGCTACGGACGTGAAGAAGTCAAACGCAATGCGGATATTTTCCGCGGACAGATTATCGACGTCACACCTTCTCTCTATACGGTTCAACTGGTCGGGACCAGCGACAAGCTGGATGCTTTCCTGGCATCCGTGCGGGATGTAGCAAAAATTGTTGAGGTCGCGAGATCGGGCGTAGTTGGCCTGTCACGCGGTGAGAAAATCATGCGTTAGTTATCAAAAAGGTTCGCCTCTTTCTGCCCGGTCACCAAAGCCGGGCTTTTTTTTGCGTAATCAGCCGACAACGCAGATAAAAGCGGTTGCCGCGAAGGCTTTTCTGCGTTTAGATGTTAAAAGATTTAACCATAACCTTGACAGGGCCATGGACTCTTTTCTTTTTTTAAGGGGCAATTGTGAAACTGGATGAAATCGCCCGGCTAGCCGGCGTGTCACGAACAACGGCCAGCTATGTGATTAACGGTAAAGCAAAGCAGTACCGTGTCAGCGATAAGACCGTTGAAAAAGTTATGGCGGTGGTTCGTGAACATAACTACCATCCGAATGCTGTCGCAGCCGGCCTGCGTGCCGGGCGCACCCGCTCTATTGGTCTGGTGATCCCGGATCTGGAAAACACCAGCTATACCCGTATCGCTAACTATCTTGAACGTCAGGCTCGCCAGCGTGGTTATCAATTGTTGATTGCCTGCTCGGAAGACCAGCCCGACAACGAGATGCGCTGCATTGAGCACCTGCTCCAGCGTCAGGTGGATGCCATCATCGTTTCGACCTCTCTGCCACCAGAGCATCCGTTTTATCAGCGTTGGGCTAACGATTCGTTCCCGATCGTTGCGCTGGATCGTGCCCTGGACCGCGAACATTTCACCAGTGTTGTGGGAGCCGATCAGGATGATGCGGAAATGCTGGCTGCAGAGCTGAGAACCTTTCCGGCTGAAACCGTGCTTTATCTGGGCGCGCTGCCGGAACTGTCTGTAAGTTTCTTGCGTGAACAGGGATTCAGAACCGCCTGGAAAGACGATCCGCGTGAAGTTCACTATCTCTATGCTAACAGCTATGAACGTGAAGCTGCTGCGCAGCTGTTCGAGAAATGGCTGGAGACGCACCCAATGCCTCAGGCACTGTTCACCACCTCGTTTGCTCTTCTACAAGGTGTAATGGATGTGACCTTACGTCGGGAAGGTAAGCTGCCATCAGACCTGGCCATTGCCACTTTCGGTGACAACGAGCTGCTCGATTTCCTCCAGTGCCCGGTGCTGGCGGTGGCGCAACGTCACCGTGATGTGGCTGAACGTGTCCTGGAGATTGTGCTGGCGAGCCTGGATGAGCCACGGAAACCGAAGCCGGGCCTGACACGTATCAAACGTAATCTCTACCGTCGCGGAATTTTAAACCGCCAAAAATGAAATGACTGGGGCGGCGAAATCTGCCCCATTTTGTTGCGATAATTCGCAGAGATAATTCCCTGACAGAAATTAGGATAATTCCTTAGGGATCATAATTGGTTATTTCTCTTAATTCATTTTGACTTTTAAATTGATCTTCAAAGAACGTTTAAGCGGGTTTAGGCGTCTATTTTTGTATTGTTTTGTTACAAACCCTATTCGACCGATGAATATTCAGACGTTTTTCCTTCTCCTGTGACAGCTTAGATGGCAACCGCCTTGCTTATTGGGCACGGTGGTGAATCTGGCGCTGTTATCCCCTGAGAATCTGTCATAAAATGCTGCCCGCGTCGCAAACTGACACTTTATATTTATCTGCGATGATATTGAGTGAGTCTTAACGCTCGTGTGCATATTCGGTTTTTTTCTTACAAATATTCATAACGTTAATTTTGCCTCGCCAGTTGTGCAGTTATTAACCAGGACTGTTTAACTCTGTAAATAGAGGGCATTTGAGTCCTTACAGGGAGAGTCCTGGCTTGACAAGCTTTTCCCTCGCTCCGTAAACTCCTTTAGGTGGGAATTTGTGGGTTAAAGTGGTGAGGAGGGGTGAGACTGGCATGTTCCGTGGAGCTACGTTAGTCAATCTCGACAGCAAAGGGCGTTTATCGGTACCAACCCGATACCGCGACCAGCTGATTGAGAACGCTGCGGGTCAAATGGTTTGCACCATTGACATTAACTCCCCCTGCCTGCTGCTTTACCCCTTGCCTGAATGGGAAATTATTGAGCAAAAGCTGTCGCGACTCTCGAGCATGAACCCGCAAGAACGCCGCGTGCAGCGGTTGTTATTGGGACATGCCAGTGAGTGTCAGATGGATAACGCAGGGCGTTTACTGATTGCACCTGTGTTGCGGCAACATGCCGGTCTGACCAAAGAAGTGATGCTGGTCGGGCAGTTCAACAAGTTTGAACTGTGGGACGAAACGACCTGGTATCAACAGGTCAAGGAAGATATCGACGCTGAGCAGTCTGATTCTGCAACATTATCGGAACGGCTGCAGGACTTGTCTCTATAAATATGATGGAAAATTATAAACATACAACGGTGTTACTGGACGAGGCCGTTAACGGTCTGAATATTCGTCCGGATGGCATCTACATTGATGGCACTTTTGGTCGCGGTGGTCACTCGCGTTTGATCCTCTCCCAACTTGGAGCGGAAGGACGTCTGCTGGCAATCGATCGCGATCCGCAGGCGATTGCCGTGGCGCAAACCATCAATGACCCACGCTTTTCCATCGTGCATGGACCTTTCTCTGCGCTCGCGGAATATGTTGCTGAGCGCGGCCTGACGGGCAAGATCGACGGGATTCTTCTCGATCTTGGCGTCTCTTCACCACAGCTAGATGATGCTGAACGTGGCTTCTCCTTTATGCGTGATGGTCCGCTGGACATGCGTATGGACCCGACTCGCGGCCAGTCTGCCGCTGAGTGGTTACAGACTGCTGACGAAGCAGATATTGCATGGGTAATCAAAACCTTCGGCGAAGAGCGTTTTGGCAAGCGTATTGCGCGCGCCATTGTTGAGCGCAACCGCATTGAGCCAATGACCCGCACGAAAGAGCTGGCCGAGGTGATCGCGGCGGCGACACCGGTGAAGGATAAACACAAACATCCCGCGACCCGTACCTTCCAGGCGGTTCGCATCTGGGTAAACAGTGAACTGGAGGAAATAGAGCTGGCGCTAAAAAGCTCGCTCGACGTGCTGGCCCCAGGTGGGCGGTTATCTATCATCAGCTTCCATTCGCTGGAAGACCGTATTGTGAAACGCTTCATGCGTGAACAAAGCCGCGGTCCACAAGTCCCAGCGGGGCTGCCGATGACGGAAGAACAACTCAGGAAGCTGGGTGGCCGTCAGTTGCGAGCATTAGGCAAGTTGATGCCGGGCGAAGAAGAGGTGGCAGAGAATCCACGTGCCCGTAGTTCAGTGCTGCGTGTTGCAGAGAGGACGAACGCATGATCAGCAGAGTGACAGAGACCCTAAGCAAAGTTAAGGATTCGTTAGGAAGCAACGAGCGCCATGCCTTGCCTGGCGTGATCGGCGACGATCTTTTGCGGTTCGGGAAGCTGCCACTCTGCTTGTTCATTTGCATCATTGTGACGGCAGTAACGGTGGTCACCACAGCCCACCACACTCGTTTATTAACTGCGCAGCGCGAGCAGATGGTACTGGAACGCGATGCGCTGGATATTGAATGGCGAAATCTGATCCTTGAAGAAAACGCGCTCGGCGATCACAGCCGGGTTGAACGGATCGCAACGGAAAAGCTGCAACTGCAGCATGTTGATCCTTCGCAGGAAAATATCGTAGTACAAAAATAAGGGAAAACGCGACGCATGAAAGCAGCGGCAAAAACGCTAAAACCAAAACGTCAGGAAGAACAGGCCAACTTTGTCAGTTGGCGTTTTGCGTTGCTTTGCGGCTGCATTTTACTGGCACTGGGTTTCCTGCTGGGACGCGTGGCATGGTTACAAATTGTCGCGCCTGACATGCTGGTCCGTCAGGGCGATATGCGCTCTCTGCGCGTCCAGGAGGTTTCCACTTCCCGCGGGATGATCACGGACCGCTCTGGCCGCCCGTTGGCGGTGAGTGTGCCGGTCAAAGCGATCTGGGCTGATCCGAAAGAGCTGCACGATGCCGGGGGGATTACCCTCGATAACCGCTGGAAAGCGCTCTCCGATGCTCTGAAAATGCCGCTGGACCAGCTTGCCTCCCGCGTCAACGCTAACCCGAAAGGACGTTTTATCTATCTGGCGCGTCAGGTCAACCCTGACATGGCTGACTACATTCGCAAACTGAAATTGCCGGGTATTCATCTTCGTGAGGAATCCCGTCGTTATTATCCTTCCGGCGAAGTAACTGCTCACCTCATTGGCTTCACTAACGTCGATAGCCAGGGGATTGAGGGCGTTGAAAAAAGCTTCGATAAGTGGCTCACCGGCCAACCGGGCGAGCGAATTGTGCGTAAAGACCGCTACGGTCGCGTGATCGAAGATATCTCGTCCACGGACAGCCAGGCTGCACACAACCTGGCGCTGAGTATTGATGAGCGCTTGCAGGCGCTGGTCTACCGCGAGCTGAACAATGCCGTTGCTTTCAACAAAGCGGAGTCAGGCAGTGCTGTGCTGGTGGATGTCAGCACGGGCGAAGTGCTGGCAATGGCCAACAGCCCATCCTACAACCCGAACAACTTTACTGGCACCGCAAAAGACGCGATGCGTAACCGGGCGATCACCGACGTGTTTGAGCCTGGCTCAACGGTGAAACCGATGGTGGTGATGACGGCGCTGCAGCGCGGCATCGTCAATGAAAACACGGTCCTGAACACGATCCCTTACCGTATTAACGGCCACGAGATTAAAGACGTGGCGCGCTACAGCGAATTGACCCTGACCGGGGTGTTACAGAAGTCGAGTAACGTCGGTGTTTCAAAGCTGGCGTTAGCGATGCCGTCCTCAGCGTTAGTAGAGACTTACTCACGTTTTGGACTAGGAAAGGCGACCAATTTGGGGTTGGTCGGAGAACGCAGTGGCTTATATCCTCAAAAACAACGGTGGTCTGACATAGAGAGGGCCACCTTCTCTTTCGGCTACGGGCTAATGGTAACCCCGTTACAGTTAGCGCGAGTCTACGCAACGATTGGCAGCTATGGCGTCTATCGTCCGCTGTCGATTACCAAAGTTGATCCACCGGTTCCGGGAGAGCGTATCTTCCCGGAATCTATCGTTCGTACCGTTGTGCATATGATGGAAAGCGTGGCACTGCCTGGTGGTGGTGGCGTGAAAGCGGCGATCAAAGGCTACCGCATCGCCATTAAAACCGGTACAGCGAAAAAAGTGGGGCCAGACGGCCGCTATATCAACAAATACATTGCCTATACCGCAGGCGTTGCGCCTGCAAGCAATCCGCGTTTTGCGCTGGTGGTCGTCATTAACGATCCACAGGCGGGTAAATACTACGGCGGCGCCGTCTCCGCGCCTGTGTTCGGGGCTATTATGGGCGGCGTATTGCGCACCATGAATATCGAACCGGATGCGCTGGCGACGGGCGAAAAAAGTGAATTTGTAATTAATCAAGGCGAGGGTACAGGTGGCAGATCGTAATTTGCGCGACCTTCTCGCTCCGTGGGTGCCAAATGCACCGGAGCGAGCACTGCGAGAGATGGTACTGGACAGCCGCGTGGCTGCATCTGGCGATCTTTTTGTGGCGGTGGTCGGTCATCAGGCGGACGGGCGTCGTTATATCCCGCAGGCGATTGCGCAAGGTGTTGCTGCCATTATTGCTGAGGCCAAAGATGAGGCAACCGACGGTGAGATCCGTGAGATGCACGGGGTGCCGGTTATCTATCTCAGCCAGTTAAATGAGCGTCTTTCCGCGCTGGCGGGGCGTTTCTACCACGAACCTTCCGACCAATTACGTCTGGTTGGCGTGACGGGAACAAACGGAAAAACCACCACCACACAACTCATGGCGCAATGGGCGCAACTGCTGGGTGAAACCGGTGCGGTGATGGGTACCGTAGGCAATGGCCTGCTGGGTAAAGTGAGCCCGACAGAAAATACCACCGGATCAGCGGTTGATGTACAGCATGTCCTTGCTGGTCTGGCGGAGCAGGGGGCAACCTTTGCTGCAATGGAAGTTTCTTCGCATGGACTGGTACAGCACCGTGTGGCGGCGTTGAAATTTGCAGCCTCTGTGTTCACTAACCTGAGCCGCGATCACCTCGACTATCACGGGGATATGGAGCATTACGAAGCTGCAAAATGGCTGCTCTACTCCACGCATCATTGCGGACAAGCCATCATCAACGCCGACGACGAAGTAGGTCGTCGCTGGCTGGCGAAGCTGCCGGATGCGGTTGCGGTGTCGATGGAAGACCATATTAACCCGAACTGCCATGGTCGCTGGCTGAAAGCTGTTGAGGTGAACTACCACGATAGCGGTGCCACCATTCGCTTTACCTCTTCATGGGGTGAAGGGGAAATTGAAAGCCGTCTGATGGGGGCGTTTAACGTCAGCAACCTGCTGCTGGCCCTGGCAACATTACTGGCGCTGGGCTATCCGATGGCGGAATTACTGAAAACTGCTGAACGTCTGCAACCGGTTTGTGGCCGCATGGAAGTGTTTAGCGCGCCAGGTAAACCTACCGTGGTCGTTGATTACGCTCATACGCCAGATGCGCTCGAAAAAGCGCTGGAAGCGGCACGTCTGCACTGTGCCGGTAAACTCTGGTGTGTCTTTGGTTGTGGCGGCGATCGCGACAAAGGCAAACGCCCGTTGATGGGCGCTATTGCGGAACAGTTCGCGGATATTCCCGTGGTAACCGATGACAACCCGCGTACCGAAGAGCCGCGCGCCATTATCAACGACATTCTGGCAGGTATGCTGGACGCAGGTCGTGCGCGTGTTGTTGAAGGTCGTGCCGAAGCGGTAACGAACACCATCATGCAGGCGCAGGAAAATGATGTGGTGCTGCTGGCTGGTAAAGGCCATGAAGATTATCAGATTGTCGGCAATCGTCGTCTGGACTACTCGGACCGCGTAACAGCAGCACGTCTGCTGGGAGTGGTGGCATGATTAGCATCACGTTAAGTCAGGCTGCCGCGGTACTGCACGGCGAATTGCTGGGGCAGGATCTGACCATTGACGCCGTGACGACGGATACCCGTAAAGTGACTGCGGGTTGTCTGTTTGTGGCGCTAAAAGGTGAGCGTTTTGACGCGCATGATTTTGCACAGCAGGCCAAAGAAAATGGCGCTGGTGCGCTGCTGGTTAGCCGCAAACTGGCGGTCGATCTGCCGCAGATTGTGGTGAAGGATACGCGTCTCGCTTTTGGCGAGCTGGCGGCATGGGTTCGTCAGCAAGTCCCCACTCGCGTCGTGGCCCTGACCGGTTCCTCTGGCAAAACGTCCGTGAAAGAAATGACCGCAGCCATTCTGAGTCAGTGCGGAAATACGCTTTATACCGCAGGCAACCTCAATAATGACATCGGCGTGCCGATGACATTACTTCGCCTGACCAAAGAGCACGAATTTGCCGTTATCGAGTTGGGGGCAAACCACCAGGGTGAGATCGCCTGGACTGTGAGTTTGACTCGCCCGGAAGCTGCGCTGGTGAATAACCTGGCGGCTGCGCATCTGGAAGGATTTGGCTCGCTGGAAGGTGTGGCGAAAGCGAAAGGTGAGATCTATACCGGTCTGCCTGTCGACGGCATTGCCATTATGAATGCTGACAACAATGACTGGCTGAACTGGCAGAGCATTATTGGCTCGCGTAAAACCTGGCGCTTCTCTCCGAATGCCGCCAACAGTGATTTTACGGCAACCAATATTCATGTGACGTCTCATGGTACGGAGTTCACACTCACTACCCCAACGGGTGGCGTAGATGTGCTGCTGCCGCTGTCGGGTCGCCATAATATCGCCAATGCGCTTGCGGCGGCGGCATTGTCGACAGCGGTAGGTGCATCGCATGAAGCGATTAAAACTGGGCTGGCACATTTAAAAGCTGTGCCGGGACGCTTGTTCCCGATCCAGCTTGCTGAAAACAAACTGTTGCTGGATGACTCCTACAACGCGAACGTCGGTTCGATGACGGCGGCGGTGCAGGTGCTGTCTGAGATGCCGGGTTACCGCATCATGGTAGTTGGTGATATGGCTGAGTTGGGCGACGAAAGCGAAGCCTGCCATACCCAGGTCGGTGAAGCGGCGAAAGCAGCGGGACTGGACTGCGTATTGAGCGCAGGAAAACTGAGCCAGGCCATTAGCCACGCCAGCGGCGTTGGCGAACATTTTGCCGATAAAGCTGCGTTGGTTAAGCGTTTAAACGCGTTGATTACAGAAAAACAAATTGTGACTGTGTTAGTGAAAGGTTCACGTAGTGCCGCCATGGAAGAGGTTGTGCACGCATTACAGGAGAACGGGACATGTTAGTTTGGCTGGCCGAACATTTGGTCAAATATTATTCAGGCTTTAACGTCTTTTCCTATCTGACGTTTCGCGCCATCGTCAGCCTGCTGACTGCGCTGTTCATCTCGTTGTGGATGGGCCCGCGCATGATTGCCCGTCTGCAAAAGCTCTCTTTTGGCCAGGTCGTGCGTAACGATGGTCCGGAGTCGCACTTCAGCAAACGTGGTACCCCAACCATGGGTGGGATCATGATCCTGACTGCCATTGTGGTGTCAGTGCTGCTGTGGGCGTACCCGTCAAACCCGTACGTCTGGTGCGTGCTGACTGTCCTGATTGGCTACGGCATTATTGGCTTTGTCGATGACTACCGCAAAGTCGTGCGCAAAGACACGAAAGGTCTGATTGCCCGCTGGAAGTATTTCTGGATGTCGGTGATTGCGCTGGGCGTGGCCTTCGCGCTGTACCTGGCAGGAAAAGACACTCCGGCCACTGAGCTGGTGGTGCCGTTCTTTAAAGACGTTATGCCGCAACTGGGTCTGTTCTACATCCTGCTGGCGTACTTCGTCATTGTTGGCACTGGTAACGCCGTCAACCTGACCGATGGGCTGGATGGTCTGGCGATTATGCCAACCGTCTTTGTGGCCGCGGGTTTTGCACTGGTAGCGTGGGCAACCGGTAACATGAACTTTGCCAACTATTTGCACATTCCTTATCTGCGACACGCGGGTGAGCTGGTAATCGTCTGTACGGCGATTGTCGGTGCGGGACTGGGCTTCCTGTGGTTCAACACTTACCCGGCGCAGGTCTTTATGGGTGATGTTGGTTCCCTGGCTTTGGGCGGTGCGCTCGGCATTATTGCCGTTCTGCTGCGTCAGGAGTTCCTGCTGGTGATCATGGGCGGTGTGTTTGTGGTCGAAACCTTGTCCGTGATTTTGCAGGTCGGTTCCTTCAAGTTGCGCGGCCAGCGCATCTTCCGTATGGCACCGATCCACCACCACTATGAACTGAAAGGCTGGCCAGAACCGCGCGTCATTGTGCGCTTCTGGATTATTTCGCTGATGCTGGTGCTGATTGGCCTGGCAACGCTGAAGGTACGTTAATCATGGCAGATTACCAGGGCAAAAAAGTCGTTATCATCGGGTTGGGCCTTACCGGCCTTTCCTGCGTGGACTTTTTCCTCGCGCGTGGAGTGACACCACGGGTGATGGATACGCGTGTCTCACCGCCGGGTCTGGACAAGCTGCCGGAACAGGTTGAACGCCACCTTGGTGGTCTGAATGATGACTGGTTGCTGGCGGCCGATCTGATTGTCGCAAGCCCCGGTATTGCACTTGCGCATCCGTCACTGAGCGCTGCTGCTGATGCGGGCGTTGAGATTGTCGGCGATATCGAGCTGTTCTGCCGCGAAGTGCAGGCACCGGTAGTTGCAATTACGGGTTCTAACGGTAAAAGCACCGTGACCACGCTGGTAGGTGAGATGGCGAAAGCCGCGGGCATGAACGCCGGAGTTGGTGGCAATATCGGCCTGCCCGCGCTGATGCTGCTGGATAAAGGCTGTGAACTGTATGTCCTCGAGCTTTCCAGCTTCCAGCTGGAAACGACCTCCAGCCTGCATGCCGCCGCTGCGACGATCCTTAACGTGACCGAAGATCATATGGACAGATATCCATTTGGTCTGCAGCAGTACCGTGCTGCCAAGCTGCGCGTGTATGAAAATGCCAAAGTCTGTGTGGTCAATGCAGATGACGCTCTGACCATGCCGGTGCGTGGTGCTGACGAGCGCTGCATCAGCTTCGGTATTACCATGGGTGATTACCACCTGAACCGTCAGCAAGGTGAAACCTGGCTACGGGTAAAAGGTGAGAAAGTGCTGAACGTCAAAGAGATGAAACTCTCTGGTCAGCATAACTACACCAATGCTCTGGCGGCGCTTGCGCTGGCGGATGCAGTAGGTTTACCGCGCTCTTCCAGCCTGAAGGCGTTGACCACGTTTTCCGGTCTGGCGCATCGTTTCCAGCTGGCGCTGGAGCATAACGGCGTTCGCTGGATTAACGACTCCAAAGCGACCAATGTGGGAAGCACTGAGGCGGCCTTGAATGGCCTGCACGTTGACGGCACGCTGCATCTGCTGTTGGGTGGCGACGGTAAATCGGCCGATTTCTCCTCCCTCAAACAGTATCTTTCTGGCGATAACATCCGTCTCTACTGCTTTGGTCGTGACGGCAGTGAACTGGCTGAACTGCGCCCTGAGGTCGCCGAGCAAACCGAAACCATGGAACAGGCAATGCGCCTGATTGCTCCACGAGTGAAGCCTGGCGATATGGTACTGCTCTCTCCGGCGTGCGCTAGTCTCGACCAATTCAAGAATTTCGAACAGCGTGGTGATGTCTTTACCCGCCTGGCGAAGGAGTTAGGCTGATGCGTTTATCTCTCCCTCGCCTGAGAATGCCGCGCCTGCCAGGATTTGGGATCCTGGTGTGGTTGTTTGCGGCACTGAAAGGCTGGGTGATGGGCTCTCGTCAAAAAGATAACGACAGCCTGATCATGTACGATCGCACGCTCTTCTGGCTCACGCTGGGGCTGGCGGCGGTCGGTTTTATTATGGTGACATCGGCCTCAATGCCTGTTGGACAGCGTCTGGCGAACGATCCTTTCCTGTTTGCCAAGCGTGATGGTCTGTACATCATCCTGGCATTCTGCCTGGCGCTGGTAACTTTACGCCTGCCGATGGAGTTCTGGCAGCGGCACAGTACGGCAATGTTGATTGCTTCAATCATCATGCTGCTGATCGTTCTGGTGGTGGGGAGCTCCGTAAACGGGGCATCGCGTTGGATTGCCTTTGGCCCACTGCGTATTCAGCCTGCGGAATTTACCAAACTGTCCCTGTTCTGCTACCTGGCTAACTACCTGGTACGTAAAGTGGATGAAGTGCGTAACAACCTGCGCGGCTTCTTAAAACCGATGGGTGTGATTTTGGTACTGGCGGTGTTACTGCTGGCGCAGCCTGACCTGGGTACCGTAGTTGTACTGTTTGTTACCACCCTCGCCATGCTGTTCCTGGCGGGTGCGAAGCTGTGGCAGTTCATCGCTATCATCGGAATGGGTATCTCAGCGGTAGTGCTGCTGATCCTCGCCGAGCCTTACCGTATCCGCCGTGTGACATCCTTCTGGAACCCGTGGGAAGACCCGTTCGGCAGTGGTTATCAGCTGACGCAGTCGTTGATGGCCTTTGGACGTGGTGAGGTCTGGGGACAGGGCCTGGGTAATTCCGTTCAAAAGCTGGAGTATTTACCGGAAGCGCATACTGACTTCATCTTCTCCATTATTGCGGAAGAACTGGGTTATATCGGTGTGGTATTAGCGTTATTAATGGTATTCTTCGTCGCTTTCCGCGCCATGTCTATTGGCCGGAAAGCGCTGGAAATCGATCACCGTTTCTCAGGTTTCTTAGCCTGCTCAATTGGTATCTGGTTTAGTTTCCAGGCTTTGGTTAACGTCGGGGCCGCAGCAGGTATGCTGCCGACCAAAGGCCTGACGTTGCCGTTGATCAGTTATGGTGGTTCGAGTCTGTTGATCATGTCGACAGCCATCATGTTTTTGTTACGCATAGATTATGAGACGCGTCTGGAGAAAGCCCAGGCGTTTACACGAGGTTCACGATGAATCAACCGAAGCGGTTAATGGTGATGGCAGGCGGTACCGGGGGACATGTGTTCCCGGGGCTGGCGGTTGCGCACCATTTAATGGATCAGGGCTGGCAGGTTCGCTGGCTTGGAACCGCAGACCGCATGGAAGCCGATCTGGTGCCGAAGCACGGGATCGAGATCGACTTTATTCGTATTTCCGGCCTGCGTGGCAAGGGTATCAAGGCGCTCCTCCTGGCGCCGGTGCGGATTTTTAACGCCTGGCGTCAGGCGCGCACCATCATGAAGCGCTTTAAGCCGGATGTGGTACTCGGCATGGGTGGTTATGTGTCTGGCCCGGGTGGGCTGGCTGCATGGTCGTTAGGCATCCCTGTCGTATTGCATGAGCAGAACGGTATTGCCGGTCTGACCAATAAATGGCTGGCGAAAATCGCCACCAAAGTCATGCAGGCGTTTCCTGGCGCGTTCCCGAAAGCGGACGTCGTGGGTAACCCGGTTCGTGTAGATGTGCTGGCACTGCCGCTGCCGGATGCTCGCCTGATGGGCCGTGAAGGGCCGGTTCGTGTGCTGGTCGTCGGCGGTTCTCAGGGCGCGCGCATCTTAAACCAGACGATGCCGCAGGTTGCTGCAAAGTTGGGGGATGCCGTTACCATCTGGCACCAGAGTGGAAAAGGTGCTCAGCAGAGCGTTGAGCAAGCTTATGCCGAGGCGGGGCAGTCGCAGCATAACGTTACAGAGTTTATTGATGACATGGCAGCAGCATACGCCTGGGCCGATGTCGTCGTTTGTCGCTCAGGCGCGCTGACAGTGAGCGAGATCGCCGCCGCTGGTTTACCCGCGCTGTTTGTGCCGTTCCAGCACAAAGACAGACAGCAGTACTGGAATGCGTTGCCGCTTGAGAAAGCGGGTGCCGCGAAAATATTTGAGCAGCCACAATTTACCGCTGACGCGGTCGCCACCACCCTGGCGGGCTGGAACAGAGACGTATTGCTGGAGATGGCAGAACGCGCGCGCGCGACCGCCATTCCTGATGCGACGGAACGGGTGGCAAAAGAAGTGAGCCTGGCAGCCCAGGCTTAACCCTCGCAGCGCGTGTTGCGCTGCACGAATTTTAAGTAGTCGATGGCGTTTAGAGAATGAATACACAACAACTGGCAAAACTGCGTTCAATCGTGCCCGAGATGCGTCGCGTCCGGCACATTCACTTTGTTGGCATCGGTGGTGCTGGCATGGGCGGTATTGCCGAAGTGTTAGCTAACGAAGGTTATCAGATCAGCGGGTCTGACCTCGCGCCAAACCCTGTTACGCAGCAACTGGCGTCGCTTGGGGCGACTATCTATTTCAACCATCGCCCGGAAAACGTGCGCGATGCGAGCGTGGTGGTGGTATCGAGCGCCATCTCCTCTGACAACCCGGAAATTGTTGCCGCGCATGAAGCGCGCATTCCGGTGATCCGCCGTGCAGAAATGCTGGCGGAACTGATGCGTTTCCGCCACGGTATCGCGATTGCCGGTACCCACGGTAAAACCACGACCACGGCGATGGTCTCCAGTATTTATGCGGAAGCGGGTCTCGACCCAACCTTCGTCAATGGCGGTCTGGTCAAAGCCGCAGGCGTACATGCGCGTCTGGGACACAGTCGTTATTTGATTGCGGAAGCAGATGAGA
This sequence comes from Pantoea sp. LS15, assembly GCF_012241585.1. Taxonomy (NCBI): domain Bacteria; kingdom Pseudomonadati; phylum Pseudomonadota; class Gammaproteobacteria; order Enterobacterales; family Erwiniaceae; genus Pantoea; species Pantoea sp. LS15. Next base: position 60,321 of record NZ_JAAVXA010000009.1, read on the forward strand.
GCGACGCGTCGTTCCTGCACCTGCAGCCGATGGTGGCGATTGTCACTAACATCGAAGCTGACCATATGGATACCTACCAGGGTGACTTCGAGAACTTAAAACAGACTTTCATCAACTTCCTGCATAACCTGCCGTTCTATGGACGCGCGGTGATGTGCGTAGACGATCCGGTGATCCGCGAGCTGCTGCCGCGTGTCGGGCGTCAAATCACCACTTATGGTTTCAGCGAAGATGCTGATGTCCGTGTGGAAGATTACAAACAGATTGGTGCGCAGGGGCATTTCACCCTCGCGCGTCAGGACAAAGAACTGCTGCACGTGACGCTGAATGCGCCAGGACGTCATAACGCCCTGAATGCGGCAGCGGCAGTTGCTGTTGCAACGGAAGAGGGCATTGATGACGATGCGATCCTGCGGGCGCTGGAGAGCTTCCAGGGTACTGGCCGTCGTTTCGACTTCCTCGGTGAATTCCCGCTGGACGCCGTGAACGGTAAATCCGGCACCGCGATGCTGGTGGACGACTACGGTCATCATCCAACTGAAGTGGACGCGACCATCAAAGCTGCGCGCGCTGGCTGGCCTGACAAGAATCTGGTCATGATCTTCCAGCCGCACCGCTTCACGCGTACCCGCGATCTGTATGATGACTTCGCCAGCGTGCTGTCACAGGTAGATACGCTGCTCATGCTGGATGTGTACTCTGCAGGCGAAACCGCGATTCCAGGTGCAGACAGCCGTTCATTATGCCGCACCATTCGTGGCCGCGGTAAAGTTGACCCTATTCTGGTTTCTGACCCGGTACAGGTGGCAGAAATTCTGGCTCCGGTACTGACAGGTAACGATTTGATTCTGATTCAGGGTGCGGGAAATATCGGCAAAATCGCCCGTACCTTAGCCGAAATCAAACTGAAGCCGCAAACCCAGGAGGATGAGCATCATGGCTGATAAGATTGCTGTCCTGTCTGGTGGTACCTCCGCAGAGCGTGAGGTTTCCCTGAATTCCGGCGCGGCTGTACTGGCGGGCCTGCGTGAAGGTGGTGTCAATGCCCATCCGGTCGATCCGAAAGAGACGGATGTAACACAACTGAAAGCGATGGGCTTCGATAAGGTCTTTATCGCGCTGCACGGTCGTGGTGGCGAAGACGGTACCCTGCAGGGGCTGCTGGATTTAATCGGCATGCCTTACACCGGCAGTGGCGTGATGGCTTCCGCGATCTCTATGGATAAACTGCGCAGCAAACTGCTGTGGCAGGGCGCTGGCTTGCCTGTCGCGCCATGGGTTGCACTGACGAGCCGTGAATTTGAATTGGGCCTGAAGGACAGCGTTAATTCACGCATTGCGGCGCTGGGCTTACCGGTTATTGTTAAGCCGAGCCGGGAAGGTTCAAGTGTAGGGATGTCTAAAGTTGATAAAGCTGAAGATTTATCAGCCGCTTTAGAACTTGCATTTCAACATGATGAAGAAGTTCTGATTGAAAAATGGCTCAGCGGACCGGAATTTACCGTTGCGATGCTTGGCGAAGAAATTTTACCGTCAATTCGTATCCAACCCGCTGGAGTCTTCTATGATTATGAGGCGAAGTATCTCTCTGATGAGACGCAATATTTCTGCCCAAGTGGTCTTGAAGCAGAACGTGAAGCCGATTTACAGTCCCTGGTGCTTAAAGCCTGGAATGTTCTTGGATGTCGCGGCTGGGGACGCATTGATGTCATGCTCGACAGTGATGGCCAATTTTACTTGCTGGAAGCCAATACTTCGCCAGGCATGACCAGCCACAGCCTTGTGCCGATGGCTGCACGTCAGGCGGGAATGAGTTTCTCGCAGTTAGTCGTACGTATTCTGGACCAGGCGGGCTGATATGTCTCAGGCTGCATTGAACACACGCAACCGCGATGACGAAGAAGAATACACTTCTTCACGCCGGAGTAATGGAACGCGTCTTGCAGGGATTATTTTCCTGCTCGGGGTGCTGTGCACCGTGTTTATCAGCGGCTGGATGGTTCTGGGCTGGATGGAAGACGCACAACGGTTACCGCTTTCTAAGCTGGTGGTAACGGGTGAACGTCACTACACGCGAAACGATGATATTCGCCAGTCAATTCTGGCGCTGGGATCGCCTGGCACCTTTATGACTCAGGACGTCAATATTATCCAGAGCCAGATTGAACGTCTGCCGTGGATAAAACAGGCGAGTGTAAGAAAGCAATGGCCTGATGAATTGAAGATTCATCTGGTTGAATATGTGCCCATTGCGCGTTGGAATGATCAGCACATGGTTGACGTAGACGGAAATTCCTTCAGCGTCCCGACCGATCGTGTCAACAAGCAAAATTTACCGATGTTGTATGGCCCTGAAGGCAGCGAAAATGAAGTGTTACAGGGTTTTCGCGAAATGGGGCAGGTGCTGGCGAAAGACAGGTTTACGTTAAAAGATGCTGCCATGACGGCACGCCGCTCCTGGCAGTTGACGTTAACGAACGGCATTAAGCTTAACCTGGGTCGCGGCGACACCATGAAGCGTCTGGCGCGTTTTGTAGAACTTTACCCGGTTTTACAGCAGCAGGCACAGACTGACGGCAAACGGATAAGCTACGTTGATTTGCGCTATGACTCAGGCGCAGCAGTCGGTTGGGTACCGGCTCCGGTCGAGGAACCTAATCAGCAACAGAATCAGGCACAGGTACAGGCAGAACAACAATGATCAAGGCGACGGACAGAAAACTGGTAGTTGGACTGGAGATTGGCACTGCGAAAGTTGCCGCTTTAGTAGGGGAAGTTCTGCCCGACGGTATGGTCAATATCATTGGCGTGGGCAGTTGCCCGTCCCGTGGTATGGATAAAGGTGGGGTAAATGATCTTGAATCGGTGGTGAAGTGCGTACAGCGCGCCATCGATCAGGCTGAATTAATGGCAGATTGCCAGATTTCTTCTGTCTATCTGGCCCTTTCTGGTAAGCATATTAGCTGCCAGAACGAAATCGGTATGGTGCCGATTTCTGAAGAAGAAGTAACACAGGAAGACGTTGAAAACGTTGTGCATACGGCGAAATCCGTGCGTGTCCGCGATGAGCATCGCGTTCTGCATGTGATCCCGCAGGAATATGCCATCGACTACCAGGAAGGGATCAAGAACCCGGTAGGCCTTTCTGGCGTGCGTATGCAGGCAAAAGTGCACCTGATCACATGTCACAACGATATGGCGAAGAACATTGTAAAAGCTGTTGAACGTTGTGGCCTGAAAGTTGACCAACTTATTTTCGCCGGTCTGGCGGCAAGTTATTCCGTGCTGACCGAAGATGAACGTGAACTGGGCGTCTGTGTGGTCGATATTGGTGGTGGTACAATGGACATGGCCGTATATACCGGCGGTGCTCTGCGCCACACCAAAGTGATCCCTTACGCAGGGAATGTTGTGACCAGCGATATTGCTTACGCTTTTGGTACGCCACCGAGCGATGCAGAAGCGATTAAAGTGCGCCATGGTTGTGCGCTGGGGTCTATCGTTGGGAAAGATGAGAGCGTTGAAGTGCCAAGCGTAGGTGGTCGTCCACCGCGCAGTCTGCAACGCCAGACGCTGGCAGAGGTGATTGAGCCGCGCTATACCGAGTTGCTCAATCTTGTCAACGAAGAGATTTTACAGTTACAGGAACAGCTTCGTCAGCAGGGTGTTAAACATCATCTCGCGGCGGGGATTGTATTAACCGGCGGTGCAGCGCAAATTGAAGGTCTTGCGGCCTGTGCTCAGCGCGTGTTCCATACGCAGGTGCGTATTGGTGCGCCACTGAATATCACCGGTTTAACGGATTATGCTCAGGAGCCGTATTATTCAACGGCTGTGGGCCTGCTCCACTACGGGAAGGAATCTCATCTCAGTGGTGAAGCAGAAGTGGAAAAACGCGTCTCAGTGGGGTCGTGGGTCAAACGACTGAACAACTGGTTGCGAAAAGAGTTTTAATTTTTTTAAGAGACCGGAGAGAATTAGCGGTCTCGGGCGACAGGCACAACGGAGAGAGAAATTATGTTTGAACCTATGGAACTGACCAACGACGCGGTGATTAAAGTCATCGGCGTCGGTGGTGGCGGCGGTAACGCCGTAGAGCATATGGTGCGTGAACGCATTGAAGGTGTTGAATTCTTCGCAGTTAACACCGATGCCCAGGCACTGCGTAAAACGGCTGTTGGCCAGACAATCCAGATCGGCGGTGGTATCACCAAAGGGCTGGGCGCTGGGGCTAACCCGGAAGTCGGTCGCAATGCGGCTGAAGAAGATCGTGAAGCCCTGCGTGCTGCACTGGAAGGTGCGGACATGGTCTTCATCGCAGCAGGCATGGGTGGCGGTACCGGTACTGGTGCAGCACCTGTTGTGGCTGAAGTCGCTAAAGATTTAGGTATCCTGACCGTTGCTGTCGTTACCAAGCCTTTCAATTTTGAAGGCAAGAAGCGTATGGCCTTCGCGGAGCAGGGTATCACCGAGCTGTCCAAACATGTGGACTCTCTGATCACCATCCCGAACGACAAGCTGTTGAAAGTTCTGGGTCGCGGTATCTCCCTGCTGGACGCCTTTGGCGCAGCAAACGACGTGCTGAAAGGCGCGGTTCAGGGTATCGCCGAACTGATTACCCGTCCTGGCCTGATGAACGTTGACTTTGCAGACGTTCGCACCGTGATGTCCGAAATGGGCTACGCAATGATGGGCTCTGGCGTGGCGAGCGGTGAAGACCGTGCAGAAGAAGCGGCTGAAATGGCTATCTCTTCTCCACTGCTGGAAGATATCGATCTGTCTGGTGCGCGCGGCGTGCTGGTCAACATTACCGCTGGCTTTGACCTGCGTCTGGATGAGTTCGAAACCGTGGGTAACACCATCCGTGCGTTCGCCTCTGATAACGCGACCGTGGTAATCGGTACATCCCTTGACCCGGAAATGAACGACGAACTGCGCGTGACTGTGGTTGCTACCGGTATTGGTATGGACAAGCGTCCTGAAATCACGCTGGTGACTAACAAACAGACTCAGCAACCGGTAATGGACCGTTACCAGCAGCACGGTATGTCTCCTTTGACTCAGGAGCAGAAGCCGGCCGCGAAAGTGGTTAATGACCCAACACCGCAAACTGCGAAAGAGCCAGATTATCTGGATATCCCGGCGTTCCTGCGTAAGCAAGCTGACTAAGAATTGGCTGGAATTTGGGGATTTGCGCTCTTTGTGCTAAACTGGCCCACCGTTAGTGATATACACTCTCGGTTGGATAGTTAATTTGGCGAGATTATACGATGATCAAACAAAGGACACTTAAACGTATCGTTCAGGCGACTGGCGTCGGTTTACATACCGGCAAAAAAGTCACACTGACGTTGCGCCCTGCGCCGGCCAATACCGGGGTCATCTATCGTCGCACCGACTTGAATCCACCGGTAGATTTTCCGGCCGATGCCAAATCTGTGCGTGATACTATGCTCTGTACTTGTCTGGTGAACGAGCATGACGTGCGGATTTCTACCGTAGAGCACCTGAACGCCGCCCTGGCGGGTCTGGGTATCGATAACATTATTGTTGAAGTCGATGCGCCAGAAATCCCGATTATGGATGGTAGTGCTGCTCCGTTCGTTTATCTGTTGCTGGATGCTGGCATCGAAGAACTGAACTGCGCGAAGAAATTTGTTCGCATCAAAGAGACCGTTCGTGTCGAAGATGGCGACAAGTGGGCTGAATTCAAACCGTACAATGGTTTCTCGTTGGACTTCACCATCGACTTTAACCATCCGGCGATTGATTCCAGCACCCAACGCTATGCGATGAACTTCTCTGCTGATGCATTTATGCGCCAGATCAGCCGTGCCCGTACATTTGGCTTCATGCGTGATATCGAATATCTGCAGTCCCGCGGCCTGTGCCTGGGCGGCAGCTTCGATTGTGCCATCGTTGTTGACGATTATCGCGTACTGAACGAAGACGGCCTGCGTTTCGAAGATGAATTCGTTCGTCATAAAATGCTGGACGCTATCGGCGACCTGTTCATGTGTGGTCACAACATCATTGGTGCATTTACCGCGTTCAAATCCGGTCATGCACTGAACAACAAACTGTTGCAGGCGGTCCTGGCAAAACAGGAAGCCTGGGAATATGTGACCTTCGAAGACGAAGCAGAGCTGCCTCTGGCGTTCAAAGCACCAAGCATGGTTCTGGCGTAACGGTTCAAGCCGTTTCGTAAAAAATCGACTGGTTAACCTGGTACTCTCTCCGACCAGGGAGACCAGTCGTTTTTATTTATACCTATCTTCATTTTTGCCCTCAGTCCCCCAATCCGTTGCCATACGTTGAAAATCTGTGCGTTAGCTGCATTCTTGACCGTTTTTCCCCGCAGTAGTACGTCATTCCTGCTGCTGTGTATTGGCTTTAGTGGTAATATCTGGGCGCTTAAAAGAATAACTGACTTCAGCCTGTAAAGGCTGACTTATGTGGTGGAGCAAGTGAGCGGAATACTGACGCGCTGGCGACAATTTGGCAGACGTTACTTCTGGCCGCATCTCTTATTAGGGATGGTCGCGGCGAGTCTCGGCTTGCCTGCGCTCAGTAACAGTGCTGAAGCGGCAACACCGCCGAAAACCTCCACAACCAAACACGATCTCAATACGCGGGTTAACTTCACTAACCTCGCGTGGCTTGAAGCCAGTCGCCGCCCTAATTTCTCAGTAGATTACTGGCACCAGCACGCCATTCGCACGGTTATCCGCCATTTGTCATTTGCGATGGCCCCGCAGGCAATGCCTGTTGCTGAAACGGCGCGGCCGGAGCAGGCTCAGCATCTTGCCCTGCTCGACACACTCAATGCGCTGCTCACCCAGGATAGCCAGCCACCGGTCATGGTTCGTCAGACGGCGCAATTCGCGTTCGTTTCTCCTGCCTCATTCTCTGTTTCAACATGGATTAGCCAGGTTCACGGCATTCGCGCCGGGCCTCAACGCCTCAGTTAAATTAACTTTTTCAATACCTTAATTTATCTGCCCACGACAGGGCGTTTGAGAATTTATTATGCTAATCAAATTATTAACAAAAGTTTTTGGTAGTCGTAACGATCGTACCCTGCGCCGTATGCGCAAAGCTGTCGCTGTCATCAATGGCATGGAACCGGCGATGGAGAAGCTCTCTGATGACGAGCTGAAAGCCAAAACGGCGGAATTCCGTGCGCGTCTGGAAAAAGGTGAAACCTTAGAAAGCCTGATCCCGGAAGCTTTCGCCGTGGTCCGTGAAGCGAGTAAGCGTGTGTTCGGCATGCGTCACTTCGATGTTCAGCTGCTGGGTGGTATGGTGCTCAACGAACGTTGCATCGCGGAAATGCGTACCGGTGAAGGTAAAACCCTGACCGCAACGCTGCCGGCATACCTGAACGCGCTGACCGGTAAAGGCGTTCACGTCGTCACCGTCAACGACTATCTGGCACAGCGTGACGCCGAAAACAACCGTCCACTGTTTGAATTCCTCGGTATGACTGTCGGCATCAACATGTCTGGTCTGCCTGCGCCAGCCAAGCGTGAAGCGTATAACGCGGATATTACCTACGGCACCAACAACGAATACGGATTCGACTACCTGCGTGACAACATGGCGTTCAGCCCGGAAGAGCGCGTACAGCGTAAGCTGCACTATGCGCTGGTGGATGAGGTGGACTCCATCCTGATCGATGAAGCGCGTACTCCGCTGATTATCTCCGGCCCGGCTGAAGACAGCTCTGAGATGTACCGTAAAGTCGACAAAATCATTCCACACCTGCTGCGTCAGGAGAAAGAAGACTCCGATACCTTCCAGGGTGAAGGCCACTTCTCCGTTGATGAAAAAGCGCGCCAGGTGAACCTGACCGAGCGTGGTCTGGTGAAAATTGAAGAGCTGTTGGTCGCTGAAGGCATCATGGAAGAGGGCGAGTCTCTGTACTCTCCGAGCAACATCATGCTGATGCACCACGTGACCGCCGCCCTGCGTGCCCACGCGCTGTTCACCCGCGATGTCGACTACATCGTAAAAGACGGCGAAGTGATCATCGTCGATGAACACACCGGCCGTACCATGCAGGGCCGCCGCTGGTCTGATGGTCTGCACCAGGCTGTGGAAGCCAAAGAAGGTGTGGATATTCAGAATGAAAACCAGACGCTGGCCTCTATCACCTTCCAGAACTACTTCCGTCTGTACGAGAAGCTGGCGGGCATGACCGGTACTGCCGATACCGAAGCGTTTGAATTTAGTTCCATCTATAAGCTGGATACCGTAGTCGTTCCAACCAACCGTCCAATGATCCGTAAGGATATGCCGGACCTGGTGTACATGACCGAAGCGGAAAAAATTCAGGCGATCATCGAAGATATTCGCGATCGTACTGCGAATGGTCAGCCGGTTCTGGTAGGGACCATCTCTATCGAGAAATCTGAAGTGGTTTCTCACGAGCTGACTAAAGCGGGTATCAAACACAACGTTCTGAACGCCAAATTCCACGCCAAAGAAGCTGATATCGTTGCGCAGGCAGGTTATCCGGCTGCAGTGACCATCGCCACCAACATGGCGGGTCGTGGTACTGATATTATGCTGGGCGGTAGCTGGCAGGCTGAAATTGCAGAGCTGGAAAACCCAACGCCTGAACAGATTGCGCAGATCAAAGCTGACTGGCAGGTACGTCATGACGCGGTTCTGGCGTCCGGTGGTCTGCATATTATTGGTACCGAGCGTCACGAATCTCGTCGTATTGATAACCAGCTGCGTGGTCGTGCGGGTCGTCAGGGTGATGCCGGTTCTTCCCGTTTCTACTTGTCTATGGAAGATGCGCTGATGCGTATTTTCGCCTCTGACCGTGTTTCCGGCATGATGCGTAAGCTTGGCATGAAGCCAGGCGAAGCCATTGAGCACCCGTGGGTCACTAAAGCGATTGCTAACGCACAGCGTAAAGTGGAAAGCCGCAACTTCGATATTCGTAAGCAACTGCTGGAATATGATGACGTTGCTAACGATCAGCGTCGTGCAATCTACACCCAGCGTAACGAACTGCTGGATGTGTCTGACGTGAGCGAAACCATTAACAGCATTCGCGAAGACGTATTCAAAGCGACTATCGACGCGCATATCCCACCGCAATCTCTGGAAGAGATGTGGGATATCGAAGGTCTGCAGGAACGTCTGAAAAACGACTTTGACCTCGAGCTGCCAATCAAAGAGTGGCTGGACAAAGAACCTGAGCTGCATGAAGAAACCCTGCGCGAACGTATCTTCGAAACCGCGCTGGATGTGTACAAGCGTAAGGAAGAAGTCGTTGGCGCTGAGATGATGCGTCACTTCGAAAAAGGTGTGATGCTGCAGACCCTGGACTCACTGTGGAAAGAGCACCTGGCGGCGATGGACTACCTGCGTCAGGGTATCCACCTGCGTGGCTATGCGCAGAAAGATCCGAAGCAGGAATATAAGCGTGAATCCTTCTCGATGTTTGCGTCGATGCTGGAGTCACTGAAATATGAAGTGATCAGCACCCTGAGCAAGGTTCAGGTGCGCTTGCCGGAAGAAGTGGAAGCGATGGAGCAGCAGCGTCGCGAAGAAGCTGAGCGTCTGGCACAGATGCAACAACTGAGCCACCAGACTGACGACAGCGAAGCCGCAGCGGCGATCGCGGCGCAGACAGGCGATCGTAAAGTGGGTCGTAACGATCCGTGCCCATGTGGTTCCGGTAAAAAATACAAGGCGTGCCACGGCCGTCTGAACTAAGTTCATATAAAAGCAAAAAGGCGCAGATATCTGCGCCTTTTTTATGGAAGTGACACTATGAAAATACTGCAAATTGCCGTCGGGATTATTCGCAACCCGCAAAACCAAATCTTCATCACCCAGCGCGCGGCTGACGCCCATATGGCGAACAAATGGGAGTTCCCGGGTGGGAAAATTGAATCAGGTGAAACGCCGGAAGAGGCGCTGGTTCGCGAACTGCAGGAAGAGGTGGGGATTACTCCACTTGGTGCAACGCTGTTTGATAAGCTCGAATACCAGTTTCCGGACAGGCACATCACGCTGTGGTTCTGGCTGGTAGAAAGCTGGGAAGGTGACCCCTGGGGGAAAGAGGGACAACCGGGTAATTGGGTTGAACTTCAGGTAAGTGATGCCGAAAAATTCCCACCGGCTAATGAACCTGTGATCCGCCGATTAGTGGCAAACAGGTAGGCCTGCTAAGCGAAGCGCCAGCAGGCTTTATACGTTACTGCTGGTTCTCGCTCCAGTCATCGCTATCCGAGAGATCGCCTTCACTCGGAATGCGTTTCTCCTCCGCTGCCCATTCTCCCAGATCAATCAACTGACAGCGTTTACAGCAGAATGGGCGGAACGGGCTCACTTCGCCCCAGACAACGGTTTTGCCACAGGTTGGGCAGTTTACGGTGGTTACGTCAGACATCAGTACTCCTCAACAACAGGCCAGTTCAAAATCGAGACGTTCTGGCACGGTACCATTTTCACTGTCCAGCGGCATAAAGCGAATGGCAAAACGACTTTTATGTCCGGAAATTTGTGGGTAAAGCTGTTCGCCAAGCGATAAATTCAGGCGCAGAAGATCGGCATCATCACCGTTATCCTGATAGAAACCGTTCAGGCTGGTTTGCTTACGGAATGGGGCTGAGTTACGGATCAGATCGAGGATAAGCGACAGCGTCTGGTGCATCGGCTCCAGACTTGCCAGCCAGCAGTTCACCTGTGCGTCACGTTGAGCTTGCGGCATATGCAGCCACATATGAAGCGTCGGGAGATCGAAACTACAGCAACCTCCTGGGATGCTCAGACGTTGGCGTACCAGGCCAATCAGGCGGTCTTCACGCAAAAATTGTCCAACACGTGGCGCAGCCATCAGAATGGTACTGCTGGCTTTCAACTGCTGGCGGAGATCGTCGATACGGCTTTGATCAACACCGGGGACCTCAGTCCAGGCCTGCAATTTACGCTGCTGGCGCTCCAGCTCTTTGAGCAATTCTGTGCGGACATCCCCGCGTTCAATCACATCCAGCAGATCGCCCACGTTACGGAAGAAGTGTAACGCTGTGGCATGATCGTTGACAGGCAGATGTTGTGAAAGCTGTTGAATGAGAAATTCGATGCGTAACCAGGTACGCATTTTTTCGTTGAGCGGATGCTCAAAAAGGATGTGAGTCGACATTATGGTTTTTCCTGTGCAACGGTCTGCGCGGCAAACGTCAGATACTGCGCGTGCAGACGGGCAACATCCGATGCAATGGCATCTGGTGCGCCGTTATTATCAATAACATCATCCGCAACGGCAAGGCGCTGAGCGCGAGTGGCCTGAGCGGCAAGAATTTGTTCAGCATGTTCACGCGAGACGTGGTCGCGCATCATGGTACGCTGGATTTGCGTTTCGGGATAAACATCAATAACCAGCACCCGGTCGGCTTTTTTCTGCAACTGATTTTCCACCAGTAACGGAACCACCCACAATACATAGGGTGAGCTGGCTGCGGCAATCTGACGCTGGGTTTCCTGGTGGATAATGGGGTGGAGCAAGGCATTAAGCCAGATCTTTTCTGCAGAATCAGAAAAAATGCATTCACGAAGCTGGCGGCGATTGAGCGTACCATCCGCATTGATGATTGTCTGACCAAAATGTTCTTTGATGGCCTTTAATGCGGGTGTATTAGGTGCTACCACCTGACGGGCAATGATATCGGCATCAATAATCGTGATACCCAGACGAGAAAAAGCGTCCGCAACGGTACTTTTGCCACTACCGATGCCGCCGGTTAATGCGACGATATACCCCATTAAATCAAATCCTGGGAATTATTCATTATTAAAATCAGTTGATTAAAATTCCTGCGTGCGCCAACAACTGTTTAGCCCTCTTTACCTGCTTTTTACCAGGTAAATTTATAGGATTGTAGCGTAAAAAAAGAGAATTTCGCAGTCTTGCGGAGCAGGTATTAGTGCGTATGATAGCGTCACTGGAGTTGTGCTTTTAATATATTTGCCTCTAACCCCAGGAATCCGCACATGCGTATTGAAGAAGATCTGAAGTTAGGTTTCAAAGACGTTCTTATCCGCCCTAAACGCTCTACACTGAAAAGTCGCTCAGACGTTGAACTCGAACGTCAATTCACCTTTAAACATTCCGGTCAGACCTGGTCTGGTGTGCCAATTATTGCTGCCAACATGGACACAGTGGGCACATTCGAAATGGCAACGGCGCTGGCAAAATTTGATGTTCTCACCGCTGTGCATAAGCATTACAGCCCTGAAGAGTGGAATGCATTTGTTGCGTCATCCTCTGATGATGTCGTTAAGCATGTCATGGTTTCTACCGGCACATCCGATGCGGATTTTGAGAAGACCAAACAGATCCTGAATGCAAATCCAGCACTAAACTTCGTCTGTATTGATGTGGCTAACGGTTATTCCGAGCACTTCGTGCAGTTTGTCAGCAAGGCTCGCGAAGCCTGGCCGACCAAAACCATCATCGCGGGTAACGTGGTGACTGGCGAAATGTGTGAAGAACTGATCCTTTCCGGTGCCGATATTGTGAAAGTGGGCATTGGCCCGGGGTCCGTATGCACCACGCGCGTCAAAACCGGTGTCGGTTATCCGCAACTTTCCGCTGTGATTGAGTGCGCTGATGCTGCGCATGGACTGGGCGGTCAGATCATCAGCGACGGTGGTTGCACCATGCCGGGTGATGTTGCGAAGGCCTTTGGCGGCGGCGCAGACTTTGTGATGCTCGGCGGTATGCTGGCAGGCCACGAAGAGAGTGGTGGCACCGTGGTTGAAGAGAATGGCGAGAAATTCATGCTGTTCTACGGGATGAGCTCTGAATCTGCGATGACCCGTCATGTCGGTGGTGTAGCAAAATACCGCGCGGCTGAAGGTAAAACCGTGAAGCTGCCACTGCGTGGCCCGGTCGAAAACACTGCGCGCGATATCCTTGGCGGTTTACGCTCAGCCTGCACCTATGTTGGGGCATCTCGTCTGAAAGAGCTGACGAAACGTACTACGTTTATCCGCGTTCAGGAGCAGGAAAACCGCGTATTCAATAGCCTGTAATAGCTTCAGCTGGCGCATGCCTGTGCGCCAGCATTATCCTGCGCTCATCGCATCCCCCAGATGGAAAATAGGCAGGTACATTGCCACCACCAGTGTGCCGATGATGACTCCCGTCACAATCAGAAGCAAAGGCTCCAGAAGTGCCGCCAGGTTATCTGCCTGCTGGAAGGTTTGCTCCGTGTGATGGTGGGCAAGGTTCTTCAGCATGACGTCCAACGCCCCTGACATTTCACCGGTTCGTAAAAGCTGAATACACAGCGGGGTAAAGATTGCCGTCTTCTGGAAGGATGACCAGATGGGGAGACCTTTTTCAATGTCCTCCCGCACATTGCGGAGAACTCCTTGCCAGTACTGATTTTCAACGGTTTCCTCCGCGCTCTCCAGCCCCTGTAAAAAGGGAATGCCCGCCTGTTGTGTGAGCGACAGCACGGTAAAGATCTGTCCCAGTTTTTGGCCCTTTGCCAGTGCGCCCATGACGGGAGTATGCAGCAAAATACGTTGCCAGCGAGGGTCATTCCGCAGAATCCAGGCGGCAGCCACAGGTACAAGCAGTACAGCGAACAGTGCGAGGGAATATGACTGCATAAAAGCGGCCATCCCCATGACAATCTGTGTCAGTAGCGGGAGCGGAGTATTAAACGTCCTGTAGATAGCGGCAAATTCGGGCAAGACCAGAGTGATCATCGCCAGCACGACAAGTACGGCCAGCATCAGGATTATCATCGGATAGCGCAGTGCCTTTTTCACTTTTGCACTGAGCTGCTGCTGCGACTTTTGTTGCTGTGCTAGCTGGCGGCAACACTCTTCCAGTTTTCCTGTTAGCTCACCGGTTTTCACCATCGAGACATGCAATGGACTAAAGACCGCAGGCCATCGCTTTAGTGCCTCTGAAAAAGGGCATCCTTCACTAAGTTCATCGGCAATGCTTTGCAGGAGTGCCTGCCAGGGCTTTAATGGATGCTGGTCCGCCAGCATTTGCAGACTATGGGATAATGTCAGCCCAGCCTGCAGAAGAGTCGCGAGCTGGCGAAACATCTCGTAGCAGTGATGTGGCCGCCAGCGGTATCGCTGTGAGCATCGGGTCACTGTCAGCGGATGCAACTCGTTACGCATCAGCCTGGTGAAAGCCGCATTACGGTCTGTCGCCCAGAGTGTTCCACTCCGGGGCTCTCCTTCAATGGAAAGCGCTCGCCAGCGCCAGAGTTGATTAGCAACCATCGGGCATTCCCAGGACGCGCAACAACTCTTCGAGTGTAGTCAGACCCTGTTCAACCGCGATACAGCCGTGTTCGAACAGGGAGAGCATTCCTGCCTGTCGGGCACTTGCTTCTATCACTTCGGTTCCTGCCCCGCTGGCAATGGCCTGACGCAGGAAATTATCGATCACAAGAACTTCAAAAATGGCCACGCGGCCATAGAAACCGTGATAGCAGCGATCGCAACCTGTGGGTTGCCAGCGTGGAAGCGGTCTGCACCAGACTGAGCGAGGTAATTCAGCGTTTTCGTTGGCTTCCCGGCGACAATGTGGGCAAAGACGACGAACCAGGCGCTGAGCAATCACCATCGAGAGTGCGGAAGATATCATCCAGCGCGCCACGCCCATCTGCTCCAGGCGAGTCAGGGCTTCTGTTGTTGAGTTAGTGTGCAGCGTCGATAACACCAGATGCCCGGTCTGGGCGGCATTAATGGCAATCTCAGCCGTTTCACCATCACGAATTTCGCCGACCATAATGATGTCAGGATCCTGACGTAGCAGCGCTCTCAGCACGCTCTGAAATGTTAAACCCGCGCGGGGATTAATTTGTGTCTGATTTAATCCCACAAGCGGGATCTCAATGGGATCCTCCACGCTACAGATGTTGACATCCGGCGTGTTGCGCGCTTGCAACGCACTGTAAAGCGTCACCGTTTTTCCACTGCCAGTGGGACCCGTGACCAGAATCAGCCCCTGTGGCTGATGGAGAACGTCGGTAAAGCAGGTCAGTTGTTCAGTACTCATACCGAGTGCTTTCGCCTCAAGAGCCTGCTGAACCTGATGCAACAAGCGCAGAACAATCTTTTCGCCACCGCTGCAGGGAAGTGTGGCGATTCGAAATGAGACAGGCTCATTTGCCAGCTCAATCGTAAACTGACCGTCCTGCGGTAAACGGCGTTCAGCAATATCCAGGTTACCTAACACTTTTAAACGCGCGCTGAACTGGGTTGCCATTGCTGCAGAAATCGGAGGTTGCGGGCACAGTACGCCGTCAATACGTAAGCGGATCTGGCATGCGTGCTCCATCGGTTCGATATGAATGTCGGAAGCGCGTTGATTTATCGCCTGTTGCAGCGTGTGGTTGAGGATATCCACTGCTGAATGTGATGGAGAAACGACAGGCAGATGCGATTGTGACGTTAACTGCCGGTGTTTTTCCATACGCTCAGTACTCCAGCATTCGATATCAATCCGTTTCTGGGTCGCGAAACGCAGCGCTTCCATTAGCTCACTACCTGGGTTTCCCACGACGGCGATGCTAATCATGTCACTATCGCTGGTTAGCAGCAGAGCGTGATGGCGCAGACAGAGTGCCACGAGTTGATCCGTATTCATTCTCTGCTCCTCAGTTAGTGTCGAAGCGGAAAACATCTTCGCAAGCCTGTTTAAGGGCACTGTCAGCACTGATGTTGCAGTCACGCATCCAGCCCGTCATACCGTTGCCGTCGTTCCACTGTGGCGTCATGACCACCTCCAGCCCATTGAGACTCTCCTGGCCTGTTAAGGTCACGATCCCTTTCGCCACGCTCATTCCTGAGACGTAACGCGTCGTGGTGGGGGAAGGAATGCCGTTACTGCCCGCGTCACAGCGTTCCACACCACCATGATCCAGTGCGCAAAGTTCAATGGCGGTACGGTAGGGAATGAAGGTTTGTAGCATATCGGTCAGTGCCGCTTTTCGCAGGTAGTTCTGGTAGGCGGGTACGCCGATGGCACTCAGAATTGCAATAATGCCAATGACTACCATCAGCTCAATGAGTGTGAATCCCTGTTGTCTGTCCATGTCTGCTCCTTATGTCGAATGGCGCTACTCTGGCAGCGCAAAAGAGCAGGGGCGAGGGACAAAAAAGGGAACGGGAAGGGGTCTTCAGAGAATTCATTTGGTGTTGCAGGGAAGGACAACGGATTTGCGAGCGGGGCTGAAATTCCCCTCTCCGGGCGGAGAGGGGAGAAGACACTATTTAAAGCGCATCGAGAGGTCGAGGGCTCGCACGTGTTTGGTCAGCGCCCCGACGGAGATGTAATCAACCCCGGTCTCGGCGAATTCACGGATAGTATCGAACGTCACGTTACCGGATACCTCAAGCTGAGCCTGGCCGTTAGTCAGTTTTACTGCTTCGCGCATCTGCTCTGTTTCGAAGTTATCGAGCATGATGATATCGGCCCCGGCCTTTATCGCCTGCACCAGTTCTTCCAGGTTTTCGACTTCCACTTCAACAGGGACATCCGGGTGTAGCCAGAAGGCTTTTTCAACCGCCTGACGTACCGAACCCGAGGCGATAATATGGTTCTCTTTAATCAGGAACGCGTCTGATAACCCCAGCCGGTGGTTTGCACCACCAGCACAGAGCACCGCGTATTTCAGCGCCGTACGCAGGCCCGGCAGTGTTTTACGGGTATCCAGTAACTGTGTACGGGTGCCGACAAGCAGGTCAACGTAGCGGCGTACTTCACTTGCCACCCCGGATAAGGTCTGGACGAAGTTAAGCGCGGTTCGTTCACCGGTGAGCAAAACGCGGGACGGACCATTCAGCTCAAACAGCGGCTGGTTTGCCGTAATCACATCGCCGTCTTCAACATGCCAGGTGATCTGCACATCATCACCTGCCAGTTGGGTAAAGACCTCTTCAACCCAGCGCTTACCGCAAAAAACGCCATCTTCACGGGTGATAATGACGGCGTGCGAACGTGCTTCTTTTGGCAATAATTGGGCAGTAATATCCTTTTCGGCATTGATGTCACCGCCCAGATCTTCTTTCAAAGCATGGGCAACGCTTGCCGGAATATCCATATTAATACGTTCCAGAAGCGCTTCACGTCGGTGGTCGGGGTTGTAGCGGCGAGGCGGCATGATAAAACTCCAAATTGGTAACGAATCATAATATTGAAACATGCTACTCTGAACCGAGTAACAGCACCATACATAAGGAGTTCCAGCATGTTGTTAGAAAACGGATGGCTGGTGGATGCGCGGCATGTGCCCTCGCCGCACCACGACTGCCGCCCGGAGGATGAAAAGCCCACACTGCTGGTTGTTCATAATATTAGTCTCCCGCCGGGTGAGTTTGGCGGCCCGTGGATCGATGCGTTATTCACAGGAACGATAGATCCTGATGCACATCCTTTCTTTGCTGAGATTGCACATCTGCGCGTGTCGGCTCATTGTCTGATTCGTCGCGATGGTGAAGTCGTTCAGTATGTTCCCTTTGATAAACGCGCCTGGCATGCCGGGGTGTCGATGTACCAGGGGCGTGAACGATGCAACGATTTTTCTATCGGAATCGAACTGGAAGGCACTGACACCGTGCCCTATACCGATTCACAGTATCAACAACTCGTGGCTGTAACCAAAACGCTTATTGGACTCTACCCGGCCATTGCCGAAAATATCACGGGACACAGTGATATCGCTCCGGCGAGAAAAACCGATCCCGGCCCAGCCTTTGACTGGTCCCGGTTTCGCGCCATGCTTACTGCGCCGTCAGAATAAGGAGATAACATGACGTTGTTTACCATGCTGCTGGTCATCATCGCTGAACGCCTGTTCAAACTCGGCGAGCACTGGCATCTGGATCACCGGCTGGAGGTGCTTTTCCGCCGGATTAAGCACTTCTCCATGCTGCGCACGCTGCTGATGCTGGCAGGGGTGATGGTGATTACGTTTCTGCTGCTGCGCTCGCTGCACGGACTCTTTTTCAACGTACCGTTACTGGTCGTGTGGATCCTGCTTGGAGTGTTGTGCATTGGTGCGGGTAAGGTGCGTTTGCATTATCACGCTTATCTTAAAGCGGCATCTCATGATGATGCCCATGCACGCAGTGCGATGGCGAGCGAACTGACCATGATCCATGGGGTACCACCGGATTGCGATGAACGTGAGTTTTTACGTGAACTGCAAAACGCACTGCTGTGGATTAACTTTCGTTACTACCTGGCACCGCTGTTCTGGTTTGTGGTGGGGGGCCCGTGGGGACCGGTATTGCTGATGGGGTATGCTTTTCTTCGTGCCTGGCAGACCTGGCTTGCCCGCTATCTGACACCGCATGAACGCTTGCAGTCCGGGATTGATGCCATTTTGCATGTGCTTGACTGGCTCCCGGTGCGGTTCGTGGGTGTGGTATATGCGTTGATTGGTCACGGCGAAAAAGCGCTGCCCGCGTGGTTCGCTTCTCTTGCCGATCGTCATACGTCGCAGTACCAGGTGTTAACGCGTCTGGCGCAGTTCTCTCTGGCGCTCGAGCCGCATACCGATAAGATTGAAACGCCAAAAGCCGCTGTGTCGATGGCGAAGAAAACGTCATTTGTGGTGGTGGTTGTGGTGGCGCTGCTGACCATTTACGGCACGCTGGTGTAGGCCAGCGCGCCATAAACACTAAAGTGTATCCGCAGGCGGGATGCCGAAATCAGGCATCCCGTTTTCTTTCCAACGGACAAGCTTCAGGCGGGTATGACGGTTCGGATCGTAAAGCGGATCACCCTCAATTTCGGTGTAGTTACGTGCGTGATACACCAGCACATCTTCCCCATCCGGCGTCTGCGTAAAACTGTTGTGCCCGGGCCCATACTGGCGATTTTCATCGCTGGTGGTGAATACCGGGCGCGGAGATTTCTGCCAGTTCGCCGGGTTTTGCGGATCGGCGGTCATATCGATCCACAATAAACCCATGCAGTAGTTCTCATCGGTCGCGCTGGCGGAATAGCTGATGAAGAGTTTGTCGCCGTGAAACAGTACTGCCGGGCCTTCGTTAACCCAGAATCCGCGGCACTCCCAGTCATACTCTGGCTTACTGAGCATCACCGGCTCGCCTTTCAGTGTCCATGGATTGTCCATTTCACACAGATAGAGGTTGGAGTTACCGGAGATATCCGGGGCTTTTTGCGCCCACAGATACCAGCGTTTCCCCTGGTGCACAAACGTGGTGGCATCCAGTGCAAAGGTGTCAAATGGCGTGATGACCTGACCTTTCTTCTCCCATGTGCCCGCGAGCGGATCGCGGTCAGTACATTCCAGCACAAACATGCGGTGCTGGAACATGCCGAGCCTGTCGAGCGCCTGAGTGTGTGCCGCCGCAAAGTAGATGTACCACTTACCGTCAATATGATGCAGCTCCGGCGCCCATATTAACTCGCTCATAGGACCGGAGTCGGGTTTACGCCACACCACCACTTCGTCGGCGCTGCGCAGCCCTTCCAGCGAATCTGCGCGGCGGATTGCCAGCCTGTCATACTGCGGTACGGAGGCAATAAAATAGTATTGCCCCTCGTGGTACAAAATGTACGGATCGGCGCGTTGCTCAATAAACGGGTTTGGCCAGGTTTGCATTCGGCTTTCCTTATTTTGTCTCAGCGGCTTTGAGTTCCGGATAATCGTTCAGCTCGCGATAGTTGTTACGACGTTTTTGCAGATCGGACTGGATCTGCTTCATGGTTTCGCGGTCCACTTTCAGCAGACGCACCACTCCCGCAGTAATCAGATATCCCACGCCCGGAATAACCGTGAACAGCAGCACAATACCGTTGATGGCGTCCGCGCTCTGCGCTTTCGCACCGGCGTCGTAACCGTACCAGGAGAGCAGGAAGCCTACCATTGCACCGGCAACAGCCAGCCCCAGTTTGAGGAAGAAGATGTTGCCGGAGAAACTGATACCTGTGATGCGTTTTCCGGTTTTCCACTCGCCGTAATCGTCCACATCGGCCATCAGCGACCAGTGCAACGGAGACGGGATTTGGTGCAGGATATTCAGCAGGAAGTAGAGCACGACGATGGTGACGGTGGCTTTCGGGTCGAAGAAATAGAATGCGCAGGAGAAAATTGCCAGCGCGATGTTGGTCCAGAAAAACACCTTCAGCTTACACCAGCGGTCAGTTAATACTTTCGCCAGCATACTGCCGAGCATCATGCCGACCACCCCGAGGCTGATAAACAGCGTGGCGAAGTGGGTGCTCTGGCCCATCACCCAGGTGACGTAATACATGGTCGCCGCCATGCGGATAAAACCCGGGCAGACGTTGCACAGGGTTAATAGCAGAATGCGCACCCATTGATCGTTCTTCCACACGTCTTTCAGGTCGTTTTTCAATTCGTCATGCGTCTGTACCGCCGGGCGCACACGCTCGCGAACGGTGGCGAAGCAGAACAGGAACATACAGGTACCAATCAGCGCCAGTACGGTCATCGCCATCTGGTAACCTTTCGCTTTGTTATCCCCACCAAACCAGTCGGCCATCGGCAGCAAAGTGAGTGACAGCAGCAGTGTCGCGATACCGACCATCACGAAGCGATAAGACTGACAGGCGACGCGCTCTTTAGGATCGTTAGTAATCACGCCACCCAGCGAGCAGTACGGAATGTTGATGGCGGTGTAGGTCAGCGACAGCAGGAAGTAGGTGACAAAGGCATAGATAACTTTGCTGTTATAGCTCCACTCTGGCGTGGTAAACATCAGGATGCTGAACAGTGCATAGGGGACGGCGATCCACAGCAGCCATGGACGAAACCGCCCATATTTACTGCGGGTACGGTCAGCGATAGCACCCATAATAGGGTCTGTTACGGCATCAATGACACGAACAGACAACAGCAATACGCCGACTAATGCAGGTGCCAGACCAAAAATATCCGTATAGAAATAGTTAACAAACAACATGATGGTGCCGAAGATGATGTTGCATCCTGCGTCTCCCATCCCATAGCCGATCTTTTCTTTTACTGACAGTTTGTTGTTATCCATTAACTGCTCTCCAGGTTGCGGTATGGAGAGAATTATTTGCTGGCAAAGGAATTTTTGCGTTGCAGTATCGCGTCGGGGATATGGATAAAATTGCTGTTGGCGGGAATTTGTGAGGAAGGTAACAACACTCTGCACACCGGAAAGGCGTGCAGAGTGGAAGGGCAGATTAGTGTGCTTTCACCGCGTTGCCGTTTTTCTGTTTAACCAGATAACCCACGCCGAGGATCGCAATCCAGACCGGGATCAGGTACACAGAAATCGCCATCCCCGGGGTCATCAGCATGATGACCAGCACAGCGGCCATGAACAGCAGACACACCCAGTTACCCAGCGGATAAAGCAGAGCCGGGAAACGCGTAGTCACACCTTGCTGCTGTTTGGCGCGGCGGAACTTGATGTGCGCCAGACTGATCATCGCCCAGTTGATAACCAGAGCCGAAACCACCAGTGCCATCAGCAGTCCGAAGGCGGATTCCGGGGCCAGATAGTTAATCAGTACGCACAGCGCCGTCACAATGGCCGATACGATAATGGTGTTTACCGGCACACCACGTTTGTCGACGTTGAGCAGGGCTTTCGGGGCGTTACCTTGCTGAGCCAGACCAAACAGCATACGGCTGTTGCAGTATACGCAGCTGTTGTAAACAGACAGAGCAGCGGTCAGCACCACGATATTCAGGGCGTTTGCCACGAAGGTATCGCCCAACTCGTGGAAGATCAGCACAAACGGGCTGGTATCCGCGGTCACGCGCGTCCATGGCAGCAGAGAGAGCAGCACGGCCAGTGAACCCACATAGAAGATCAGAATACGGTAGATAACCTGGTTAGTGGCTTTCGGGATGCTCTGCTCCGGGTTGTCGGCTTCAGCGGCGGTGATACCGACCAGTTCCAGCCCCCCAAAGGAGAACATAATGATAGCCATCATCATCACCAGCCCACTCATCCCGTGTGGCAGGAATCCGCCCTGTTCCCACAGGTTACGTACCGTTGCCTGCGGGCCACCGTTACCGCTGAACAGCAGCCAGCCACCGAAGATGATCATTGCCACAACGGCGATGACTTTGATGATGGCGAACCAGAACTCCATCTCTCCGAACACTTTTACGTTGGTCAGGTTAATGGCGTTGATAATAACGAAGAAGGCTGCAGCAGAGGCCCAGGTTGGGATCTCCGGGTACCAGAACTGAATGTACTTACCGACAGCGGTAAGTTCAGCCATGGCAACCAGTACGTACAGCACCCAGTAGTTCCAGCCAGAGGCGAAGCCCGCGAAGCTTCCCCAGTACTTATAGGCAAAGTGACTGAAAGAACCAGCAACGGGTTCTTCAACGACCATTTCACCTAACTGACGCATAATCAGAAAAGCAATAAAACCTGCGATAGCGTAACCCAAAATAATGCCAGGACCGGCTGACTGGATAACGGATGCGCTTCCCAGGAACAGGCCAGTGCCGATAGCACCACCCAATGCGATGAGCTGTATATGGCGGTTTTTCAGGCCGCGCTTTAGCTGATCGCCGTGCTGTTGAGCTTCCATTTGAAACCTCGTGTGTGGTTGTTATGTTCACGCTGGGCGTGTGTAATTATGAATGTCCGTTTTCTGTATTTATTTCTTTACGGTTAATGATACCGAAAAAATCGTAGATGACTTCCGTAAGCGCCAGAATAGTGGTAAGTGCCTGCGAATGCACCTGCTTTATGAAGGGCTGATGACGAGTTGAATAAAAAGAAAGCATTTGTAAATCACTCCGCGAACCTTTCTTACCCCAACCTATAGAATAGAAATGCGCCATAAGTGGGCTAATTTTCATTATTTGCTTTGTTGAATCGCTTCAGATTGCAAAAACCCTCGTTTCAATATGGTTAAAACTCCCTCTTTGTGAGTAATCAACTCATTTGTGCAAAGTTACATTTCTGAAACGTTATTTCTGTAAGGTTGTTAAAATGTGCAGCGTTTACTGATTTCAATCAAAACCAATATGGACAGAAGGTGAATACTTTGTTACTTTAGCGATACGAAATAGAAATTGGTAAGACCAATTGACTCCGGGCAAAAAGGCGTAAGACAGGGAATATGGCCTACAGCAAAATTCGCCAACCAAAACTATCTGATGTGATTGAGCAGCAGCTGGAGTTTTTAATCCTCGAAGGGACTCTGCGCCCGGGTGAGAAACTTCCGCCAGAACGCGAGCTGGCAAAACAGTTCGACGTTTCACGTCCCTCTCTGCGTGAGGCGATTCAACGTCTCGAAGCAAAGGGTTTGCTGCTTCGTCGCCAGGGCGGCGGAACCTTTGTGCAAAACAGCCTGTGGCAGAGCTTCAGCGATCCGCTGGTAGAACTTCTCTCTGACCACCCAGAATCCCAGTTTGACCTGCTTGAGACCCGTCACGCGCTTGAAGGTATTGCGGCCTATTACGCCGCCCTTCGCAGCACTGATGAAGATCGCGTGCGTATCCGTGAACTGCATCAGGCCATTGAACGGGCACAGCAGTCCGGCGATTTAGACGCCGAGTCCAGCGCCGTCGTCCAGTATCAAATCGCCGTCACCGAAGCGGCCCACAACGTGGTGCTTCTCCATCTGCTACGCTGCATGGAGCCCATGCTGGCCCAGAACGTTCGTCAGAATTTTGAATTGTTGTATGCCCGTCGGGACATGCTCCCACTGGTAAGCAACCATCGCACCCGAGTATTCGAGGCGATAATGGCCGGGGAACCGGAGCAGGCGCGCGAAGCGTCGCACCGGCATCTGGCTTTCATTGAGGAAATCTTGCTGGACCGCAGCCGTGAACAATCGCGTCGCGAACGTTCATTACGCCGCATACAGCAACGAAAGGATTAAGCGCCAGGTACTTTTAGAGCGCGGCAACTAAACGCAGAACCTGTCTTATTGTGTTCTTGCCCGAGAGCACAATGGGACAGGTTCCAGACAAATCAACGTATTAGATAGATAAGGAATACCCCCATGTCAGAACGTCTCCAAAATGACGTGGATCCGATCGAAACTCGCGACTGGCTACAGGCGATCGAATCGGTCATCCGTGAAGAAGGTGTTGAGCGCGCTCAGTATCTGATTGATCAGCTGCTTTCTGAAGCCCGCAAAGGCGGTGTGAAGGTTGCTTCAGGTGCAGGGGCTAGCAACTACGTAAACACGATTGCCGTCGAAGACGAACCGGAATACCCGGGCAATCTGGATCTGGAACGTCGTATCCGTTCTGCAATTCGCTGGAACGCCATCATGACCGTTCTGCGCGCATCCAAGAAAGACCTGGAACTGGGTGGCCACATGGCTTCCTTCCAGTCTTCTGCCACTGTTTACGAAGTGTGCTTCAACCACTTCTTCCGTGCAGCGAACGAGAAAGACGGCGGCGATCTGGTGTACTTCCAGGGCCACATCTCTCCGGGCATCTATGCACGTGCATTCCTGGAAGGTCGTCTGACTGAAGAGCAGATGAACAACTTCCGTCAGGAAGTTCACGGTAAAGGTCTGTCTTCTTATCCGCACCCTAAACTGATGCCAACCTTCTGGCAGTTCCCGACCGTTTCTATGGGGCTGGGCCCAATCGGTGCGATCTACCAGGCTAAGTTCCTGAAATACCTGGAACACCGTGGTCTGAAAGACACCTCTGAGCAGACCGTATACGCCTTCCTGGGCGACGGTGAAATGGATGAGCCAGAATCTAAAGGTGCGATCACCATCGCGACCCGTGAGAAGCTGGACAACCTGTGCTTCATCATCAACTGTAACCTGCAGCGTCTGGATGGTCCGGTAACCGGTAACGGTAAGATCATCAACGAACTGGAAGGCATCTTCGCAGGTGCTGGCTGGAACGTGGTTAAAGTCATGTGGGGCGGTCGTTGGGATGAGCTGCTGCGTAAAGACACCAGCGGTAAACTGATCCAGCTGATGAACGAAACCGTTGACGGTGACTACCAGACCTTCAAATCCAAAGACGGTGCCTACGTTCGTGAGCACTTCTTCGGTAAATATCCTGAAACCGCAGCACTGGTTGCAGACTGGACTGATGAGCAGATCTGGGCCCTGAACCGTGGTGGTCACGATCCGAAGAAAGTCTACGCCGCACTGAAAAAAGCGCAGGAAACCAAAGGTAAAGCGACTGTAATCCTGGCCCACACCATCAAAGGTTACGGCATGGGTGATACCGCAGAAGGTAAAAACATCGCTCACCAGGTTAAGAAAATGAACATGGACGGCGTGCGTTATATCCGCGACCGTTTCAACGTTCCAGTGACTGATGAGCAGGTAGAAAACCTGTCTTACATCACCTTCCCGGAAGGCTCTGAAGAGCACAAGTACCTGCACGAACGTCGTCAGGCGCTGAAAGGCTACCTGCCTGCTCGTCAGCCTAACTTCACCGAGAAACTGGAACTGCCAGCGCTGGAAGACTTCTCTCAGCTGCTTGAAGAGCAGAACAAAGAGATCTCTACCACCATCGCTTTCGTTCGTGCCCTGAATGTGATGCTGAAGAACAAGTCGATCAAAGATCGTCTGGTTCCAATCATCGCCGACGAAGCGCGTACTTTCGGTATGGAAGGTCTGTTCCGTCAGATCGGTATCTACAGCCCGAACGGCCAGCAGT
Source organism: Pantoea sp. LS15 (assembly GCF_012241585.1). NCBI lineage: Bacteria > Pseudomonadati > Pseudomonadota > Gammaproteobacteria > Enterobacterales > Erwiniaceae > Pantoea > Pantoea sp. LS15. Next base: position 85,964 of record NZ_JAAVXA010000009.1, read on the forward strand.
ACACCCCGCAGGACCGTGAGCAGGTTGCATACTACAAAGAAGACGAGAAAGGTCAGATCCTGCAGGAAGGTATCAACGAACTGGGTGCTGGCGCATCCTGGCTGGCTGCTGCGACCTCTTACAGCACCAACAACCTGCCAATGATCCCGTTCTACATCTACTACTCCATGTTCGGGTTCCAGCGTATCGGTGACCTGTGCTGGCAGGCTGGCGACCAACAGGCTCGCGGCTTCCTGGTAGGCGGTACTTCCGGTCGTACGACCCTGAACGGTGAAGGTCTGCAGCACGAAGATGGTCACAGCCACATTCAGTCTCTGACCATCCCTAACTGTATCTCTTACGACCCGTCTTATGCGTACGAAGTGGCAGTCATCATGCATGACGGTCTGCAGCGCATGTACGGTGAAGCACAAGAGAACGTTTACTACTACATCACCACCCTGAACGAAAACTACCACATGCCGGCAATGCCAGCAGGTGCCGAGGAAGGTATCCGTAAAGGTATCTACAAACTCGAAACCATCGAAGGTAGCAAAGGTAAAGTTCAGCTGCTGGGCTCCGGTTCTATCCTGCGTCACGTACGTGAAGCAGCACAGATCCTGGCGAAGGACTACGGCGTAGGTTCCGATGTGTACTCTGTTACTTCCTTCACTGAACTGGCGCGTGATGGCCAGGATTGTGAGCGCTGGAACATGCTGCACCCAATGGAAACCCCACGCGTTCCGTACATCGCTCAGGTGATGAACGATGCACCAGCGGTGGCGTCTACTGACTATATGAAACTGTTCGCTGAGCAGGTTCGTACTTACGTACCAGCTGATGATTATCGCGTACTGGGTACTGACGGCTTCGGTCGTTCTGACAGCCGCGAAAACCTGCGTCACCACTTCGAAGTTGATGCTTCTTACGTGGTTGTAGCAGCACTGGGCGAACTGGCTAAACGTGGCGAAATCGATAAGAAAGTGGTTGCGGAAGCAATTACCAAATTCAACATCGATGCAGAAAAAGTTAACCCGCGTCTGGCGTAAGAGGTAAAAGAATAATGGCTATCGAAATCAATGTACCGGACATCGGGGCTGATGAAGTTGAAATCACCGAGATCCTGGTCAAAGTTGGCGACAAAGTTGAAGCTGAACAGTCGCTGATCACCGTAGAAGGCGACAAAGCCTCTATGGAAGTCCCGTCTCCTCAGGCTGGCATCGTTAAAGAGATCAAAGTCTCTGTTGGCGATAAAACCGAGACTGGCAAACTGATCATGATTTTCGATTCCGCCGACGGTGCAGCAGCAGCTGCACCTGCGCAGGAAGAGAAGAAAGCCGCCCCGGCTGCCGCTGCTCCAGCAGCTGCCGCGAGCGCGAAAGAAGTAAACGTGCCTGACATCGGCGGTGACGAAGTTGAAGTCACTGAGATCCTGGTGAAAGTGGGCGACACCGTTGCGGCTGAGCAGTCACTGATCACCGTAGAAGGCGACAAAGCCTCTATGGAAGTGCCGGCTCCGTTCGCGGGTACCGTTAAAGAGATCAAGATCAACACCGGTGACAAAGTGTCTACTGGCTCCCTGATCATGGTCTTCGAAGTGGCGGGTGCTGCACCTGCTTCTGCGCCAGCACAGGCAGCTGCTCCGGCGGCTGCGGCTCCAGCGGTTGCTGGCGGCGCGAAAGACGTTAACGTACCAGACATCGGCGGTGACGAAGTTGAAGTGACCGAAGTGATGGTTAAAGTGGGCGACAAAGTTGCCGCTGAACAGTCACTGATCACCGTTGAAGGCGACAAGGCTTCCATGGAAGTCCCTGCGCCATTCGCGGGTACCGTTAAAGAGATCAAAATCAGCACTGGCGACAAAGTGTCTACCGGCTCTCTGATCATGGTCTTCGAAGTAGAAGGCGCTGCGCCTGCTGCTGCTCCGGCGGCTGCGGCTGCTCCAGCACCGGCTGCTGCACCGGCTCAGGCGGCTAAACCAGCTGCTGCCCCTGTTGCTAAAGCGGAAGGCAAATCTGAGTTCGCTGAAAACGACGCTTACGTCCACGCGACTCCGCTGATTCGTCGCCTGGCGCGCGAATTCGGTGTTAACCTGGCGAAAGTGAAAGGGACTGGCCGTAAAGGTCGTATCCTGCGCGAAGACGTTCAGACTTACGTGAAAGACGCGGTGAAACGCGCTGAAGCTGCACCAGCTGCAGCGGCAGGCGGCGGTATCCCGGGCATGCTGCCATGGCCGAAAGTGGACTTCAGCAAGTTCGGCGAAATCGAAGAAGTGGAACTGGGCCGTATCCAGAAAATCTCTGGTGCTAACCTGAGCCGTAACTGGGTGATGATCCCGCACGTTACGCACTTCGACAAAACCGATATCACCGATCTGGAAGCGTTCCGTAAACAGCAGAACGCCGAAGCTGAGAAGCGTAAACTGGACGTGAAATTCACCCCAGTGGTCTTCATCATGAAAGCCGTTGCCGCCGCTCTTGAGCAGATGCCACGCTTCAACAGCTCCCTGTCCGAAGACGGTCAGAAGCTGACGCTGAAGAAATACATCAACATCGGTGTTGCGGTTGATACGCCAAATGGTCTGGTTGTTCCGGTCTTCAAAGACGTGAACAAGAAGAGCATCACTGAGCTGTCCCGTGAACTGACCGTGATCTCCAAAAAAGCGCGTGATGGTAAGCTGACGGCTGGCGAAATGCAGGGCGGTTGCTTCACTATCTCCAGCATCGGTGGCCTGGGTACAACCCACTTCGCACCGATTGTGAACGCGCCTGAAGTTGCGATCCTTGGTGTGTCCAAGTCCGCGATGGAGCCGGTGTGGAATGGCAAAGAGTTCGTACCGCGTCTGATGATGCCAATCTCTCTGTCCTTCGACCACCGCGTGATCGACGGTGCTGATGGTGCGCGTTTCATCACCATCATCAACAACACCCTGAGCGACATTCGCCGCCTGGTGATGTAATCGAAAAGCCGGCCTGACGGCCGGCTTTTTTCTGATAATCTCATGCTGTTTGTGAGGTTATTGGCGAAAGCGATAATTCGTGAGCCGTTTGTTGTTTCAAAATTGTTAACAATTTTGTAAACTGCGGGCGGATAGAACGACCCGGTGGACGACGGGTATAAATTAAGAGGTCATGATGAGCACAGAAATCAAAACTCAGGTCGTAGTACTTGGGGCAGGCCCGGCAGGTTACTCCGCAGCATTCCGCGCCGCGGATTTAGGTCTGGAAACCGTCATCGTAGAACGTTACAGCACCCTCGGTGGTGTTTGTCTTAACGTCGGCTGTATCCCTTCTAAAGCGCTGCTGCACGTAGCCAAAGTTATCGAAGAAGCCAAAGCACTGGCTGAACACGGTATCGTCTTCGGCGAGCCGAAAACCGATATCGACAAAATTCGTACCTGGAAAGAGAAAGTTATCACTCAGCTGACCGGTGGTCTGGCGGGTATGGCCAAAGGCCGTAAAGTGAAAGTGGTAAACGGTCTGGGTAAATTCACCGGTGCGAACACCCTGGAAGTGGAAGGCGAAAACGGCAAAACCGTGATCAACTTCGACAACGCGATCATCGCGGCAGGCTCTCGCCCAATCGAACTGCCATTCATTCCGCATGAAGATCCACGCGTGTGGGATTCCACCGATGCGCTGGAACTGAAAACCGTTCCAAAACGCCTGCTGGTTATGGGTGGCGGTATCATCGGTCTGGAAATGGGTACCGTGTACCATGCGCTGGGTTCAGATATTGACGTGGTTGAAATGTTCGACCAGGTTATCCCGGCTGCTGACAAAGACATCGTTAAAGTCTTCACCAAACGCATCAGCAAGAAATTCAACCTGATGCTGGAAACCAAAGTCACTGCCGTTGAAGCGAAAGAAGACGGTATTTACGTTTCCATGGAAGGCAAAAAAGCCCCATCCGAACCACAGCGTTACGACGCCGTGCTGGTGGCTATCGGCCGTGTGCCGAACGGTAAAAACCTCGACGCGGGCAAAGCTGGCGTGGAAGTGGACGATCGTGGCTTCATCCGTGTTGACAAACAGCTGCGCACCAACGTGCCGCACATCTTTGCTATCGGCGATATCGTCGGTCAGCCAATGCTGGCGCACAAAGGTGTTCACGAAGGTCATGTTGCCGCTGAAGTTATCGCCGGCATGAAACACTACTTCGATCCGAAAGTGATCCCATCTATCGCGTACACCGAGCCAGAAGTTGCATGGGTTGGTCTGACTGAGAAAGAAGCGAAAGAGAAAGGCATCAGCTACGAAACCGCCACCTTCCCGTGGGCTGCTTCTGGCCGTGCTATCGCTTCCGACTGCGCTGATGGTATGACCAAACTGATCTTCGACAAAGAGACTCACCGTGTGATCGGTGGTGCGATTGTCGGCACCAACGGCGGCGAGCTGCTGGGTGAAATCGGTCTGGCTATCGAAATGGGTTGTGACGCTGAAGACATCGCGCTGACCATCCACGCTCACCCAACTCTGCATGAGTCTGTGGGCCTGGCGGCAGAAGTGTTTGAAGGCAGCATCACCGACCTGCCAAACGCGAAAGCGAAGAAGAAATAAGTTTCTTCATGATCGCTAAACGCCTCTTCGGAGGCGTTTTTTTTTGTCTAAAACCTACCCATTATGGTAGGTATCTTATTGATATTTCCGCTAAAAACTTTCTCTCATCTGCCGATACCTTTTTCACCATTGTGTAGCTACTGGCCGCACGGTTTAGGGGTTCTGGACTTTTGATTACACGAAAAAAGGAAATAACATGTCTTTGAAGAAAGTTGCGGTGATTGGCTTAGTGGCAGCAGCGATGACGCTGACCGGGTGTGGTGCGATGACCACAGCGGTGAAAAAACGTAATCTGGAAGTGAAAACTCAGATGAGCGAAACCATCTGGCTGGAGCCATCTAACGAAAAAACAGTCTACATTCAGGTTAAAAACACCTCTGATAAAGACATGAGCAACCTGCAAACCCTGCTGGCTAACGACCTTGTTGCGAAAGGTTATAAGGTGACCAGTTCTCCTGACGGGGCCTACTATTGGGTGCAGGCTAACGTTCTGAAAGCCGATAAAATGGATCTGCGAGAATCTCAGGGCTATCTGAAGACTGGCTACGAAGGTGCTGCAATGGGAGCGGCGCTGGGCGCAGGTATTACCGCCTATAACAGCAGCTCTTCTGGTGCGGCGTTGGGTGTGGGCCTGGCGGCGGGTCTGATCGGTATGGCGGCGGATGCGATGGTAGAAGATGTGAACTATACCATGGTGACCGACCTGCAGATCTCCGAGCGTAGCAAAGCAAAAGTCACCACCGATAACATCGCGGCACTGCGTCAGGGCACATCGGGCGTGAAACTGCAGACCAGCTCCGAGCAGGGCGATCGCGCTAAATATCAGACACGTGTCGTGTCTAATGCTAATAAAGTGAACCTGAAATTCGAAGAAGCGAAACCGGTTCTGGAAGCGCAACTGGCAAAATCGGTCGCAAATATTCTGTAAGTTAAAAAGCCGGGTGGCGACTTCGCCTGACCCGGCCTACAAAACCTTCAGAGCATAGGCCCGCGCAAGCGAAGCGCCGTAGGGCAGTCAGGGGACAACGGGCACCCATGATTTATCCGGGTTGTACGCTGATAATGCCTGGGCTTTATGCTGTGAATCCTTCCCCAGATCGCGCTGGTAAACGGTATCATCCTGGTTTATCACAAAACTCATTACGCCTGTCTGACCGTAGCTGACCGGCCAGGCAACCATTGCGAAACCATTGTTATCCGGCAAAATTCTGAAGCGATAGCCGTGATAGCCAGTCCCCGGTTCTTTTGGACTGAATGCCGGGCCGAGCGGGCTGGGCGCTTCACCGGGTGATGCAGGCCAGTACAAACCGTCTTTTTTCCCAGTGGTGCTGACGATCTTCTGGGCATACTTCTGGTTCATCGCATAATAGTTCTGCTGTGCATCCACGTAAGCATGTAAGGCTTCAATCGCTGCGAGCTCGTTACGCCCAATTTCGCGGGTCAGGATCTCCTCAGCACCTTCTTTGATGTCAAATTGCCAGCCGGAAGTGGTCTTGATTACCGGGATAGGAAGTTGCCAGTCGGTCTCTCCGACAACAAGATGTGCTGTGTCACCTTCAACAACAGTGTTATGACGGACTTTCCAGTCGCGCAGGAAGCGATCGACGGCATCAGGATCGACGCCTTCAGGGGGCAGGAAATCGCGCCAGTTTTCTCCAAGCAGGTTGTTCATTGCACTTTCATTCTGCTCACGAATAGCATTTGCCAGTGCATCGGTCGCCTGGTCAGGCGTGCTAAAGGATTGCTGCGCCATCGCCGAGGCCGAAAGCATGAACAACACCATTCCACTGAGTAGTTTACTTTTCATGTCGGCTCCCTTAACGATGTCGAATTTCACGGCGTTCAGCGCGTCCGCCAGCTGCCTGGCGCGGTTGTTGTTGGCGAGCCGCGAGCTGTCGGCTTTGTGCCCCTCTCTGCTGCTGTGCCTGCCAGTTGGCGGAGCGGCTGTCGTTGCCACTCAGAGCATTGGCCCGGTGCTGACTGATTCGCTGCTGGCTCGTGCGTTGCTGCGCAGTTTGCGAAACCCGTTTTTCAGTTCTTTGCGCCGTCTGGTGATTATCTCGCTGCTGCGTGGTCGTCCGCTTTGTCGTCTGCGGTTTTGTGTCATAGCCACGGTAGTTATTGCGCTGGGAAATCTGCTTCAGCTGTTCATTTGAGGCCTTGCGCTGGGCATCTCTGGTTCCCGTGCGAGCCGTTTGAGGGAAAGTTTTGCCCGTTGATTTCTCCATCTGGCTGAGGGCGGCCTGACGCTGGCTATCGCGATTAACCGGTTTTTGCTGCGTTGAACTTAACCCTGTGGACGTGTTGGTGGAGTGGAAGCGGTTGTTGAGCTGGTTCGTCGGATAGGGTACGCCTTCGCGATAAGCCGGGTTGTGCTGCCAGGTGCGGTTGGCATCCGTCAGGCGCTGCCCGCTGATTTTATTAAAGTTCTCAACGTTGATATTGATGTTGTTATCACCGTTGCGGTTATAGCCGCCGTGATTATCCCAGTCGTCATGGTGATGATCCCAGTCATCGTCATCATCCCAGTCGATGCTGCTGAAGATGGCATAGGTTGTCGCGATACCCAGGCTGAAGCCTAAACCGTTAACGAAGCTGTTGCCAAACTGCTCGCCGGGTGAAGGCGGGAGATAGGTGGGGGGATAGGCGGTGTTTGGCCAGGTTCCATAAACCGTATTAGGGTTGTAGGTGGGAACGTACACGACTTGTGGATCGGCAGATTCAATTTTGATCACCGTTGGGGCAGGTGCGGACGTTGTTGTTGTCGTGGTTGACTCGCTGGTGCTCGTTTTAGACGGTGCCGCTTTTGTCACTGTGGTGACTGTTTGTTGAGGTGTCGACTGTAAGGCTCCGGTCTTCTGCGCCAGCACGCGCAGGCGTTGAACGGAATCCATCACATCTTTGGGTTGCGCGAGAAACGCATCACCCAGATTTTGTACCCATGGAGGGTTCTCTCCCATCAGTGACATTAACTGAGGAAAGGCGACCAGCGATTTTACACTGGGATCCCAGGGTTGGCTGGCAACGGCCTGAATAGCGGCGTCACCTTCCATTTTAGGGTTGTCTTTCGACCACTGAGCAGCCTGGATAACGTTGGCCGGGTAGGTTGATGCCATCAAAATTTGCGACAGCAATGCATCCGGGTAGAGCGCGATAGGGGCAACCCACTGATCGATTTGCGCGGCAGAGTACGTAGGTGCCGCGGCAGGAGCAGGGGCTGGTTGGGCTACCGGTGCGACGGGTTGCTGTACGGCCGGTGCCGGAGCAGCAGGCTCCGTTGCACGACTGTTGACGAACATGACGCCAGAGGCAGCAAGCAGCCCGGTACTGCAAAGAAGAACAAGCAGATGTGGCTTAAAAGACAACTTCATAAAATGACTCCAACGAGACAAGCGCTGTGCCGTGAGGCGTTACGGTTGGCGTGAGTATTATTCACCCGTCTTTTACTGTTTTGACTTTTCTTGGGAAACCATCCGGGGTATCCGGATAAAGAGTGTGAGCATTTATTACACAATTATATGTGATGCTGGAAAAATCGCTGGAATTTCAGAAGGCCGCTCTTGCGAGCGGCCAGCAGCTAATTGCCGAGGTTGACAACAAACAGCACCGTGATGTCGGATATGTTCCAGCCACCGTGCAGCGCGGTAAGCAGTAAACCAATTACAACGATCAGCGCAGTGATTCGCATCTCCATTGCGTGCGTTCCTGTAAAGGCTACGCGGGTTCATTCTCCACCGGGAAAGGCAGAACCAGGCAAATGAGTACATTGCCGCGTAGGTTACGGAACTGCTCCCGGGCCCGGTGACTGGTTGCTACACCAGCGAAGCAGGCCGGGAGCAACAGTATTACAGTCAGTCAGAGCTTAGAAGAGGTGAAATGCAGTTACACCCTTTTTCATTCGAAACTGGATGGCGACTCGTAAAAACCAAATAGGTACTTGCAGATCTTCTGACTCAGGAGCATTATTCACGCTGAGTGCATTGCCGCAAATCTGCCCGCCCGGTGTGCTACCACCGCAAGGCAACAAATTAACCGCTGTGAGGCGGTTTTTTTGTACCTTCAAATCATCTCCTCTCCCCGCTACACCATGCTTAACGATTCAGCAAATTTTTTAATGTTGCTTTTTTGTAAACGGATTAACACTGTGCAGAAATCCTGCTATGCTGCCCGACGCGGTATCGGGCATTTACCCTACAAACTGCTGTCTCACAGGAGCGTGAAGAGAACGCCCGCCGCATATGACAATGAGAGCGAGGAGAACCGTCGTGCTAGAAGAATACCGTAAGCACGTAGCAGAACGTGCCGCCGAGGGAATTGTACCCAAACCTTTAGATGCAACCCAAATGGCCGCGCTCGTCGAGCTGCTGAAGAACCCGCCTAAGGGCGAAGAAGAATTCCTGTTAGATCTGTTGATCAACCGCGTACCGCCTGGCGTAGATGAAGCTGCCTACGTAAAAGCCGGATTCCTTGCTGCTATCGCCAAAGGCGATGCCACCTCCCCACTGGTTACTCCTGAAAAAGCGATTGAACTGCTCGGCACCATGCAGGGTGGTTACAACATTCATCCGCTGATTGACGCGCTGGATAACGACAAGCTGGCTCCGATTGCCGCAAAAGCGCTCTCTTCAACGCTGCTGATGTTCGATAACTTCTACGATGTGGAAGAAAAAGCGAAAGCGGGCAATGTCTATGCGAAGCAGGTGATGCAATCCTGGGCTGATGCCGAATGGTTCCTGAACCGTCCTGCTCTGGCTGAAAAAATTACCGTTACCGTCTTTAAAGTGACCGGCGAAACCAACACCGATGACCTCTCTCCGGCACCGGATGCGTGGTCTCGTCCTGATATTCCTCTGCATGCCCTGGCGATGCTGAAAAACGCCCGCGAAGGCATTGAGCCGGATCAGCCGGGCAGCGTCGGGCCGATCAAACAGATCGAAGCCCTGCAGAAAAAAGGTTTCCCGCTGGCCTATGTGGGTGACGTTGTGGGTACCGGTTCTTCCCGTAAGTCTGCAACCAACTCTGTGCTGTGGTTCATGGGTGACGACATTCCACACGTGCCGAATAAGCGCGGTGGTGGTCTGTGCCTCGGCGGAAAAATTGCTCCAATCTTCTTCAACACCATGGAAGATGCGGGCGCACTGCCGATCGAAGTGGATGTTTCTAACCTGAACATGGGCGACGTGATTGACGTTTACCCGTTCAAAGGCGAAGTACGTAACCACGAAACCAACGAACTGCTGGCAAGCTTCGAGCTGAAAACCGACGTGCTGATCGACGAAGTGCGTGCAGGTGGCCGTATTCCTCTGATTATTGGCCGTGGCCTGACGACCAAAGCGCGTGAAGCGCTGGGTCTGCCACACAGCGATGTATTCCGTCACGCGAAAGACGTTGCGGAAAGCAATCGCGGTTACTCACTGGCGCAGAAAATGGTGGGTCGTGCATGCGGCGTCGCCGGTATCCGTCCAGGTGCGTACTGCGAGCCGAAGATGACCTCAGTGGGCTCCCAGGATACCACTGGCCCAATGACCCGTGACGAATTGAAAGACCTGGCGTGCCTGGGCTTCTCTTCTGACCTGGTGATGCAGTCCTTCTGCCACACTGCGGCGTATCCGAAGCCGGTTGATGTGACCACACACCACACGCTGCCTGACTTCATCATGAACCGTGGCGGGGTTTCCCTGCGTCCGGGTGACGGTGTTATCCACTCCTGGCTGAACCGTATGCTGCTGCCAGATACCGTGGGTACCGGCGGTGACTCCCATACCCGTTTCCCGATTGGTATCTCCTTCCCGGCGGGCTCTGGTCTGGTGGCGTTTGCTGCGGCGACTGGCGTGATGCCGCTGGATATGCCGGAATCCGTTCTGGTGCGCTTTAAAGGCAAAATGCAGCCGGGTATCACCCTGCGTGACCTGGTTCACGCGATCCCGCTGTATGCGATTAAACAGGGCCTGCTGACCGTTGAGAAGAAAGGTAAGAAAAACATCTTCTCTGGCCGTATCCTGGAAATTGAAGGTCTGCCAGATCTGAAAGTTGAGCAGGCATTCGAACTGACGGATGCTTCCGCTGAACGTTCTGCTGCGGGCTGTACCATTAAGCTGAACAAAGAGCCGATTATTGAGTATCTGAACTCTAACATCGTGCTGCTGAAGTGGATGATTGCAGAAGGCTACGGCGACCGTCGTACGCTAGAGCGTCGTATCCAGGGTATGGAAAAATGGCTGGCCGATCCACAGCTGCTGGAAGCCGATGCTGACGCAGAATACGCGGCAGTGATCGACATCGATCTGGCGGATATCAAAGAGCCAATTCTGTGTGCACCGAACGATCCGGACGATGCGCGTCTGCTCTCTGATGTTCAGGGCGAGAAGATCGACGAAGTGTTCATCGGTTCCTGTATGACCAACATTGGCCACTTCCGCGCGGCAGGTAAATTACTGGATACCCATAAAGGCCAGTTGCCAACCCGTCTGTGGGTGGCGCCACCAACCCGTATGGACGCGGCTCAACTGACCGAAGAGGGCTACTACAGCGTATTTGGTAAGAGCGGGGCGCGTATTGAAATCCCTGGCTGTTCCCTGTGTATGGGTAACCAGGCGCGCGTGGCTGACGGTGCGACGGTAGTGTCTACCTCTACCCGTAACTTCCCGAACCGTTTAGGTACTGGTGCGAACGTGTATCTGGCCTCTGCGGAACTGGCGGCAGTTGCGGCGTTGATTGGTAAACTGCCTACACCAGAAGAGTATCAGACCTTTGTCGCTCAGGTTGATAAGACAGCGGTGGATACCTATCGCTATCTGAACTTCGATCAGCTGTCCCAGTACACTGAGAAAGCTGACGGCGTTATCTTCCAGACGGCAGTGTAATAAATGCTCCCCTCTCCTGTGGGAGAGGGGCTGAAGGTGAGGGCATCAGGCTGCAGGGCCTTGCTCTCACCTTTTTATTTTCATTCCTCCAGCCTCTCACGCTTTTTTTCTGCCTCTCTGCTGCGATAATTACCCTAATGGCTTTGCAGAGGAAAATACTATGGATTACGAATTTCTGCGCGACATCACCGGAGTGGTGAAAGTGCGTATGTCGATGGGCCACGAAGCCGTTGGACACTGGTTTAACGAAGAGGTGAAAGAAAATCTCGCACTTCTTGATGAGGTTGAACAGGCGGCGAATACGGTGAAAGGCAGTGAACGCTCCTGGCAACGTGCCGGACACGAATACACGCTGTGGATGGATGGCGAAGAGGTGATGGTGCGAGCCAATCAGCTTGAATTCTCGGGTGACGAGATGGAAGAGGGGATGAGCTACTACGACGAAGAAAGTCTGTCGATGTGTGGTGTAGAAGACTTCCTTCAGGTGGTGAATGCATACCGCGAGTTTATGAAACAGAGGTAACTTCCCCGAAGCATCCTTGCTCCGGGTAACATTTACACGGCCGGAATATTGCGGCCGTAGTAGATTTCGCGCATCTCTTTCCAGAGCAGGTCAGTAATTGCCTTACGCTCTTCTTCGCTCAGATCTTCCGGCTTCGTGTGGAACATGTAGTGCTTAAGGTCGAATTCCTTCAGTAACATCTTGGTATGGAAGATGTTCTCCTGATACACGTTCACATCCATCATGTCGTACAGCGCCTTCATATCCTCAGACATAAAGTTCTGAATGGAGTTGATCTCGTGATCAATAAAGTGCTTCATGCCGTTGATATCCCGCGTGAAACCACGCACGCGGTAATCAATGGTAACGATGTCGGATTCCAGCTGGTGGATTAAATAGTTCAGCGCGTTGAGCGGGGAGATCACGCCGCAAGTCGACACTTCAATATCGGCGCGGAACGTACACAGCCCACCTTCAGGGTGGCTTTCCGGGTAGGTATGAACGCAGATATGGCTTTTATCAAGATGTGCGACGACCACTTCCGGCAGCGGGCCAGGATGTTCCGTTTTGTCGATAAGTTTAGGATCGACCGGCTCTTCACTGACCAGTATGGTTACGCTGGCACCCTGAGGCTCATAATCCTGTCGGGCGATATTCAGGATATTTGCGCCGATAATCGAGCAGGTTTCTGACAGGATCTCGGTCAGACGGTTGGCGTTGTAGAGTTCATCGATATAGGCGATGTAACCATCGCGTTCTTCCGCTGTTTTGGCATAGCAGATATCGTAAATACAAAAACTCAGGCTTTTGGTCAGGTTGTTAAAGCCATGTAGTTTAAGCTTTTTCAATTAGCTCACCCCCTTAGTGGATAAGGCGTCCTGAAGATACTGTGGCAGCGCAAACGCTGCGGTATGAATGGCCGGATTGTAGTATCGGCACTGAAGACCTGCCTGATGGAAACGGGCCTGGATAATTTCGGTGGAGAGATGGCGCAACACGTCGTTATCCGTCGCCCAGGCAAAGGTCATGATCCCGCCGTAGTAGGTCGGAATGGCTGCCTGGTAGAAGCTGACGTCGCCAAAGTAGGTGCTCAGTTTGCGATGGCTATCGAGAGCTTCATCTTGCTGCAGGAAGCAGACGCCGTTTTGCGCGACGAAGATCCCACCAGGATTCAGGCAGCGCTTGCAACCTTCGTAGAAGGATGAGGTAAACAGCGATGCACCTGGGCCGATGGGGTCGGTACAGTCAGAGATAATGACATCAAAGGTCTGCGTGGTCTGATTAACGAAATTAACACCGTCGTCAATCACCAGTTTAAAACGTGGATCGTCATAGCTACCAGCATTGTGATTGGGCAGGTACTGACGGCAGAAAGAGACCACGCCCGCATCGATCTCCACCATGGTGATGGTTTCAATAGAGTGATGGCGGGAAACTTCACGCAGCATAGCCCCGTCGCCACCGCCGATAATCAGGACATGCTTCGCATGCCCGTGCGCCAGCAGCGGGACGTGGGTCATCATTTCATGATAGATAAACTCATCTCGCTCGGTCGTTTGCACGACGCCGTCCAGTGCCATCACACGGCCAAAGGCGGCATTCTCAAAGATGATCAGATCCTGGTGATCGGTTTTCTCATGATAGAGCACGTTATCAACGGCAAAGTACTGACCAAACTGGTCATGCAGTGTTTCATGCCACAACGTGTGGTCGGCCATACGCAGACTCCTCCTTTGTTAACATCCGTTACATTCACAAAAAGTGAGCGAAACATGATAGCTAACTCTCACCGTGGTTGCACGGCTACAGGCTCAACAAGGGGCGTCGGGAAGCTTATTTCACGTAGGCGAGCAGGCTGAGTGAATCGCGAGCCAGCGCTTTGCATTTTTTGGCAGTAGGGATACCAATACCGCTCAGGTCACGGTAGCTGTCTTCACCAAGTGTCTTCATGTCGAAGCTGTCGTAGTTGCTGAGATCCCATTGGTTCTGCTGAGCAAAAAAGACCAGCGCGCGGCGAATTTGCCCGTTGGGTAAATTCTGGTAGCCACAATCATTTTTCAGGAATACAAAAACCGCCGTCAGATCGGCCATATCTTCCGCTTCATTTTCACTTAGCGCATAGCTGTTCGCACACATTGCCATCAGGCTGGTGAACAAAATTGTCCTGAAAAACGTCTTCATTGCTTCTACCACTGCATCACGGAAAATCAACGTTAGCATACTTGATACCAGTGCGACGATCTTTATTATTGCCGCTTTACTTGACCTTCCGGTAAGGGGAGGGTTTATGCTCAAAAGATCGCCGGCTGGAAATAAGGAAATGAACATGCAACGTCGTGATTTTTTAAAATATTCCGTTGCGCTGGGGGTTGCCAGCGCATTACCACTGTGGAGCCGCACGGTTTTAGCGGCTGACAGACCTGCCTTGCCCATCCCTGACTTACTGACTGCTGACGCCCGTAGTCGTATCCAGCTTGTTGTTCAGTCCGGTAAAACGACCTTCGGTGGGCACAACGCTACAACGTGGGGTTATAACGGGAATCTGCTTGGTCCGGCGCTTCAGCTGCCCAGAGGGAAAGCCGTCACCGTTGATATTCACAACACGCTGGCAGAAGAGACGACGCTGCACTGGCACGGACTGGAAGTGCCGGGCGAAGTTGATGGCGGTCCGCAAGGGATTATTAAAGCGGGCGGGAAGCGCACCGTGACCTTTACTCCCGATCAGCGGGCGGCGACCTGCTGGTTCCACCCGCATCAGCACGGCAAAACGGGCCATCAGGTGGCAATGGGGCTGGCAGGCCTGGTGCTGATTGAAGATGACGAAAGCCGCTTGCTACGTCTGCCCAAACAGTGGGGAATCGACGATGTGCCGGTGATTGTGCAGGACAAAAAATTCACCGCAGACGGTCAGATTGATTATCAGTTGGATGTGATGACCGCGGCGGTTGGTTGGTTCGGCGACACGCTGCTGACCAATGGCGCGATCTACCCCCAGCACGCCGCGCCAAAAGGCTGGCTGCGGTTACGTCTGCTCAACGGATGTAATGCGCGCTCGCTGAATTTCGCCACCAGCGATAAACGTCCTCTTTACGTGGTGGCAAGCGACGGTGGATTGCTGCCTGAGCCGGTCAAACTGAATGAACTTCCTATGCTTATGGGTGAGCGCTTTGAGGTACTGGTGGATATCAGCGACGGTAAGCCGTTTGACCTGGTGACGCTCCCGGTCAGCCAGATGGGCATGACCGTTGCGCCCTTTGACAAGCCGCACCCGGTGCTGCGGATCCAGCCACTGCAGGTTACAGCGTCGGGCACGCTGCAGGATACGCTGACGTCGCTCCCGGCGTTACCTTCCCTTGGAGGTTTAACCCAACGTAAGCTGCAGCTTTCCATGAACCCGATGCTCGATATGATGGGTATGCAGGCGCTGATGGCGAAATATGGCGATCAGGCGATGGCGGGGATGCACCACGGGCAGATGATGGGACATATGAATATGGACCACGGCAAAATGGGCGGCATGGGGAACATGGGCAACATGAATCATGGTGACCATGGCTTTGACTTCCACAACGCCAACATGATTAATGGCCAGGCGTTCGACATGAACACGCCAATGTTTGCTGCCACAAAAGGGCAGTTTGAGCGTTGGGTGATTTCTGGCGAAGGCGATATGATGCTGCATCCATTCCATATTCACGGCACCCAGTTCCGCATTCTTTCAGAGAACGGCAAAGCGCCGGATGCGCATCGTGCGGGCTGGAAAGATACCGTCAGGGTTGAAGGAGGGGTCAGCGAGGTGCTGGTGAAATTTGATCATGCCGCGCCGAAAGAATCTGCCTATATGGCGCACTGTCATCTGCTGGAGCATGAAGATACGGGGATGATGTTGGGGTTCACCGTATAAAAAAAGCCGGGTGGCTCGCCTTACCTGGCCTGCATCTCGAACCGTAAGCCCGGTAGGCGCAGCGCCCCCGGGCTTTTCAGTTACTTACTGTCGTCCGGCAGTGCATACGCGACAATATAGTCGCCCATCTTCGTGCCAAACGAACCGTGACCACCTGCAGAGATGACAACGTACTGCTTGCCATTCACTTCATAGGTCATCGGCGTTGCCTGTCCACCGGCTGGCAGACGGCCTTGCCACAGTTTCTCACCGTTGGTCATGTTGTACGCGCGCAGGTAGTTATCTGCGGTCGCCGCGATGAACAGCACGTTACCGGCGGTGGAGATCGGCCCGCCCAGCATTGGCATACCCATATTGAACGGTACCGGAACTGGCATCGGGAACGGCATGCTGTCCTGTGGTGTACCAATACGTTTTTTCCACACAATCTGGTTCGTTTTCAGATCCAGACCGGAGATATAACCCCAGGCAGGCTGTTTACACGGCAGACCAAACGGAGACAGGAACGGGTTCAGTGTCACACCAAACGGTACGCCGTACTGCGGCTGGATACCGGCTTCGGTACCGCTGCCTTTCGCGTCTTTTGGCTGCTCCATTGGGTTGCCCGGACCACGTGGGATCAGACGGGAAACGAACGGTAGCGCCATTGGGTTGGCAATCGCCACCTGACGGTTCGGGTCAACGGAGATCCCGCCCCATTCGAACATCCCCAGGTTACCCGGGAAGACCAGCGTGCCCTGCTCAGAAGGTGGGGTGAAGATACCTTCGTAGCGCAGCTGGTGGAACATCACGCGGCAGACCAGCTGGTCAAACATGGTGGCACCCCACATGTCTGCACCGCTCAGATCTTTCTTCGGACGGAAGCTCAGGTCAGAGAATGGCTGTGTCTTGCTGACGTAATCGCCTTTTGCTGCGCCCTGCGGAACCGGTTTTTCCGGCGCAGGCACAACCAGTTTACCGTTGCTGCGATCCAGTACGAAGATGTTCCCGGTTTTTGCTGGCGCATAAATCACCGGAACGGTTTTGCCGTTAACGGTGATGTCCGCCAGTGTCGGCTGGGATGGCATGTCCATATCCCACAGATCGTGATGAACGGTCTGGTAGCTCCATGCCAGTTTACCGGTGGTCGCATTCAGCGCCACGATAGCGCTCGCGTAACGTTCCTGCTCCGGCGTACGGTTACCGCCCCAAATATCCGGCGTGGTCACACCCATTGGCAGGTAGACCAGGTCCAGCTTCGCGTCATACGCCGCTGGCGCCCAGGAGTTTGGCGAGTTAAAGGTAAAGGTGTGTTCATCTGACGGGATCGCATTGGGATCTTTCGCGCCCGGGTCGAAGGCCCACAGCAGTTTACCGGTATTCACGTCAAAGCCACGGATAACACCAGAGGTTTCACGCGTGGAGAAGTTATCCGTTACCGAACCGGCAATCACGATAGTTTTATCGGTGATGATCGGTGGAGAGGTTGGCTCATACAGACCCGGCGTGGTATCCGGCATGTTGGTCTGCAGGTTCAGAATACCTTTGTTGGCAAAGGTTTCGCACAGCTTGCCCGTTTCGGCGTTGATAGCGAACAGGCGGCCATCGTTTACCGGCAGCATAATGCGACGAGGGCAGTCGGCAATGACTTCCGGGCTGGCATTATCGGCACGTGCTTCGTGGTAAGAGACGCCACGGCAGGTGACATGCTGGAACGACGGGTTGGAATTGAGCTGTGGATCGAAGTGCCATTTCTCTTTACCGGTGGCCGCATCGAGCGCGAACAGACGCTGGTGCGCAGTACACAGATAAAGCATATCGCCCACTTTAATTGGCGTCACTTCGTTGGTCAGTTCACCTGGATCGTTCGGCATCTTCAGATCGCCAGTACGGAATACCCAGGCTTCTTTCAGGTTTTTAACGTTATCCGCGTTGATCTGCTTCAGCGGGGAGTAGCGTTGACCTTCCTGGTTACGGCCATAGGCCGGCCAGTCGCTATCCGCAACCTGAGAGATAGCCGCCGCAGGTGTGGATTCCGTGTTCAGCGTGCCTTTGATCTCCTGCGGGTCGTTAAAACCAGCCCAGGTCAGGATGCCACCGCTGATTAACAGGGCTACCACCAGCGCTGCAACGGCACCACTGGAAGGTACAATCAGGCGACGCCAGACGAACGGCAGAATCAACCAGATACCAAAGAAGACCAGAATGTCACTGCGCGGCGTCAGTGCCCAGAAGTCGAAGCCGACTTCCCAGACGCCCCAGATCATGGTGGCGAGGAGTAATGCAGCATACAGCCACAGTGCGGATTGTTTTTTACGCCAGAGCAGGACAGTTACGCCAAGCATAACCAGGCCCGCAATCGGGTAGTACCAGGAACCGCCAATCGCGACCAGCCAGGCGCCACCGATTAACAGGTACAGGCCGCAGAAGGCGGCGAATAGCGCTGTTAGTGTCACCAGTAGACGCGGCTGTTGAGTTTTTGTTTCAGCCATAGAAAAGTACTCGTCAGTTTTGTTAATTATTTGCTAGCAATTAATTATAGGCATTAACAAATGTGATCGGAATCACAATATTTGCTTTTTACAACTCATACGCCAGGGTTATCCATTTGCTGATATAATGGCTGGCTTGCGTATCGATGCCGGAGATTAATTCATCCGCATTGAGAGATTTTCATTAAAATCATATGGTTAGTAATATGAAACATACTGTTGAAGTGATGATCCCGGAAGCCGAGATCAAAGCGCGTATCGCCGAATTGGGTCGTCAAATCACCGAACATTACAAGGACAGCGGCAGCGAAATGGTGCTGGTCGGTCTGTTGCGTGGCTCTTTCATGTTCATGGCAGACCTGTGCCGTGAAGTGCATGTGCCACATGAGGTCGATTTTATGACCGCCTCCAGCTACGGCAGCGGCATGTCCACAACCCGTGATGTGAAAATCCTGAAAGATCTGGATGAAGATATTCGTGGCAAAGATGTGTTGATCGTTGAGGACATCATCGACTCCGGCAACACGCTTTCTAAAGTGCGCGAGATCCTGAGCCTGCGTGAACCAAAATCACTGGCGATTTGTACGCTGCTGGATAAACCTGACCGCCGTGAAGTGCAGGTGCCAGTGGAGTTCGTCGGTTTCTCTATTCCTGATGAATTTGTTGTCGGCTACGGCATTGACTACGCGCAGCGTTACCGTCATCTGCCGTATGTTGGGAAGGTGGTATTGCTGGACGAGTAACTGCGGGCTGATGCCCTCACCCCGGCCCTCTCCCGTTGGGAGAGGGAGAAAATCCCCGGCTTTATTTATGGTTCACATGCTTCAGCTTGAGGTTCGCAATTCCCGAACGGTAACGCTGTTCCAGCGTTTCGCGGTTTGTTGCAGTCACTTCCAGATTGCGTAACAGACCATCATGGATACCGTACGCCCACCCGTGGATAGAGACCTTCTGCCCGCGTTTCCACGCCGATTGCATAATCGTTGAGTGGCCCAGGTTATAGACCTGCTCCATCACGTTGAGTTCGCAAAGGGTGTCCATGCGACGCTCCTGCGGCATTTCGCCGAGCAGTGAGCTATGTTTGAACCAGATATCGCGGATGTGCAGCAGCCAGTTATCAATGAGCCCCAGCTCCGGGTTCTCAACCGCCGCCTGTACACCGCCGCAGCCATAGTGGCCGCAAATAATGATGTGCTCGACTTCCAGAACGTCAACGGCATACTGAACCACAGAAAGGCAATTGAGGTCGGTATGGATCACCAGGTTGGCGACATTACGGTGAACAAACAGTTCGCCGGGCTCGAGGCCGGTCAGGCGTTCGGCCGGGACGCGGCTGTCGGAACACCCAATCCACAGAAAGCGTGGGTTCTGGGCTTGCGCGAGTTTTCCAAAAAATCCGGGGTCTTCCTCCACCAGCATTTTTGACCATAGTGCATTGTTGCTAATGAGTGTATCAATGTTGTTCATGGAGGTTAGCGACCTGTAACCAAGTAATTGCGTTGCGCTACTATAGGGTAACCCGACTTTTAATGAAACCACACAACGTGTGTAAGAACTGAAGGTAAGTTAAATTCATGGCTATTGCACTGGAGCTTGAGCAGCTTAAAAAAACCTATCCGGGTGGCGTTCAGGCGCTACGCGGGATAGATCTAAAAGTAGAAGCAGGTGATTTCTATGCGCTTCTGGGGCCGAATGGTGCGGGGAAATCCACCACGATCGGTATTATCAGTTCGCTGGTCAATAAAACCTCTGGCCGGGTCAGTGTCTTTGGTTACGACCTGCAAAAAGATGTGGTGAATGCCAAGCGCCAGCTGGGGTTAGTACCGCAGGAGTTCAACTTCAACCCGTTTGAGACGGTGCAACAAATTGTCGTTAACCAGGCCGGTTATTACGGCGTTGAGCGTAAAGAGGCACTTGAGCGTAGCGAAAAGTATCTCAAACAGCTCGATCTGTGGGAAAAACGTAACGAACGTGCGCGTATGTTGTCCGGTGGTATGAAGCGCCGTCTGATGATTGCCCGTGCGCTGATGCATGAGCCAAAACTGCTGATCCTCGACGAACCCACTGCCGGTGTAGACATTGAACTTCGTCGTTCCATGTGGGGCTTCCTGAAAGATCTTAACGACAAAGGCACCACCATTATTCTGACAACCCACTACCTCGAAGAAGCCGAAATGCTCTGCCGCAACATCGGTATCATTCAGAATGGTGAGTTGGTGGAAAACACCTCGATGAAAGATCTGCTCTCTAAGCTGAAATCAGAAACCTTTATCCTCGACCTGGCGCCGAAAAGCCCACTGCCAAAACTGGAAGGGTATCAGTATCGCCTGGTGGATACCTCAACGCTGGAAGTGGAAGTGTTGCGTGAGCAGGGGATTAACAGTGTGTTCTCCCAGTTGAGTGCTCAGGGGGTGCAGGTCTTAAGTATGCGTAACAAAGCGAACCGACTGGAAGAGCTGTTTGTCTCTCTGGTGCAGGATAAACAAGGAGACAAGGCATGACGCATCTTTACTGGGTCGCGCTGAAAAGTATCTGGGCGAAAGAGATTAACCGCTTTATGCGTATCTGGGTGCAAACCCTGGTGCCGCCGGTGATCACCATGACGCTCTATTTCATCATCTTCGGCAACCTGATTGGCTCCCGTATTGGTGAGATGCACGGCTTTACCTATATGCAGTTTATTGTGCCGGGTCTGATCATGATGGCGGTGATCACCAACGCCTATGCCAACGTGGCATCGTCATTCTTTAGCGCCAAGTTCCAGCGTAATATTGAAGAGCTGCTGGTTGCGCCTGTGCCAACGCACGTGATTATCGCCGGTTACGTCGGTGGCGGCGTGGCGCGTGGTCTCTGCGTGGGGATCCTGGTCACGGCGATTTCACTGTTCTTTGTGCCGTTCCAGGTACATTCATGGCTGTTTGTCGCGCTGACGTTATTGCTGACGGCAATCCTGTTCTCGCTGGCTGGCCTGCTAAACGCCGTGTTCGCCAAAACGTTCGACGACATCAGCCTGATCCCGACCTTTGTGCTGACGCCACTGACTTATCTGGGTGGGGTGTTCTACTCCCTGACGCTGCTGCCTCCGTTCTGGCAGGCACTGTCGCACCTGAACCCGATTGTCTACATGATCAGCGGCTTCCGCTTTGGTTTCCTTGGCATTACCGATGTGCCGCTGTTTACCACGGTGGCAGTGCTGGTGGTGTTTATCCTCTTCTTCTATCTGCTGTGCTGGTATCTGATCCAGCGCGGGCGCGGTCTGCGCAGCTAACTGTCTGCCCGGCGACATTCTGGTTGCCGGGTATTTTTCTTTGACAGTTATCACCGAAAGCGAACCTTCACTCCGCTAAACTACTTGCCTGCTAAGGAGAGGTTTATGCTGGGATGGGTGATCACCTGCCATGATGAGCAGACGCAGAATATGCTGGATAAGCTTGAAGCCAGATTTGGCCCACTGGTGCAATGCCGGGCGGTAAATTACTGGCGTGGGTTGAGCACCAACATGCTTAGCCGCATGATGTGCGATGCCCTGCATGAAACCGACACCGGTGATGGCGTGATTTTTCTTACCGATAAATCGGGTGCGGCACCGTATCGCTCAGCCGCTTTGTTGAGTCATAAGCATGAGTGCTGTGAAGTTATCTCCGGTATAAACCTTTCCCTGCTGACGTTAATGTATCCACAGCGTGAATCATTAAGCAGCGCCGAGTTTCGCAATGCAATCGTGGCGCAGGGGGGACCGGGCGTCAGCAGCTTATGGCACCAACAGCAAAAAAATCCTCCCTTTGTTCTGCTCCATGACCTGTATAAGAATTAAACATTGGTATTGATGCCTCATTTGTTACAATGGCAGCTGTTTTCCGTACCGAATAAGACACCATGCTATCGCGTATCCTTTTCTTGTTTTTGATGCTTATTTCTGGCGTCAGCTCAGCCAGTTTGCTCAGCCAGCAAAGCCTGCCTGCTCAATATATGCAAACCACCGAAGATGCGGCGATCTGGGCGCAGGTGGGAAACCGCGTCATTAATGTTGGCAATGTGCGCGCGGGGCAGATCCTGGCCGTCGTACCTGCGGCGGCGGATTACTATGAATTTCGCTTCGGTTTTGGTACGGGTTTTATCGACAAGGGGCACCTTGAGCCGGTTCAGGGGAAACAGCGTGTTGAAGACAGCCTTGGTGATCTGAATAAACCGCTGAGCAATCAGAACCTCATTACCTGGAAAGACACGCCGGTCTATAACGCGCCCTCCAGCGGTAGCGCGCCGTTCGGGACGTTAAGCGCCAATCTCCGCTACCCTATACTGAACAAACTCAAGGACCGTCTGAACCAGACCTGGTTCCAGATCCGCATCGGCAACCGTCTGGCATGGGTCAGCAGCCTGGATGCACAGGAAGACAACGGTATTCCGGTTATTACTTACCACCATATTTTGCGTGATGAAGAGAACACCCGTTTTCGTCATACCTCCACAACCACCAGCGTACGTGCCTTTAACAACCAGATGACCTGGCTTCGCGACCAGGGCTATACCACCCTGACCATGTATCAGCTGGAAGGGTACGTCCGAAATAAAATGAACCTGCCTGCAAAGGCTGTGGTGATCACCTTCGATGACGGGCTGAAGTCCGTGAACCGTTACGCTTACCCCATTCTGAAAGAGTATGGATTTAAGGCGACGGCGTTTATCATTTCGTCACGCATTAAACGCCACCCGCAGAAGTGGGCACCAAAGTCCTTGCAGTTTATGAGTGTTTCTGAGCTTGAACAGATCCAGGATGTGTTTGATATCCAGTCCCATACACACTTTTTACACCGTGTGGATGATCACCGTCAGCCCATTTTACTCAGCCGTAGCTACCACGTTATTTTGTTCGACTTTAAACGTTCCCGGCGCAGTCTGGCGCAGTTTAATCCGCATGTGCTGTATCTCTCATATCCGTTTGGGGGATACGACGAGAAAGCGATAAAAGCGGCGAACGATGCCGGGTTCCACCTGGCAGTGACGACGGTGCGGGGAAAGGTGAAGCCGGGGGATAATCCGTTCTTACTGAAACGCCTGTACATCTTAAGAACGGATTCACTGGAGACGATGTCGCGGCTGATCAGTAACCAGCCGCAGGGGTGATTATTCGTACGTCAGGGTGAACGTACCCACAGCACTGAACGCACCGGATTTAATGGCATTCCCGTCTGCTTCCAGTCTGGCGATAAAATCAAAATTTCTTACCGCAGGTAAGTTAGCATCTGTCTGTACAAAAGCTGAATTCGTATCATTAGGAATAAGCTGTTGGTTATTCGCGTCGATAATTTTCACGCCTGCCCCTGCCGCAGCATTACTGGCCAATGTATTGGCAAGCAGTTTTTTTGCACCACCAGTGATTTTTGATGTCGTTAGCTTAGTCGTGAATTTCGCTACGCTGGTGCAGTTACTCACTTGCACGGCAAACGGTACATCGCGTGTCTGGTTTTTTTGAATATCGGAAACAAAATAGTCACCCAGTTCGACGGTATTCCCTCCATCCGCAAGAGTGACGACATCACAAGTCGGTAGAACTAGCGGGATCTGAAAAGTATCTTCGGTGACTTTAAAATACCATGGACGGTTATTAGAGTCGTTTGGATCCCCGAGCCCCATTAGCCCTAATGTTCCGGCAACAGGTTTGATGACGCTAACTTTATTCGGGTTGCCGTGGTAATTAGATGTTTGCCACAGTTGAATTTTGGCGTTAACCCATTTGCCACTCCAGTTACTGGGGACGTTATTCACATAGAGTTCTTTATAGGCCGTTGTATTGGTGCCAAAAGTGTGGCCAATGCCATCCACTGTTTCGATATTCACCGTGTAGACAATGCCTGGGATATTAGTTTGAAACGTTCCGTCCTGATACAGAGAACCAGCATAGACGGAAGGATCGGTCATCCCCCATTCACTGGTACCATCGTTACCTAAACTGCAGCCAATCTGGATACCTGGTGAAATATCTGTGGTAAATTGCATTAAAACTGTCCCCCCAGAGCTTGGGCGTGGGGCCGCGCGAGCAGGGCCACTGGTCGGGCCATTTACTAATGTTGTTGTCCCACCATAGCCATTTCCAAAACGACATTCGGTGGCTCCCCACACAGAGGAAACTGAAAACAGTCCTCCTGTGAGCGCTATCGCTATTATTGATTTTTTATTTAAACATCCTGTCATTGTCATAAACCTGAATATTCTCTTCCTGTGATGGGTATTACCAAAAATATGCTGTTTAGCTAGCCGGGGGATTATTCATAAATCACACTCACCAGCACATTGCTGGTAACGCGTCCTGACATCACCTGGCCGATATTCTGGTAACGAGCATAAAAGGCGTAATCGGTTAAATACGCGAAATTATTTTGCTTTGAGGTCACGTCATAGATGACATCGGAATGGCCATCCTGACTTAAAACATTCTGATGGAATGCGTCTGAAAAGATGACAATACCGACATTTTTCGCACCATCACTCTCTTGCTCTTTATCATTAGCAAATACCTGTTTATTCCCCACAGCCAGAGAACCTGATTGCGGTGAAAAACTGAAATGTAATTTGCTTGCTGCGCCACTGGCAATATCGTCACAATCCGTCACTTGCACAGTAAAGCGCGTTCCGCCCGCATCCTGGTTTGCACTGTATTTATTACTGCCATCGGTATTGAAAAACCAGTTGCGGGGAACCACTGGCAACTGAACCTGGCCGCCGTCAGACACGTTAATTTTGCAGGTATTGGCGACAATATTGGCTCTGATATTAACGTCCATCCATGCCCCATCCGCATGGGATGAGGCAGGGAACAGAGAAACTGAAATAACGGCCAGCAGCAGCCTGTATTTTTTTATAAATAACGGTGTATTTCGCATCGTCAAGCTACCGCCTGTTCTTTATGACTTATTGATAGGTGACCAGAAACGTGACAGGCGAAGTAACCGACCCTGTAGTGACATCGGCAATGGTCTTACCGTCAGCTACCACAATGCGCGAACTCAAATTATAGGTCGCTGTGCCAGACGAAATAGTCACGGTTTCGGTTTGAGGTGATTTACAGCTCAGTTGGGTACCTGCTGCTGAATCCCCTTTCCACAGTTCAAATGCCGTATTGTTATTTGCGCCAAAGTTCAGGCTGGACGCGGAAGAACAACTGCCACCCGCGCCAGTGGTTGCTCTGATTGCTGCAGAGCTCACACCCGCACAGCCGGTGAAGGCAATTTTGAACGCCTCTTCGCGGGTTTTATTGGCCAGGTCGGATTTGAAGACGTCACCAAAACTAATCTGGGATGTTGGTGAGCCAGAGGCATTCTGTACCTGTGCGATACAGGTTCCCGCTTCAATGGTGGTGTTAAAGGTGGCTGAGACACTGCTCGTCCCGGTAATGGTTGCAGACGCGGCAGTGGATACTAATCCCAGAACAGAGAGGGCAAAGATCGTAGGTTTAAATTCCATTATAGGTTCTCCGTTTTCTGTCTGGTTATTCGTAGTAGAAGTTAAAAGTGGCGACGGCGCTAAACGCACCTGTCGTTGCACTGCTTGCCTGGGTTTCCACCAGTTTGGCGGTTAAAGGCACTTCTTTTGCCGTGATTTCACCCGGGGTCCAGACAATACGTTTACTGTCATCTGTCGAGTTGATCTCAAAAGGCGTTGTTGGTGCCGAACTGCGTGCAATCGACACCCCAACATAACTGGCTCCGCCAGAAGCCGAGGCAATGTTGTTGGCAATGGCCGTATTCATTAGATTTGATACCGAACCACTTACGGTCGTTTTCAGTGAAGTAAGGCTGGATGGGCACTCCGTCAGGACCAGTTTGAAATCGGTTGTTGCTGTACCTGTTGCAATCGTATCGATACGGGTTTTCCCGCTGGTTCCGAGCGTAATGGTGTTGTTTGTACCATTACCTGTACCACCACTGATGGCCATATCGCAGGTGGTTTCCCGGATGTTGGCAGTGAAGGTTACGTCGAGATTATCTGCAGCCTGGGTGTGGCCGCAGGTAACAGACAAGAGCGTTGCTGCGTAAATACAGCGAACGAAATGATTCAAAGTGAACGTCATGAGTAAAAACTCCCTGTTATATATGAATTACATCCGGCAAAGTTGATGAGTTAAAAGCGTGGTCAGACCCGCTTTCTGTGCATTGGGTTGAATCTGATAATGCACATTACAGGCACTTTGCTGCCCATTTCCCCAGACAACCCTGAGCGTGCCTTCGTCTTCGATACCGCGAACATAGGCTTGTCCTGCCTGGCCCACGCTGCCGACGATCTCTCCTTTCTCGTTCAGCACGTCGGCACCGAGAGGGATGAAGCCGTTATCAGTACGCTGGAGCTCAAGTATTGCCGAACGACCTTCGTTGGTTTCGAAATTCACCAGCACTACGGCACCGCTACGCGGTACGGCAACCGTACTGGTATTTTTCACTTCGACGTCAGCACTCATGGTACTGGTGTCGAGACCGATACGGTTTTCACGGTAAGCGGAAAGATAAGGCATGATGGCGTAGCCGGAATTGCCGATTTCACCTTCGCCGTTGCTCAGACGTGCCCCTTTTGCGCCACTGGCTTTAATCAGTGCCAGCGAGTCGGTATCACTGATACTGCCTGGTGCCAGCGTGATCCCACCGGAATGCAGCAGCATGCCGCCGCTGTAGCTGGCGGAATATTGTTGCTGGTTGTCATCACTCGCTGAGGCGGAAAGGCTTAGCGGGCCATAAGGACTGTTATAACTGCCATAGCCGCTGAGCTGATTGAGCGTATTATCATCAGCGCGGCTATTGCTGCTCGTCACGCTGTAGTTGAAGCGGTTGTCCTCGGTACTGCCGTTTGCGGTGGTATTGAGACTCGTACTGCCTTTGAAATCAGAGTTCAGACCTACGTTAACGCTGTTGAAACCGGCTGGGTGTTTACCCGCGCCAAACAGCGAATCGAAAGGCAGGCTGACGTTGAGATAAACGCTGTCTTCCTGTTCACCAAACTCGTCGTAGGTACGTTGCAGCGAAACGCTGTAACTGCCATAGGTAAAGGCGTTGCTATAGCCCACGGTATAGTTGGCGCTTGAACGACTGCCATCCCAGTAATCCTGCCAGCTTCCGTTGACGTACATCGAACCATAATCCACTTCACCATGGCGTAATGGCTGGCTAATGTTGACCTGAATCTGGTTCTTCATACGCTGGAAGGTGTTATACACATCCTGGCTGTCACTGCCCGGTTTCAGCGCCTGATCGCGATACTTCACGCGATCGGCCAGTGAGGCCGCATCGTGCAAGCTGAGGTAGTCCTCTGTGGAGAAGCGGTAGGCTGCCACGTTTAACGATGTATCGGTTGCCGAGAGCATCTTACTGAAGGAGAGTCGATAACTCTGGCCTGTCAGCGTGCGAAGCCCATCGATATCTGCGCTGGAGTGAGTGACATCCAGCGCAAATGCACCGAGCTCTGTGTTCATGGCAAGACCCGCGAGACCCGCGTAAAAACCAGTGTCCATATATTGCAGGCCGGTATACCCGGTGAAGGTATTGTTCAGCCCATAATAGAGGGTGGCATACGCCACTTTTGGTGAGTCATGCAGTGAATCGTCATGCAACTCGCCAGCCCCAACATCCCAGCGAGCGAAGCCCGGACGTAACATTTGAGTCACGGATGAATACGGGACTGAGAAGGAGCGCTTGCTGCCATCGGCTTCCTCGATAGTCACCAGCAGGTCGTTGCCGTAGCCCGTAGTGCTGAGATCGGAAATCTCAAACGCACCCGGTGGCACGGTCGTTTCATAAATCTTATTCCCGCTTTGCGTCACAGAGACACGGGCGTTGCTGTTAGCAACACCGCGGATGACTGGTGCATAGTTAGATAGCCCGTTCGGCAGCATGCGATCATCGTTATAAAGACGTAAACCGCGCAGGCCGATCGAGTCGAATGCGTCACCGCGAGTGTAAGAGTCGCCAATCAGCATTTGAGCTTTAAGCGGAGTGATATCTCGTTGCAGATAAATATCCTGGTTTGAGTAATCACTGCCGTCTTTTTCATTCCAGTTCAGACTCCCGCGCGAGCGGAAACGCCATGGACCTAAATTGGCGCCATAACGTAAACCCGCATAGGCACTGTCACTGTTGCTGCCCGTACCTTCACTGTGCCAGGCGTTGAGGTCGTAAGATGCCATCGCGACAGGAATACCTTCTTCCCAGAGTGAAGGATCGACATACCCCTGAGGAAGTTTAAGCACGTACAGCTGGGGAACGGTCAGATCCAGCTCTTGTGTTGACGTGTTAAAATTCGCCGTCGCACCAGGGAAGGCTTTCGCAATATCAATACACGTTGCCGCATCACCCGAATCATTTTTTTCAAGCGATTCAGTATTAATACCGATCTGTTTCAGTATTGTTAATGTCATGCACGGCGTAGCGCGCGGTGTACCGTTATCTTTAAACTCGACTTCTGCAGTTATTTTTTCTTTGCCATTAACCGTTATTTTGGTCTGATATTTCCCGGGTAAAATAGGGTTGCCTCGTGAGAAACGACCCACGTCAATTTTGCTGCCCGTATTAAACAAAAACTGATCGTTAAACTCGACATCATCCGCTGCAGAACTGACAGTGGATTGAATATCATCCGCTATGGCATTCAGAGGTATTGCCGCACTAATAGAAAGGCAAAGAAATGAACGTCGAAAAAACATTATTATCCCGATCCGTGAGTTGCCGATAACGTGCTCGGCATAGCCATGTAATATGATTATTATTAGTTGAGTGCTGCTTCGTGCTCTTGCATGCCACCAAAGTCATTAATGGATGCATAGTTAACTTTGCCGTTGCTAATGCCAGTCAGCCCTTTCACTTTCATTGTTTCGCTGGAGAACGGTTTCACAGAGCTACTCTCCACGTCATACTTTTTGCCATTAACCGTCAGAGAAGCGGAGGCAATTGATACGTTGTAGGCAGAATCATTCTTTGCCACCAGAACGACATCGTTAGCTTCTTTTTTCTGCGACCATATCAGCTGCTTTGCTGATTCATCGGGCGAACCTTTGAGTCCATTTGGACGGAAAAAGAGTTTGATACGAGTACGGAATGCCAGTTGCAGCATATTCTGATCGCTACTGGTTTTGGCTTTTGGTGGTACTTCCAGCACGTTAAACCAGAACAATGATTCACGGTCTTTGGGTAATGACTGGCCGAGTGAGGTAATGCGGATAGCCTGACCTTTTTGTGCATCTACACGAGTTACTGGCGGAGTAATGACGAACGGTAATTTAAGCTCCTGAGGGTCGGTCGTGTCACGGCCATCATCCAGCCATGACTGAACGAGTAAAGGATGTGCGCCTCTGTTTTCCAGATTCACCACAACATCTTTTGCTTTTTCAGGATAAATAATACGGGTTCCGGAGATAACAATATCAGCGTGGGCATGACATGCCATTATGCTGGTCAGCACAAAAGAGAGTGCTTTCATTCCTTTGATCATTTTTGCATTAAGCTGTCGCATATCCACTCCAGGATAATTGAGATAAACAAGCGCCCACGGCTAAGCGGGCGCATTATTAAATAAATAATCGACGATTATTCGTAGCTCATGGTGAAGTAAGCGTTCGCAGAGACTTTACCTGCAGTGACGGGGTTGGTGTCTTTCACCCAGGCAGAACCCGGAACATAAGCCACGCGGTAGTAAAGTTTGCCGGAACCGCTGGTGACAGTCGCAACCTGGGGGTTATTGTCAGGCTGACCAACCATAATACGATCGGTGTTGCTGCTGGAGTTGTTATACATCGCCAGGCTTACGTTGGTTGCTGAACCTGCAACGTTAGTATCTGGATCAACGGTACCGTTAGCCACGGAACCCATGTTTTTAGACATGAAGTTTGCGGAAGCTTTAGATACAGTTCCTGGGCAGTTTGTCAGCAGCAGTTCGAAGTTTTTCGCGCCAACACCTTTGTCCAGCGTAGTGCCTTCAACGTCAGATTTTTTCACGACAGGCAGTGCGATAGTGATGTTGTTAGTGCCTTCACCATTGTTGGTGGTGATGGTACAGGTAGTATCAGTAACAGCACCGTCAAATGTGATCAGGCCAAGATCGGTAGCAGCGAAAGAAGAAGAGGTGCCCAGTGCGAGAACGACGGTAGCAGCTGCCATGCTAATTTTTTTCAGTGACATAACAATATCCATGTAAAAGATTAAAAGGCCAAACATTGTTTTTGGCTGGTGGATAATAGTGTGCACACTAAAAAAAGTAATTTTAAATATACTTAAAGTTAAATTTAGTTATTCTTTTTCTTTAAATATACCAGACAGTTAATGTTATTGTTGCGTGGAAAGTAAATGAAATCTTAAAAAATAAAAAAGACTAGCGGGGCATTTCTTTTTGATGAATTTATCTGAAAGCCCGAATTATTCAATTAAAATATAATTCGGGCTTTTATATCAGGCAACCTGAACAGGGATCGCCTTTGCGGTGCGTTTCATGTCGTTGTCGCCTTCGAAGTAGGCTACTTTTGGCTGCCAGCGACGGGCTTCTTCGTCGGACATCATGACGAAGCTGGCGATGATCACGATATCACCCACGTCAGCACAGTGTGCTGCCGCGCCGTTGACGGAGATGATTTTAGAGCCGCGCTCGGCAGCAATCGCATAGGTAGAGAAGCGTTTGCCGTTGTTCACGTTCCAGATATCAATCGCTTCATTTTCAAGGATGCCAGCCGCGTCCAGAAAATCCTGGTCGATTGCGCAGGAGCCTTCATAGTGCAGGTCGGCCTGGGTGACTTTCACACGGTGAAGCTTACCTTGCAGCATTTTGCGAATCATTACGTTTACCTTTAATCGTCCGGGTAGAAAAACTACGCCAGCTCAACCACTTTATTGTCGATAAGGCGGGCCTGACCGAGCCATGCCGCCACCAGGATCACCGCACGTTTGCTGGTCTCTGCAAGCTCCAGCAGCGTATCGGCATCGCGAATTTGAACGTCGTCAGCGCGAAGACCTTTCTCGTTCAGCGCTTGTTCGGCGAGGGCAATAATCTCTTCTGCACTCAGCTCTTTAGTCAGGAGTTGCTCAGCCATGGTATTCATGACCTTGCTTAAGCCCGGCGCGATTTTGCGCTGCTCGGCCGTCAGATAGCCGTTACGGGAACTGAGCGCCAGACCGTCTTTGGCACGCACAATCGGCACGCCGACGATCTCGATATCGTAACCCATATCGGCAACCATCTTGCGGATCAATGCTAGTTGCTGGAAATCCTTCTCGCCGAAGCAGGCAACGTCTGGCTGCACCAGATTGAACAGTTTGCTGACGATGGTGGACACACCGCGGAAATGACCCGGGCGGCTCGCGCCTTCCAGCATGGTGGAAATGCCCGGAACGTCAACGTAGGTCGCCTCATCGGTACCCTGAGGGTAGATATCGGCCGGCGCAGGAGAGAAGACAATATCCGCATGGCGTTTTTTGAGCTTCTCGCAATCTTCCTGCAGGGTGCGCGGGTAGCGTGCCAGGTCGTCGGCGCGGTCAAACTGCATTGGGTTAACGAAGATACTGACCACCACGATATCTGCCCGGGCTCTCGCCTCATCGACCAGCTTCATATGGCCGTCATGCAGGTTACCCATGGTTGGGACCAGTGCGATGCGTTTACCTTCCTGACGTGCGCGACGGATGTGTTGGCGCAGCAGCGGCAGGGTTTCAATGATTAGCACAACGAGACTCCTTAATGGAAACTGTGTTCTTCGCCCGGGTAAACGCCGGACTCAACCTCGGCAATATACTGCCTGACCGCAGCGCGCATGTCGCCCGCTTCTGTGAGAAAATTTTTGGCAAATTTCGGGATATGTCCACCGGTAATGCCAAAAGCGTCGTGCATCACCAGGATCTGGCCATCCGTCACGTTACCTGCGCCAATACCAATCACCGGAATCGATAGCGCGTCAGTGATGCGTTTTGCCAGTTCAACCGGAACGCACTCGAGCACCAGCAGTTGTGCACCAGCGGCTTCCAGGGCGAGAGCATCATCGAACAGCGTTTGTGCGGCATCGCCACGGCCCTGCACTTTATAACCGCCAAAGATATTCACGGATTGCGGCGTCAGGCCTAAATGACCGCACACCGGCACGGCGCGCTCGGTGAGCATTTTCACCGTATCAACGAGCCAGGCACCACCTTCGATTTTGACCATGTTGGCCCCGGCACGCATCACGGCTGCTGCATTTTCAAAGGCTTGCTCTGGCGTGGCGTAGGCCATAAACGGCAGGTCGGAAAGTAGCAGGCAGGCTGGCGCACCACGGCGCACGGCACGGGTATGGTAAGCAATATCCTCAACCGTAACCGGCAGGGTGGAATCATGTCCTTGTACCGTCATCCCTAACGAATCTCCGACCAACATGACGTTGATACCCTCTTCGGCAAAGAGTTTGGCGAAGCTGTAGTCATACGCGGTGATGGTGGCGAAGCGTTTTTTTTCCTGTTTGCATTTCTGCAGTAAGGAGATGGTGGTTGGTTTCATACTGTTTCCTGATAGCCCAAAAGCGAATCTTTGCGCATTTTAACAGTAACATTCGGGGGAACAATGATTTTAGGTAACCGATTAACTGCAAATATTTCAGGGTTAATCGGTAAGATGCAGGATCACCAGCGAGCGGGTCTTTCCGCATTGAGAGTGTCCAGAACGGCCTTCAACGAGATACCATCCGGAAAGGTGAGGTCGGGGGCGACTTCAAACAGCGGCCAGAGCATAAAACCCCGGTTTTTCATGTCGTAGTGCGGAACAGTGAGGCGGTCGGTGTTTATGATCTCATGACCAAACAACATAATATCGAGATCGAGAGTGCGTGGCCCCCAGCGTTCGGCTTTGCGTACGCGACCCTGTTGCAGTTCGATGCGCTGAGTATTATCCAGCAACGTTTCGGCATCCAGAGTGGTTTCCAGCACGACGGCGGCATTGAGGTAATCAGGCTGATCCTGCGGGCCCAATGGTGGAGTACGGTAAAACGAAGAGACTGCCACGATCCGGCTTTGCGGAATTTCGCCCAACGCCTGTACGGCAGCATTAACCTGCTCCAGTGGAGAGGCTAAATTGCTGCCGATGGCGATATACGCGAGGGTCATGAAGCACCTTCACGACGCGGCGCGCGTTTGCGCGGACGACGATGACGGCGACGTGGTTCCGGCTCTTCATCCAGCCCGGTGAGCATATCTTTCTGTTCAGGTGGGGCGGAAACCTGGAACTCGGCCCACCACTGCGCCAGACGCTGTAGCTCCTGATTCCTTTCAATTTCAGCCCGCAGTGAAAGCAGATCGAATGCCGCGCGGAACTTAGGATGCTCCATCAACTTCCAGGCACGTTTGCCCTGACGACGGGACATACGCAACTGAAGCTGCCAGATATCACGCACCAGCGTGGTAATACGTTTCGGGATCGCCAGCGTACGGCACCCTTCGTCCAGCACGTCGTTCGCGGCCAGTGCGAAGGCATCGTAATAGGCGAGACCGCTCTCCTGAGTGATTCTTTGAGCCGTTTCCAGCAGTGGATACCAGAACATCGCCGCAAACAGAAACGCCGGATTGACACGCATATCGTTGCGAATACGGGTATCGGTATTTTTCAGCACCTGCGCAATCATGCGCTCCATCGGGCTGTCACCGCTTTCGGTGAAGTAGCGGGTAATGGTCGGGAACAACGGCTGGAAAAGGTTATATTCACGCAGCAGATTATAGGTATCGAACCCAAAACCGGCTTGCAGCAGTTTCAGGGCTTCCTCAAACAGACGGGCAGGGGGCACGTCGTTGATCAGCGTCGCCAGACGCGGAATAGGTTCTGCTGTTTCCGGGCTAATGCGCATATTCAGCTTGGCGGCGAAACGCACGGCGCGCAGCATACGCACGGGATCTTCACGATAACGCGTTTCCGGCGTGCCAATCAGACGAATCAGGCCTTCTTTCAGGTCCTGCATGCCGCCGACGTAATCACGCACGGTGAAATCCGCCACGCTGTAGTAAAGGCTATTGATAGTGAAATCGCGACGCTGGGCATCTTCTTCGATAGAACCGAAGATATTATCGCGCAGCAGCATACCGTTCTGGCCGCGCTGCGACGTGGTGCGATCAGATGCGCCCGCTTCGTGGTGGCCGCGGAAGGTCGCCACTTCGATGATCTCCGGTCCAAACATCACGTGAGCCAGACGGAAACGACGGCCAACAAGACGGCAGTTACGGAATAATTTACGTACCTGCTCAGGCGTGGCGCTGGTCGTCACGTCGAAATCTTTAGGTTTTTTGCCCAGCAGTAAATCACGCACCCCACCGCCCACGAGATAGGCCTCGTAGCCCGCTTTATTCAGACGATAGAGCACCTTGAGGGCATTTTCACTGATATCTTTGCGGGAAATATTGTGCTGCTCACGCGGAATAACCGACATGTGTGGCTGTGCAATAGCATCATTCGCCATGCTCTCTTCGCGGCTTAGCACTTTACGGCAAAAATTAGCGACTCGGGTAAAAATGGTACACCTCGTAGTGTGTTTTGTTATGAAAAAAGCGGCTAATCATAGCTCAGCGCAACGCATTTGAGAATGCTGGATTTTTTGCACCGCCGTGAGCGTCCAGTGGGCGATCGCCATTTTCAGCAGTTCGTCAATACGCAGATCCTGCCATTCATTGGTTACATTCTGGTTGAGAAATCGCAGCGCGTCGATCAAAACCGGGCGTGGATCGCCGTATGGCAGGGCTGGCGCATGGTTTTGCTTCGACAGCTTACAACCATGCTCATTGACCGCCAGCGGCAGATGAATGTAATCCGGCGCTTTCCAGCCAAACTGGTGATAAAGCGATATTTGCCGCACGGTAGGTTCAACAAGATCTGCCCCACGAACGATTTCCGTGACGCCCTGGAAATTGTCATCCACGACAACGGCCAGGTTGTAAGCGAACAGACCATCACGACGGTGAATAATAAAATCTTCACGCGCCAGACGTTCATCGGCTTGGATCTCGCCGGAGAGTAAATCGTTAAAGTGTGTCACCGGTGAACGCTGTCGAATCCGTACAGCGGCATTTTCCGTACCGTTGTTAAGCGTACTGCAATGGCCGTCGTAGACACCCCCTACGCTCTGAATACGTGCGCGGGTGCAGGTACAGTTATAGGAAAGCCCCTGAGCGCTAAGCCAGGCCAGACGTTCCTGGTAAGCGTCGTGACGTTTTGATTGCCAGAGTACTTCGTCATCCCAGTGAAGACCGTAATGTTCCAGCTGACGCAGAATGGTGTCTGCTGCACCGGGAACTTCACGCGGAGGGTCAATATCTTCAATGCGAACAAGCCATTTGCCCTGGCTGGCACGAGCCTGCAGGTAGCTGCCGAGCGCGGCAATTAATGAGCCGAAGTGTAATTCACCGGAAGGAGATGGCGCGAAGCGCCCAATATAGTGTGATTCAGACATATCAACAGTAACAAGGCGGGAGTGACTCCCGCCTTTGGAGTGTGTAAACAGCGCTGGTATTAACCGGCCATCTGTTTTTCGCGGATTTCGGCCAGTGTTTTACAGTCGATGCACAGGTCGGCGGTTGGACGCGCTTCCAGGCGACGAATGCCGATTTCAACACCACAGGATTCGCAGTAGCCAAAATCTTCGTCTTCGACTTTTTTCAGCGTTTTCTCGATCTTTTTGATCAGTTTGCGTTCGCGGTCACGGTTACGCAGTTCGAGGCTGAACTCTTCTTCCTGAGCGGCACGGTCGACCGGATCCGGGAAGTTAGCAGCTTCATCCTGCATATGAGTAACGGTGCGATCGACTTCATCCCTGAGTTGATTACGCCATGCTTCAAGAATACGCTTGAAGTGCGACAGCTGGGCTTCGTTCATATACTCTTCGCCCGGTTTCTCTTGATACGGCTCCACCCCAGCGATGGCGAGAATACTCAGGGACGATGTTTTACGGTTTTGCCCTTCTTGCATGTTGCTTCTCCTTAACACGCACTATCGATCCCCGTGTTGGGGGAAAAATCAGGTCGCTATAAATAGCAGATGCTTTTCCGGATGGCAATTATCTAAACGTAACACTTGACAAGCCTGTGAGGAAAAGCGTATTTACGCACGCGGCCAGAACACTTAATCATCAATCGTCTAATCCCTTATAAGACAATGGGAAGAGAGGATCTCAGAGTCATATTATCGGCAGAAAGTTCCGCTTTATAAGCCAAAACCTCTACCCCCTGCTTTTGTGCCTCATTCAACAATTGCGCGTATTTAGGATCAATATGGCGGGCAGGAGAGAATCGTTCAATGGCTGAATGCAAAACCGCAAACAGCAATACGGCGCGTTTGCCCGCCGCCGCAACACACATTAGCTCTCGCAGATGCTTCTGCCCGCGTAGCGTTACCGCATCCGGGAAGTAGCCATTTTCCTGTTCCGCTAACGTCACTGATTTCACTTCAATATAGCACTCAGGCCTGTCTTGCGCCTGTAACATGAAGTCAATTCTGCTGCCTTCATCGCCATATTTCACTTCACTTTTATGCGTGTCATAACCCACCAGTTCGGGAAGGGCATTATTCATTAGCGCTTCTTTAACCAGTTGATTGGCACGCAGTGTGTTAACACAAATAAATGCCCCGTTTTGTGTTTCGGTCATTTCCCAGGTATGGGCATATTTGCGTTTAGTATTTTCTGATGTGGAATACCAAACCCGGTCACCCGCTGTCGCACACCCCGTCATGGCACCGGTATTGGGACAGTGCAGGGTGAGCTGTATTCCTTCAGGCGTGACTACGTCTGCGAGGAAGCGTTTGTAGCGTTGAATCAGTGTGGCGTGCTGCAGGGGAGGGCTAAACTTCATCAGGCGTCCTTAACGGTGTTGCCCAGCGTCCAGCGCTGTAGCGGCGTGTAGCGGGTGCGTCCTTGTGCAAAGACGGATTCATAAAGTGCGAATTCATTAACCGGAAAGGCCCAGTGAAAACCTGGTGGTGGGATGGCAACGGCCTGACCTGCATCGCGCAGCAACGTGATATGCGGATGAAATGGCTGCGGGCTCTGGTAACAGCCGCTGCGTGCCGCCTGGGCGCGCAGCATATTTGCAAGCTGTAATATTCCACGAGGCGGCTGGCGCGTACCCAGCCAGACTACCCGCGAGCGCAACCACTGCCCGGCATCATCAAGGTGTAGCGTAAATCCCGGTTGAGAGATCCGTCCGGCCATTGATGCCAGGGCCCGCTGTTTATCGGAGCTCACATCACCCAAAAAGGCCAGCGTCAGGTGCAAGTTAGCCGCGGCAACAGGGCGACCCGCTTCCGGCGGGAAGTGCTCAGCGCGCCAGCGAACAATTTGCCGCTGTATTGGGGCGGGTAATTCAATGGCAAAAAACAGCCGTTTCGACTCAGACATACGGGGGACTCGGTAATGATATGCGCCGATGCTACAATGTACGCCGACTAATGTTAACCCTCTGGAGCTGTTAGTGTCCTCATTGCCGGTCGCCGTCGTCCTTCCCGAGCTTCTCGCTGCCTTACAACATGCCCCGCAGGTTTTGCTGAATGCCCCGACAGGGGCCGGTAAATCCACCTGGCTGCCACTGCAGATCCTGAAAGACGGGAATATCAGCGGGAAAATTATCCTGCTGGAGCCGCGCAGGCTGGCCGCGCGCAATGTGGCACAACGCCTGGCGGAATTGCTTAACGAAAAACCGGGCGAGACGGTGGGCTACCGTATGCGCGCTGAAACCTGCATCGGCCCGACCACACGGCTTGAAGTAGTGACCGAGGGAATACTCACCCGCATGCTGCAAAACGATCCTGAACTGACCGGCGTCGGGCTGGTGATTCTGGATGAATTCCACGAACGCAGTCTGCAGGCGGATCTGGCTCTCGCGCTATTACTGGATGTTCAACAGGGTCTGCGTGACGACCTTCGGCTGCTCATCATGTCGGCGACGCTGGATAACGAACGGCTGCAGCAGACACTGCCTGATGCACCGGTGATAGCCTCGCAAGGGCGAGCGTTCCCCGTTGAGCGCCGTTATCAACCGCTACCTGCCCATCAGCGTTTTGATGAAGTGGTCGCCATCGCAACCGCAGAACTGCTGCGTCAGGAACCCGGTTCGCTGCTGCTGTTTTTACCTGGTGTGGGCGAAATACAGCGTGTGCAGGAGCACCTGGCCTCCCGTGTCAGCAGCGATGTACAGTTGTGTCCGCTTTACGGTGCGCTGTCGCTGGCCGACCAGCGTAAAGCGATTCTCCCGGCGCCTGCGGGGCAGCGCAAAGTGGTACTGGCAACCAATATTGCGGAAACCAGTTTGACCATCGAAGGTATTCGCCTGGTGGTGGATAGCGCGCAGGAGAGAGTGGCAAGCTTTGACCCGCGTACCGGGCTGACGAAACTCCTGACGCAACGTATAAGCCAGGCGTCGATGGTACAGCGCGCAGGCCGTGCAGGACGTCTTGAGGCGGGTATCTGCCTGCATTTGACCAGTGCAGAGCAGGCTGAACGCGCGGCACAACAAAGTCCCCCGGAAATTTTACAAAGTGATTTATCAGGTCTGGTGATGGATCTGCTGCAATGGGGCTGTCCGGATCCGGGACAACTGGCCTGGCTTAATCCGCCTCCTGTCGTAAACCTTACCGCAGCACGTACACTGCTGGCCCAGCTTGGCGCGCTTGAAGGCGAGCGTCTGACGACGCGCGGCCAGAAAATGGCTGCTCTGGGCAACGATCCGCGTCTGGCCGCAATGCTGGTTGCCGCGCAAGGGGAAGATGAAATTGCCACGGCGGCGAAACTGGCCGCTATTCTTGAGGAGCCGCCGCGTGGTGGCAGCAGCGATCTGGCGCAGGCATTTTCACGCAATCAGGGGAACTGGCAGCAACGGGCGCAGCAGCTCAGCAAACGGCTAAACAGCCGTGGTGGCTCGCCAGACACTGATATTATCGCGCTGTTACTGGCACAAGCATTTCCGGACCGAATTGCGCGCCGACGCGGGCTGGACGGTCGATATCAGCTGGCAAATGGCATGGGCGCGATGCTGGACAGCGACGATGCTCTGACGCGCCATGAGTGGCTGATCGCACCGCTCCTGTTGCAGGGCAGCCAGTCGCCGGATGCACGGATATTACAGGCGATAGCTGTCGATATTGAGGCCCTGACGCGTGCCTGTCCGCAACTGCTTCAGCAATCTGATATCGTCGAATGGGATGACACCCAGGGCACCCTGAAGGCGTTTCGGCGTAGCCAGATTGGCAAATTGACCCTTGGTACGAAGCCGCTGGCGAAGCCGTCAGAAGAAGAGATGCATCAGGCGATGCTGAACGGCATTCGGGAAAAAGGGTTGAACGTACTGAACTGGACGCCCGAGGCGGAGCAATACCGTATTCGTCTGCACTGTGCCGCGCGCTGGCTGCCAGAATATGCCTGGCCTGCGGTGGATGATGAGACGCTGCTTGCCTCGCTGGAGAGCTGGCTGCTGCCGCAAATGAGCGGTGTACACTCGCTGCGGGCACTAAAAGCCCTTGATGTTAAGGTCGCGTTACAGAATTTACTGGACTGGTCATTACGTCAACGTCTGGATAGTGAACTGCCAGGGCATTACACTGTGCCGACCGGAAGCCGGATTGCCATTCGTTATCACGAGGATAATCCTCCGGCGCTGGCGGTACGCATGCAGGAGATGTTTGGTGAGGCGACCACGCCATCCATCGCTGAAGGGCGTGTGCCGGTGGTGCTTGAACTGTTGTCGCCTGCTCATCGTCCGCTACAAATCACCCGCGATCTGGGGGCGTTCTGGGCGGGCAGCTACCGGGAAGTGCAAAAAGAGATGAAGGGTCGATATCCCAAACACGTTTGGCCGGACGATCCGGCGAATACCGCGCCGACACGGCGTACGAAGAAATATTCTTAATTGAGAGATTTCTTCTTTCACGGTGATGTGGAAGAAAAGAGAATCGGGCCTTTGCGCCTGAAAGTTGCGGAGAAAAAGCATGGCGGGGAATGACCGCGAGCCAATAGGACGTAAGGGAAAACCAACGCGTCCGGCGAAAGAAAAGGTAAGCCGTCGTCGCCTCAGAGATGAGGACTATGACGATGACTATGAAGATGATTATGAGGATGAAGAACCGATGCCGCGTAAAGGGAAAGGCAAAGGGCGTAAGCCTCGGGGTAGACGCGGCTGGTTCTGGCTGCTGCTGAAGCTGTTTATTGTTTTTGTTGTGCTGATGGCGATTTACGGCGTCTATCTGGATCAGAAGATCCGCAGCCGTATCGACGGTAAAGTCTGGCAGTTGCCTGCGGCAGTATATGGCCGCATGGTTAACCTTGAGCCAGATATGTCCATCAGTAAGAACGAGATGGTGAAACTGCTGGAAGCTACCCAGTATCGTCAGGTGTCTAAGATGACGCGCCCGGGTGAATTCACCGTGCAGGCGAACAGCATCGAGATGATCCGCCGTCCGTTTGATTTCCCGGACAGCAAAGAGGGACAGGTGCGGGCGCGTCTGACCTTTGACGGCGATCGTCTGGACACTATCGAGAACATGGATAACAACCGCCAGTTCGGTTTCTTCCGCCTTGATCCTCGCCTGATCACCATGCTCTCATCGGCAAACGGTGAACAGCGTCTGTTTGTGGCGCGTAATGGCTTCCCGGATCTGCTGGTGGATACGCTGCTGGCAACCGAAGACCGTCACTTCTACGAGCACGACGGTATCAGCCTCTACTCCATCGGGCGTGCAGTACTGGCGAACCTGACTGCAGGGCGCACGGTGCAGGGGGCGAGTACGCTCACCCAGCAGCTGGTGAAGAACCTGTTCCTCTCCAGCGAACGTTCTTACTGGCGTAAAGCCAACGAAGCGTACATGGCCGTGCTGATGGACGCGCGTTACAGCAAGGATCGTATCCTTGAGCTGTACATGAACGAAGTGTACCTCGGTCAAAGCGGTGATAATGAAATCCGTGGTTTCCCGCTGGCAAGTCTGTACTACTTTGGTCGCCCGGTTGAAGAGTTGAGCCTTGACCAGCAGGCGCTGCTGGTCGGCATGGTGAAAGGGGCGTCCATTTATAACCCGTGGCGTAACCCAAAACTGGCGCTTGAACGTCGTAACCTGGTGCTGCGTTTGCTGCAACAACAGCAGGTGATCGATCAGGAGTTGTACGAGATGCTGAGCGCTCGCCCACTCGGCGTGCAGCCGCGCGGTGGCGTGATTTCGCCTCAGCCTGCGTTTATGCAACTGGTGCGTCAGGAGCTGCAAAGTAAGCTCGGTGATAAGGTTAAAGATCTCTCCGGCGTGAAGATCTTCACTACCTTTGACTCCGTAGCGCAGGATGCCGCGGAAAAAGCGGCAGTGGAAGGCATTCCGGCGCTGAAGAAACAGCGTAAGCTCTCCGATCTTGAAACCGCGATGGTGGTGGTTGACCGTAACACCGGTGAAGTTCGCGCGATGGTGGGCGGGGCTGAGCCACAGTTTGCGGGCTACAACCGCGCTATGCAGGCGCGTCGTTCGATTGGTTCTCTGGCAAAACCAGCGACCTATCTCACTGCGCTGAGCCAGCCAAACCAGTATCGCCTGAATACCTGGATTGCAGATGCGCCAATTTCCCTGCGTCAGCCTAACGGCCAGGTATGGTCACCGCAGAACGATGATAAACAGTTCAGCGGCCAGGTGATGCTGGTGGATGCGTTAACCCGCTCCATGAACGTACCAACGGTTAATCTGGGGATGTCACTGGGCCTGCCAGCGATTGTTGATACCTGGCAGAAACTGGGTATTTCGAAAGATCAGCTGAATCCGGTACCGGCGATGATTCTGGGCGCGCTTAACCTGACGCCAATCGAAGTCGCACAGGCGTTCCAGACCATTGCCAGCGGCGGGAACCGGGCACAGCTGTCTGCGCTGCGCTCAGTGATAGCTGAAGATGGCTCTGTGCTGTATCAGAGCTTCCCGCAAGCTGAACGTGCGGTGCCCGCTCAGGCCGCCTATATGACGCTGTGGACGATGCAACAGGTTGTGCAGCGTGGTACCGGGCGTCAACTGGGAGCGAAGTATCCGGGTCTGCATCTGGCGGGTAAAACCGGGACCACCAACAACAACGTCGATACCTGGTTTGCCGGTATCGACGGCCGTGAAGTGGTGATCACCTGGGTAGGTCGCGACAACAACCAGCCGACCAAACTGTACGGCGCAAGCGGGGCAATGTCGATTTACCAGCGTTATCTGGCGAATCAGTCCCCTGTGCCGCTGAATCTGGTCGCGCCGGAAGACATTGTTGATATGGGCGTGGATGGTTCCGGTAACTTTGTCTGTGGCGGCGGGATGCGTACCTTGCCGGTCTGGACGACCAACCCGGACGCGCTGTGTCAGCAAAGTCAGCCAGAACAACCATCGGGCAATCCGTTTGATTCGTCTTCTCAGCCACAGCAGCCGCAGCAACAACAGCCGCAGCAGCAGAATGAGAAGAAAGACAGCGACGGTGTCGCAGGCTGGATTAAAGATATGTTCGGCGGTAACTAACTCCTCAATATCCCCTTCTTCGGAAGGGGATGTTTTTTCACCAGCCCGTCTCATTTCCTTAACTGCAAATTTAATTCAGATTAACCCTTCGTTTTCTCTTGTTTAATTCTTAAACCCTTAAATCTTGTAGGGCCGCTTATTGCTTGCTATGCAGTCAGTGTTTCGCATATTATTCTGGCGCTCATAATAATAATTCTCGTTTACGTTATCATTCACTTTTCCATCAGAGATTAAACATGGCGCTTTCCAATACTGCTCAGCCAGGCAAAACGTCGCTGCATAAAATCGCAGTTGTCGTCGCCACCGCGGTTGCTGGCATGTCTGCTTATGCACATGCTGCCGAAACACCGAAAAAAGAAGAAACCATCACTGTTACTGCCGCTCCGGCTGCACAGGAAAGTGCCTGGGGGCCTGCTGCGACTATCGCTGCAAGGCAATCTGCGACCGGAACGAAAACGGATACCCCGATTCAAAAGGTTCCACAGTCCATTTCGGTAGTGACTGCCGAAGAGATGGCATTGCATCAACCACGCTCTGTTAAAGAAGCGCTGAGTTATACCCCGGGCGTTGCGGTCGGCACGCGTGGTGCATCTAATACCTATGACTACCTGGTCATTCGCGGTTTCGCGGCCGATGGTCAGAGCCAGAATAACTACCTCGACGGTATGAAGATGCAGGGCAACTTCTATAACGACGCGGTGATTGACCCTTATATGCTGGAACGCGCTGAAATTATGCGTGGCCCGGTTTCTGTTCTGTACGGAAAAAGCAGCCCTGGTGGCTTGCTGAATATGGTGAGTAAGCGTCCAACGACTGAGCCGCTGAAAGAGATCCAGTTCAAAGTAGGTACTGACAGCCTGTTCCAGACTGGCTTTGATTTTAGCGATGCGCTCGACGACGACGGCGTTTATTCCTACCGTTTAACCGGCGTGGCGCGTTCTAATAATGCCCAGCAGGAACGTGCGGAAGAACAGCGTTATGCTATCGCGCCATCGTTCTCCTGGCGTCCGGATGATAAAACCACCTTCACGTTCCTCTCCTATTTCCAGAACGAGCCTGAAACGGGCTATTAC
The DNA here is from genome assembly GCF_012241585.1 of Pantoea sp. LS15. Classification (NCBI taxonomy): domain Bacteria; kingdom Pseudomonadati; phylum Pseudomonadota; class Gammaproteobacteria; order Enterobacterales; family Erwiniaceae; genus Pantoea; species Pantoea sp. LS15. The sequence goes on from NZ_JAAVXA010000009.1 coordinate 129,783, forward strand.
GGCTGGCTGCCAAAAGAGGGAACGGTTGATCCGCTACCAAACGGCGATCGTCTGCCGACTGACTTCAACGAAGGTGCGAAGAACAACACCTATTCCCGTAACCAGAAAATGGTGGGATATAGCTTCGATCACGAATTCAACGATACCTTTACCGTGCGTCAGAACCTGCGTTTTGCCGAGAATAAAACCTCGCAAAATAGCGTTTACGGCTATGGCGTTTGTTCCGACCCGGCGAATGTCGGCAACAAGCAGTGTGCAGCGTTAGCACCTGCTGACAAAGGCCATTACCTGGCGCGTAAATACGTTGTCGATCATGAAAAACTGCAGAACTTCACCGTTGATACTCAACTGCAGAGCAAATTCTCTACCGGTGAGGTGGACCACATTCTGCTGACCGGCGTTGACTTTATGCGTATGCGTAATGACATCAACTCCTGGTTTGGTTATGACGATTCTGTACCGCTGCTGGATCTCTACCATCCGGTGAACAGCGATTTTGATTTCGGCTCGAAAGATCCTGCAACCTCTGGTCCTTATCAAATTCTCAACCGCCAGAAACAGACAGGTCTGTACGTTCAGGATCAGGCGCAGTGGGATAAAGTGCTGGTAACCCTTGGCGGCCGTTATGACTGGGCCGATCAAGAGTCCTACAACCGCGTATCTAATACCACTTCCAAACGTGATGATACCCAGTTCACCTGGCGCGGTGGCGTTAACTATCTGTTTGATAACGGCGTAACCCCGTACTTTAGCTACAGTGAATCGTTTGAACCATCTTCACAGGCAGATGCCCAGGGCAAACCATTCTCGCCGTCTAAAGGCAAACAGTACGAAGCGGGCGTGAAATACGTGCCGAACGATCGTCCGATCGTAATTACCGGTGCGGTATACCAGCTGACTAAAACCAACAACCTGATGGCTGACCCAGCGGGTTCTATATTCTCCGTTGAAGGTGGTGAGATCCGTTCCCGTGGCGTAGAGCTGGAAGCGAAAGCGGCATTGTCTGCGAGCGTTAACGTTGTAGGTTCTTATACCTATACCGATGCGGAATACACCACGGACACCAACTACAAAGGCAACACACCAGCGCAGGTGCCAAAACACATGGCATCGCTGTGGGGTGACTACACGCTGTATGACGGTGCGCTGTCTGGCCTGACGCTGGGTACCGGTGTTCGTTACACCGGCTCCAGCAAAGGCGATGCGGCGAACACCTTCACGGTAGGCAGCTACACCGTAGTTGATGCACTTGTCAGATATGATCTGGCGCGTGTGGGGATGGCAGGCTCAAACGTCGCGCTTCATGTGAACAACCTGTTCGATCGTGAATATGTTGCCAGCTGCTTCAACACCTACGGTTGCTTCTGGGGTGCTGAACGTCAGGTTGTGGCCACGGCGACCTTCCGCTTCTAATCTCTCTTTGGGCACGGTTCGCCGTGCCCTTTTTATTTAAGTTGGCTGACATGCAGGATAATAAAACGCAATCCGACACCACTTTTACGCTCAGCAATCTCTCCTTTCGCGTACCCGGGCGCACCTTGCTGCATCCGCTCTCTTTGACATTCCCTGCCGGTAAAGTCACTGGCCTGATTGGTCACAACGGTTCCGGTAAATCGACTTTGCTTAAGATGCTGGGCCGCCATCAGCCGCCTTCGGAAGGCGATATTCTGCTGGATGACCAACCGCTGGAGAGCTGGAGCAGTAAAGCCTTTGCCCGCAAAGTCGCGTATTTGCCCCAGCAGCTGCCGCAGGCGGAGGGGATGACGGTGCGTGAACTGGTAGCGATTGGGCGTTATCCGTGGCACGGGGCGCTTGGGCGTTTCGGTGTCGCCGACAGAGAAAAAGTGGAAGAGGCGATTTCGCTGGTGGGATTAAAACCACTGGCACACCGTCTGGTGGATAGCCTGTCCGGAGGCGAACGTCAGCGCGCGTGGATTGCGATGCTGGTGGCGCAGGACAGCCGTTGCCTGCTGCTGGATGAACCCACTTCTGCGCTGGATATTGCCCATCAGGTTGACGTTCTGGCGCTGGTGCATCGCTTAAGCCAGCAGCGTGGGTTGACGGTGATTGCGGTCCTGCACGATATCAACATGGCCGCGCGTTATTGTGACTACCTCGTCGCGCTGCGTGGCGGGGAAATGATTGCGCAGGGCACACCATCCGAACTGATGCGCAGCGAAACGCTGGAACACATTTACGGAATTCCAATGGGTATTCTGCCTCACCCGGCCGGGGCTGCACCGGTGAGCTTTGTATACTGATGCTGGATTCAATGCTACTGAGCCGCCGTCGCCTGCTGACGGCAATGGCGCTATCACCGTTGTTATTAAAAATGAATACGGCGCATGCCGCCGCTGTCGATCCGCACCGTATCGTGGCACTGGAGTGGTTGCCAGTCGAGTTGATGATGGCGCTCGGCGTCACGCCTTATGGCGTAGCGGACATTCCCAACTATAACCTCTGGGTGAACGAGCCGAAGCTGCCGGACTCGGTGATCGACGTCGGCCTGCGTACTGAGCCAAACCTTGAGCTGCTCACTCAGATGAAACCGTCATTCCTGTTCTGGTCAGCGGGGTACGGTCCGTCAGAAGAGACCATGTCCCGCATTGCGCCTGGTCGAGGTTTCTCCTTCAGTGACGGTAAAAAACCGCTGACCATGGCGAAACACTCAATTAACGAGATGGCGCATCTCCTCAACCGAGAGGCGGAGGCCAAAAAGCATCTCGACGAATTCGACGCCCTGATTGACTCCCTGAAACCGCGCTTTACCCACCGGGGCGATCGTCCGCTGTTGATGATGACGTTACTGGATGCCCGCCATATGCTGGTCTTCGGCAAAAACTGTCTGTTCCAGGACGTGCTCGACAGTGTTGGTATTCGCAATGCCTGGGAAGGTGAGATGAACTTCTGGGGCAGTACGACAGTGGGTATTGACCGCCTGGCGGCATTTCGTGATGTCGACGTGCTGTGTTTCGACCATGGCAATGAACGGGATATGCAAACGCTGATGGCCACTCCGCTCTGGCAGGCGATGCCGTTTGTGCGTGAGCAGCGCTTCCAGCGCGTGCCAGCGGTATGGTTCTACGGCGCGACGCTGTCGGCTATGCATTTTGCCCGCGTGCTGGATAATGCGCTGGGAGGTAAAGCATGAGTACGCGTATTGCACGCTTCCCGGCACTGCTGTTGTCCTTACTCTTCCTTGCTGCGCTGGTCTTAACCTGGTTCAACTTGTCGACGGCATTGCCGCGCGGGCAGTGGGGCGCCGCGCTGACAGCCCCGGATATCGACAACATTCGGCAGATGGTGTTCCACTACAGCCTGCTACCACGTCTGGCGATTTCGCTGCTGGTCGGGGCCGGGTTAGGCCTGGTGGGGGTGTTGTTCCAGCAGGTACTGCGTAACCCTCTGGCAGAGCCGACAACGCTGGGTGTTGCAACAGGTGCGCAGCTTGGGATCACCATTACCACGCTGTGGGCGCTGCCCGGCGCGTTAACCACACAGTTTGCAGCTCTCGTGGGGGCATGTGTGGTGGGGGCTCTGGTCTTTGGCGTGGCCTGGGGTAAACGCCTGTCCCCCGTGACACTAATCCTGGCCGGGCTGGTGGTCAGTCTCTATTGTGGCGCGATTAATCAACTGCTGGTGCTGTTCCATCACGATCAACTGCAAAGCATGTTCCTGTGGAGTACCGGAACCCTTACCCAGACTGACTGGAGCGGTGTTGAGCGTCTGTGGCCGCAGCTAATTGGCGGTGTACTGCTGACCCTGCTGCTCCTGCGTCCGTTAACGTTAATGGGGCTGGATGATGGTGTGGCGCGTAACCTGGGGCTGGCGCTGTCGCTGGCTCGTCTTGCAGCGCTGACGCTGGCGATTGTATTAAGCGCTTTGCTGGTAAACGCCGTTGGCATCATCGGGTTTATTGGCCTCTTTGCTCCCCTGCTGGCGAAAATGCTCGGTGCACGGCGTCTTCTGGCGCGTCTGATGCTGGCGCCGCTAATTGGCGCGCTGATCCTCTGGCTTTCCGATCAGATCATTCTCTGGCTGGCGCAAGTCTGGAGGGAAGTGTCAACGGGATCGGTGACCGCGCTTATTGGTGCGCCGCTGCTGCTGTGGCTGCTCCCGCGTCTGCGCAGTATTAGCGCACCGGCGATGGATGTCGGCGATAAGGTTCATGCTGAACGTCAGTCAGTACTGTGGTTTAGCCTTGCCGGTCTGGTGTTGCTGATTATTGCCTCATTTGCCGCATTCGCTTTTGGGCGGGATGCGGCGGGCTGGCACTGGGCGACGGGCGATTTATTCCATGAACTGCTGCAGTGGCGCTGGCCGCGTGTTCTTTCTGCGTTAATTGCCGGTGTCATGTTGGCTGTCGCGGGTTGTATTATCCAGCGCCTGACCGGCAATCCGATGGCCAGCCCGGAAGTGCTGGGGATTAGTTCTGGCGCGGCATTTGGTGTGGTGCTGATGCTGTTCTTCGTGCCGGGAAATGCCTTCGGCTGGTTAATGCCTGCCGGGAGTATTGGTGCGGCGGTGACGCTGTTAATCATCCTGATTGCCTCTGGTCGCGGTGGTTTTTCCCCGCACCGAATGCTGCTGGCCGGGATGGCGCTCAGTACGGCATTTACCATGTTGCTGATGCTGCTTCAGGCGAGTGGCGATCCGCGTATGGCGAAGATCCTGACCTGGATTTCCGGCTCAACGTACAGTGCTACCGGCAGCCAGGTTGTTCATACCGGGATCGTGATGATCGTGTTACTGGCGGTTGTGCCGCTGTGTCGTCGCTGGATGACCATCCTGCCGCTGGGTGGTGAAACCGCACGTGCGGTCGGGTTAGCGCTAACACCAACGCGCGTGGCGCTTCTTCTGCTGGCTGCGTGTCTGACGGCGACGGCCACCATGACGATAGGACCGCTAAGTTTTGTGGGGTTGATGGCGCCGCACATCGCCAGAATGATGGGTTTTCGTCGGACCATGCCGCATATTGTTATGTCGGCCCTGACGGGCGGGATAATGCTGGTGTTTGCGGACTGGTGCGGAAGAATGGTGTTGTTCCCGTATCAGATCCCGGCGGGTCTGCTGTCGACCTTTATTGGCGCGCCGTACTTTATTTATCTGTTAAGAAAGCAGAGCAGGTAAGCCGGGTAAGCGTTAGCGCCACCCGGCAATGCCCTTACAACTTCGCGAACACCTTACGCGCCGCGTCGATGGTCTTATTGATATCGTCTTCGCTGTGCGCCACGGACATAAAGCCAGCTTCGAACGCTGACGGAGCCAGGTATACCCCTTCTTCCAGCATCAGGTGGAAGAAGCGCTTGAAGCGCTCGACGTCACATTTCACCACATCCTGATAGCAGGTGACGGTTTTCGCATCGGTGAAGAAAATCCCGAACATCCCACCTACGTGGTTCACCACCAGAGGGATCCCCACTTCTGCAGCGGCTTCCAGCAGACCGTTTGCCAGCTGAGTGGTCAGGTCAGTCAGAGTTTCATGAATACCTGGCTGAGCCACTTCGGTCAGGCAGGCTAAGCCCGCAGCCATCGCGATCGGGTTACCGGAGAGCGTACCCGCCTGGTAAACCGGGCCTGTTGGTGCCAGGGCTTCCATCACATCCTTACGACCACCGAATGCACCGACTGGCATGCCGCCGCCGATGATTTTGCCGAGGCAGGTCAGATCAGGCTCAACGCCATAATAAGACTGGGCACCCGCCAGCGCCACGCGGAAGCCGGTCATCACTTCGTCAATGATCAGCAGCGCGCCGAATTCATCACACAGTGCGCGCAGACCCGGCAGGAAATCAGGCTGCGGTGGGATGCAGTTCATGTTGCCCGCAACGGGTTCAACGATAATGCAGGCGATCTCCTGTGGATATTGCTCGAACGCTGCGCGAACGGTATCCAGATCGTTATAGGTGCAGGTCAGCGTGTGCTTTGCGAAATCAGCCGGTACACCCGGAGAGTTTGGCTGGCCCAGGGTCAGCGCGCCGGAGCCCGCTTTCACCAGCAGGCAGTCCGCGTGGCCGTGGTAGCAGCCTTCAAACTTGATGATTTTGTCGCGGCCAGTAAAACCACGCGCCAGACGGATGGCGCTCATGGTGGCTTCGGTACCGGAGTTCACCATGCGCACCATGTCCATGGTGGGCACCAGTTCAGTCACCAGCTCTGCCATTTTCACTTCCATCTCGGTTGGCGCGCCGAAGCTCAGACCACGCTGAGCTGCTTCAATCACCGCGTTACGAATAGCAGGGTGGTTATGCCCAAGTACCATCGGTCCCCAGGAACCGACATAATCAATATAGGCTTTGCCATCGACATCAAACAGGTACGCGCCGTCAGCACGTTCGATAAACAGCGGCGTGCCGCCTACGCCGGTAAAGGCGCGTACAGGTGAGTTCACGCCACCCGGAATAAGCTCGCGGGCTGCACTGTAGAGGTTTTCAGACTTGCTCATGGCGTCGTTCCTGGTTCGTATAAAATGATTAAGCACACTATTCTAAGTGATCCGCGGAAGGTAATGAAATTTTTGCCTCTTTCTTCCCTGAACAATTGTTAAGTATTTTTCACGGGATGACATGACGCAGTCTGGTAGAATCCCCGGGGCTATTTGTATGACGATAAGAAATGGTAATGAAAGCAAACATCCCCACTTTTGAAGAACAACAGTTCAGACGCATACAGCACCGTATCAGTATTCGGCGTTTGCTCAATCGCGATAAAACCCCGCTGGCTATTCTGCTGGCTGCCGCCGTGGTCGGTACAGTCGCCGGGCTGGTGGGTGTACTATTCGAAAAAGCGGTCAATGCGGTACTGAACTGGCGAGTCGGCACTGTAGCTGGTTTCGCCGATAGTCGGTGGCTGGTTTGGGTATGGGCGTTCGGACTGTCGGCGCTGTTTGCCATGGTGGGATACTTTCTGGTGCGCAAGTTTGCGCCGGAAGCTGGGGGTTCAGGGATCCCGGAAATTGAAGGTGCGCTGGAGGAGTTACGCCCGGTGCGCTGGTGGCGCGTCATCCCGGTAAAATTTATCGGCGGTATGGGAACGCTCGGAGCGGGCATGGTTCTGGGGCGAGAAGGTCCAACCGTACAACTGGGCGGGAACGTCGGGCGCATGGTGGGCGATCTGTTTCGGATGCGTAGCGCCGAAGCACGCCATACCCTGCTGGCCACGGGCGCGGCGGCGGGACTTTCGGCGGCGTTTAACGCGCCGCTGGCGGGGATCCTGTTTATCATCGAAGAGATGCGCACGCAGTTTCGCTACAACCTGATTTCTATCAAAGCGGTGTTTACCGGCGTCATTATGTCGAGCATTGTCTTTCGCATCTTTAATGGCGAAGGCGCGGTGATTGAGGTCGGCAAACTCACCAATGCCCCGGTGAATACTCTGTGGCTTTACCTGATCCTCGGTATGATTTTTGGCGTGGTTGGCCCGCTATTTAACACCTTTATCTTGCGTGCTCAGGATATGTTCCAGCGCATTCACGGCGGAAATACCACCAAATGGGTGCTGATGGGCGGCCTGCTGGGTGGGATGTGTGGTCTACTCGGTTTTATTGAGCCCAATGCCGCTGGCGGTGGCTTCGGGCTGATTCCCATCGCGGCGGCGGGCAATTTCAGCGTGGGTCTGCTGCTGTTTATGTTTATTTCACGCGTCATCACAACGGTGTTGTGTTTCTCCTCCGGAGCACCCGGCGGGATTTTCGCGCCAATGCTGGCATTGGGCACGCTGCTGGGGACCGCGTTTGGGATGGCGGCTGAAGTGGGTTTCCCGGCTTATCATCTGGACGCCGGGACGTTTGCGGTGGCCGGAATGGGCGCGCTGCTGGCCGCATCCTTGCGAGCACCGTTGACTGGCATCGTACTGGTGCTGGAAATGACGGATAATTACCAGCTCATTTTGCCAATGATCATTACCTGCCTCGGCGCGACACTATTAGCCCAATTCCTGGGTGGAAAACCGCTATACTCCACCATCCTTGCACGTACCCTGGCAAAACAAGAGGCTGAACGGGCGGCCACGCAGAATACTTGAATGAAATACCAGGGTATTAGATAATGACATAAAGAATTGGGTGAATTTTGCCCAATAGCAGTATTCATGGGAGCATAAGATGAGTGATGACGTAGCGCTGCCGCTGGAATTTACCGAAGCAGCAGCCAACAAAGTGAAAACCCTGATTGCCGATGAAGACAATCCGGATCTGAAACTGCGTGTCTATATTACCGGTGGCGGCTGCAGCGGCTTCCAGTATGGTTTTACCTTTGACGACCAGGTTAACGATGGTGATATGACTATCGAGAAGCAGGGCGTTGCACTGGTGGTTGACCCGATGAGCCTGCAATATCTGGTAGGCGGTTCGGTGGATTACACTGAAGGTCTGGAAGGTTCACGCTTTGTTGTGACTAACCCGAACGCAACCAGCACCTGCGGATGCGGTTCGTCGTTCAGCATCTGATGACCAAAAAACGGTAACCTGGCGGTTACCGTTTTGCTTTTACCTTCCGTTATCATCCAGCGCAAACGTCGGTAGCTTCAGATGCCAGCGTATCGCCGCTAAACGTATCACCAGCGTGACCACCATCCCCAGCATCGCGGAATTTTCCAGCGGGAGGGCAAAGGTGTAGTACGCGGTAGCGTGAACAATCCCGCCCACTATGCAGGCCGTTGCATAAATTTCAGTACGCAGAATCATCGGCACTTCACGCGCCAGAATATCGCGAATGATCCCGCCGCCGACGCCGGTTAAGACCCCCATGCAGATTGCCACCATTGGGCCCGTTCCCGCATTGAAGGCTTTGTTGACCCCAATGCCTACGAATACGGCCAGACCGACGGCGTCCAGCACGGGAAGAATCCATTTTGGTAATCTACGGGGCTGACGCACCAGAACGATGGTTAACAGGCAAGTGACCATCGCTACCACCAGATCGGTGGGATCTTTTACCCAAAACACGGGGCCATTTGCCAGCGCCATATCGCGGATAGTCCCACCACCAACGGCGGTAACCACGCCAAGCACCAGCACGCCAAATGGATCCATGCGTAGTTTCCCGGCCAGCAGGACACCGGAGATAGCAAAAACGGCTGTGCCAAGAATATCCAGCCAATACACGAGCATCGTTAAATCCTCGAACGGGGTCTTATGTTAGTGACTCTCTGCCAGCGCGGCACAGAGCTGTTTTGCGGCGAGGATAATACGCGGGCTGGCGCGTTCAAACCAGTCACTGTTGAGTGGGATCACCGGAATTTTTAGCTGGCTTCGCCAGAATTGTTCAATTTTAGGAATCTCGCTCGCATTTCCGACCACGACAATGGCCTGTGGCTGGCGTGCCAGCACCTGTTCACGGCTGACCTGAGGCCACGGTACCCGGCTGGCAGCAAAGATATTTTCACCACCGCAAACTTCCAGCACCTGGTTCTGAATTGAGCCTTTCCCGGTGGTGAATAGTGGCTGGCTACCAAACTGCAGGAAGATGCGCTTTTTAACTGGGGTGTCGTATCGCGATTTTAGCGCGGCATAGTCACTGAGCATCTGTTTCGCCGCGCTCTCGGCTTTTTTGGGCGTTGGGCTATAAGGGGCGAGAGAGCGTAGCGCCTGAGCGACTTGTTCAATGCTCACGGCATCAATCCACATGACGTTGATCCCAAGCGAGGTGAGCTGGTTGACCTGTCGCTCGGCATTACCACCACGCCACGCCAGCACCAGATCCGGTTTAAGTGCGACGATGCGCTCAAGGTTCATTCCTTGCCAGGATGCAACCTGTTCAATACCTGCCGCTTGCGGGGGGTAATCCGAAAAGCTACTCACGCCAACTGGCGTGATCCCGGCGGCAAACGCCAGTTCGGTGTTGGCGGGAGAGAGTGTAATCACACGCGGCACAGCATAGAGCCATACCGGTGCAAGCAGAAGCAGGGCGGCCAGCGCCCTGACGGTATGTTTAGCCACGTGCCAGTTTCTGCACCAGGCGTTCCACCATCACGGTGGACTGTTTTGCCGCAACGGTCAGGAACTCGTCGAAGCTGATGTGAGACTGCTGATCTGCTACGTCAGAGATGGCACGTACCACCACAAACGGTACGTTGAAGTTATGGCAAACGTGAGCGATCGCGGTCGCTTCCATCTCAACGGCAACGGCCTGCGGGAAGTTATGACGGATTTTCGCCAGGCCAACAGAACCATTGATGAAGGCATCACCGCTGACAATCAGACCACGTACAGCGTTGAGGTTCAGCTCGGCAATGCAGGTTTCTGCCGCCGCAATCAGTTTATCGTCAGCTTTAAACCCTGCCGGGCATCCCGGGAGCTGGCCGTACTCATAACCGAACGCGGTGACGTCAGCATCGTGGTAACGTGCTTCGTCGGAGACGACGATATCACCCACTTTCAGCGACGGTGCCAGACCGCCCGCAGAGCCGGTGTTAACGATCACGTCTGGCTTGCAGCGCTCAAGCAACAGGGTTGCACCCAGTGCAGCAGCCACTTTACCGATGCCTGATTTCAGCAGAGCCACGTCAACACCGTTCAGTTGGCCGGTGTAGATCTCACAACCCCCCAGAGAGAGCGTCTGACGGTTCTCAATTTTGTCACGCAGCAGCGTAACTTCTTCTTCCATTGCACCAATAATGCCGATTTTCATAGATTTACTCGCGATGTGCCTTGTTAAGATGCATAGTCTATCATGGGCTTTAGTGGAAGCGCATTTCTCACGCGGGGGAGCACATGGCGCAGATCGATTTTCGCACCAAAATTAACTGGCACCGACGTTTCCGTTCGCCGCAGGGCGACAAGAGCGAGCATGAAATCCTGCGTATCTTCGAAAGCGATCGCGGGCGGATCATTAACTCGCCCGCCATCCGTCGTTTGCAGCAAAAGACCCAGGTATTTCCGCTTGAACGTAACGCTGCAGTGCGCACGCGCTTAACCCACTCAATGGAAGTGCAGCAGGTTGGCCGTTACATTGCCAAAGAGATTTTGAGCCGTCTCAAAGAACAACGTTTGCTGGAAACCTATGGTCTGGACGAACTGACAGGCCCCTTTGAGAGTATCGTTGAGATGGCCTGCCTGATGCATGACATTGGCAACCCGCCTTTTGGTCACTTTGGTGAAGCGGCAATCAATGACTGGTTTAAACAACGACTTTACCCTTCAGATGCGGTAAGCCAGCCTCTCAGCGATGACCGCTGCATCGTACGCGATTTACGCCTGCGCGAAGGCGAAGAGGGGCTGAACGATCTGCGTCGCAAAGTGCGCCAGGATCTGTGTCACTTCGAGGGTAATGCGCAGGGGATCAGACTGGTCCATTCCCTGATGCGTATGAACCTGACCTGGGCGCAGGTCGGCTGTATCCTGAAATATACGCGTCCCGCCTGGTGGATGGGAGAGACGCCCGCATCCCACAGCTATTTGATGAAAAAGCCGGGCTATTACCTTTCTGAAGAAGCCTATATTGAACGGCTACGTAAAGAACTCTCATTGACGCCAAACGGCCGTTTTCCATTAACGTGGATTATGGAAGCCGCCGACGATATTTCCTATTGTGTGGCTGACCTGGAAGATGCCGTTGAGAAAAGAATATTCAGCGTCGAGGAGCTTTATCAGCATCTTTATACTGCCTGGGGAACGCATGAAAAAGGGTCGCTGTTTGCTCAGGTTGTCGAAAATGCCTGGGAGAAATCGCGATCAAATACATTAAGCCGCAGCACTGAAGATCAGTTCTTTATGTATTTGCGGGTCAATACACTAAATAAACTGGTGCCATATGCTGCGTCGCGTTTTATTGATAATTTGCCGCTGATTTACAGCGGGGAATTCAATCACGCGCTGCTGGAAGATGACAGCAGTTTCAGTCAACTCCTTGAGCTTTATAAGCATGTGGCAATGCGGCATGTATTCAGCCATCCGGATGTCGAACAGTTAGAGCTACAGGGATACCGGGTAATCAGTGGGTTACTGGAAATTTATTCCCCATTGCTTCAGTTATCGGTCGATGAGTTCAGTGAACTGGTGGAAAAAGAACGGGTGCGTGGAATACCCATCGAATCCCGGCTTTATCAGAAACTCTCAACCCGTCATCGGTTGGCGTATGTTGAAGCGATCGGTAAGCTGGATCGCCATTCTCCCCAATGGCCAGTGATGGAATATTATTATCGCTGTCGTCTTATCCAGGACTATATCAGCGGTATGACAGATTTGTATGCCTGGGATGAATACCGCAAGCTCATGGCTGTGGAATAAGCGCTGAGTTTTGTAAAGACGGCCAATAAATTTTTACCTTTTCCATAAACTTATCGCCGGAACTAAGCGGTATAAAACGAATCTGAGTTACACAGCAATTTTGCGTTACCTGTAAATCGAGATTGAGAAACATGAAAAAAACCACATTAGCAATGAGTGCACTGGCTCTGAGTTTAGGTTTAGCGCTGTCTCCTCTGACTGCTACTGCAGCCGAGACCGCGTCGTCGGCAGCAACCGCGCAGCAGATGCCAAGCCTGGCACCGATGCTCGAAAAAGTGATGCCATCGGTGGTGAGTATCAACGTTGAGGGTAGCACGACCGTCAACACGCCGCGTATGCCGCGTAACTTCCAGCAGTTCTTCGGTGACAACTCACCGTTCTGCCAGGACGGTTCTCCTTTCCAGAGCTCTCCGTTCTGTCAGGGCGGTGGCGCAGGGGATGACAGCCAGGGCGGCGGCCAGCAGCAGAAATTCATGGCGCTTGGTTCAGGGGTGATTATTGATGCGGCGAAAGGCTACGTGGTGACGAACAACCACGTGGTTGATAACGCCAGCACCATCAAAGTTCAGCTGAGCGACGGCCGTAAATTTGATGCAAAAGTCGTGGGTAAAGATCCGCGCTCTGATATTGCGCTGATCCAGATTCAGGATCCGAAAAACCTGACGGCGATTAAAATTGCCGACTCCGACGCGCTGCGTGTGGGTGACTACACAGTGGCGATCGGTAACCCGTTCGGTCTGGGTGAAACCGTAACCTCAGGTATCGTCTCCGCTCTGGGGCGTAGCGGTCTGAATGCGGAAAACTACGAAAACTTCATCCAGACGGATGCGGCGATCAACCGCGGTAACTCCGGCGGTGCGCTGGTGAACCTGAACGGTGAACTGATCGGGATCAACACCGCGATCCTGGCACCGGACGGTGGCAACATCGGTATCGGCTTTGCTATCCCAAGTAATATGGTGAAAAACCTGACCGCGCAGATGGTGCAGTATGGCCAGGTGAAACGCGGTGAGCTGGGTATCCTCGGTACGGAACTGAACTCCGAACTGGCTAAGGCGATGAAAGTTGATGCTCAGCGTGGGGCATTCGTCAGCCAGGTGATGCCTAATTCCTCTGCGGCAAAAGCGGGTATTAAAGCGGGGGATGTGATCACCTCTCTGAACGGTAAACCGATCAGCAGCTTTGCCGCCCTGCGTGCGGAAGTGGGCTCTATGCCGATTGGCAGCAAAGTGACCCTTGGCCTGCTGCGTGACGGTAAGCCGGTTAACGTGAGCCTGGAGTTGCAGCAGAGCAGCCAGAATCAGGTGGATTCCAGCACCATCTTCAGCGGTATTGAAGGTGCCGAGATGAGCAATAAAGGTGCAGATAAAGGTGTGGTGGTGAACAACGTGAAAGCGAATTCACCGGCAGCCCGTATCGGCCTGAAAAAAGGTGATGTCATCATGGGTGCTAACCAGCAGCCGGTGAAAAACATTGCTGAACTGCGCAAAATTCTCGACAGCAAGCCTTCCGTGCTGGCGCTGAATATCCAGCGTGGTGATACCTCTCTCTATCTGCTGATGCAGTAATCCTCTAAAGCCCCTGTACGCAGGGGCTTTCTCTTTTCTGTGACTCTTACCACAACTCCATACATCTTCCTCTCTCTTTGTGCATTCGCACAATGCAGCCGTCGCTGAACTTCCCTATGCTTGAGCTCTGCTCAGAGGAGGGTTACATGGCTGGCTGGCACCTTGATACCAAAATGGCGCAGGATATTGTGGCGCGCACCATGCGAATCATTGATACCAATATCAACGTAATGGATGCCCGCGGGCGCATTATTGGTAGCGGCGATCGTGAGCGTATTGGTGAATTGCACGAAGGTGCGTTGCTGGTGCTCTCCCAGGGGCGGGTCGTGGATATCGACGATGCAGTGGCGAAACATCTGCACGGTGTTCGTCAGGGCATTAATTTGCCGCTGCGCATTGAAGGCGAAATTGTGGGGGTAATTGGCCTGACAGGCGAGCCGGGAGCCTTGCGCAAATATGGCGAGCTGGTCTGCATGACGGCAGAGATGATGCTGGAGCAGTCGCGCCTGATGCACCTGCTCGCTCAGGACAGCCGCCTGCGTGAAGAGCTGGTGATGAACCTGATCCAGGCGGAAGAGCATACGCCGGCACTGAGCGAATGGGCGCAGCGTCTGGGGATCGATCTGAACCAGCCGCGCGTGGTGGCGGTGATTGAGGTCGATAGCGGCCAGCTTGGCGTCGACAGCGCGATGGCCGAACTGCAGCAACTGCAAAATGCGCTGGCGACACCGGAGCGCGATAACCTGGTGGCAATCGTGTCTCTGACGGAAATGGTGGTGCTCAAACCGGCGCTCAATGCATTTGGTCGCTGGGATGCGGACGATCATCGTCGTCGCGTGGAGCTGCTGATCTCCCGGATGAAGGAAAATGGTCAACTGCGTTTTCGCGTTGCGCTCGGCAATTACTTTACCGGACCGGGCAGTATTGCCCGTTCCTGGCGTACTGCTCGCACCACCATGATGGTGGGTAAACAGCGGATGCCGGAAAGCCGCAGTTATTTTTATCAGGATCTGATGCTGCCGGTGCTGCTCGATAGCCTGCGTGGGGGCTGGCAGGCCAATGAGCTGGCACGACCATTAGCGCGACTGAAAGCCATGGACAACAACGGGTTGCTGCGTCGGACGCTACAGGCGTGGTTTCGTCATAACGTGCAGCCGCTGGCGACCTCGAAAGCGCTGTTTATTCATCGTAATACTCTGGAATATCGGCTTAACCGGATTTCGGAGCTGACAGGGCTGGATTTGGGGTGTTTTGACGACAGGCTGCTGCTGTATGTGGCGCTGCAGCTGGATGAGCAGAGATAAGAGTTTCACCCTCTCCCGGTGGGAGAGGGCTGGAGTGAGGGCAACAGGCCGCACCTGACTTATTTATTCCGCGTTAATTTCTCAAGATCCGCTTCAATCTCGCTGATCTTATTCGTCACAACGCTTTCAAGGTGACGCAGATCGTCGAGGATCTTACGCTTGAGATCGACTTCAGTGCGGTCGCGCTGGCAGATCTGATCGAGTTCATCGATCACATAGCGCAGGTTAGGGCTGATTTCCTGAACTTCTTTGTACCCTTGCCCTACACCGTCAGCGACGACGGTCTTACGCTGGCGTGGATATTTAAACTTCACGCTCTTGGCGAAAAACTCTCCTTTGTCCTTGTGAAAATAGATTTTCAGAATATCGTTATTGGCTTCCTGACGGAGGCTGTAACGATCAATTTCATCAGGATTGGTAATGCCCAGACTTTTCAGATTATCGTACATAGCGGTACCCTTGATCTCAACATAACCTTTGAATAATTAACGAAAAAATCTATTTTCGCCACCCTCAGATATAAAAAAAGCGGGGTTGCCCCCGCTTTTTGTTATACCCGATTAATCGATGGTGCGCAGCAGTTCGTTGATGCCAACTTTGCCACGCGTTTTCGCATCGACTTTTTTCACGATAACCGCACAGTACAGGCTGTATTTGCCATCTTTTGACGGCAGGTTGCCGGAAACCACCACGGAGCCCGCCGGAACGCGACCGTAATGCACTTCACCGGTTTCACGGTCATAAATGCGGGTGCTCTGGCCGATGTAAACGCCCATGGAGATCACGGAGCCTTCTTCAACGATGACACCTTCAACCACTTCAGAGCGCGCGCCGATGAAGCAGTTGTCTTCGATAATGGTTGGGTTAGCCTGCAGTGGTTCCAGAACACCACCGATACCGACGCCGCCAGACAGGTGAACGTTTTTACCGATCTGCGCGCAGGAGCCAACGGTAGCCCAGGTATCTACCATGGTGCCTTCGTCAACGTAGGCACCGATGTTCACGTAGGATGGCATCAGCACGGTGTTGCGTGCGATGAATGCGCCCTGACGAACCGCCGCTGGCGGAACCACGCGGAAACCTTCTTTCTGGAAACGCGCTTCGTCGTAATCAGCGAATTTCATTGGCACTTTATCGAAGTAGCGGCTTTCTGCTCCGTCGATAACCTGGTTATCGTTGATACGGAAAGAGAGCAGCACGGCTTTCTTCAGCCATTGATGAGTGACCCACTGACCGTCGATTTTTTCTGCCACACGCAATGCGCCGGAATCCAGCAGGGAAATGACCTGGTTTACCGCTTCACGGGTAACGGTATCCACATTGGCCGGGGTGATCTCGGCGCGACGCTCAAAAGCGGACTCAATAACGTTCTGTAACTGCTGCATTGTTTACTCTTTCCATTTCACTAAAAAACACGTCACCCTTTATCGTTTGGATTGAGGGCTGCTGTCAACCGTTGTTGCACTTCAAGTTGCAGGTCATTATTAAGGGCACGCCGGTCTGCAGTGGCGATTATAAATAAATCTTCTACTCGCTCGCCAATGGTTGTAATTCTGGCCCCGTGAAGCGAAATTCCTAGATCGGCAAAAACCTGGCCGACACGGGCGAGTAGCCCTGGCTGGTCGAGCGCGATCAGCTCCAGGAACGATTTACGGTCGGTGTGGGTCGGCAGGAAATTGACCTCGGTATCGACGGTAAAGTGGCGTAATTTTGCAGGCTGACGACGCGGCTGCGGAGGCTGCCAGCTGCGCTGGGTGATGGCCTGTTCCAGACCGAAGCGTATTCCTTCGTGCCTGTCCGATGACAGCGGGCTGCCGTCCGGTTCCAGCACAATGAACGTATCCATCGCCATGCCGTCGCGGGTAGTGAAAATCTGCGCGTCGTGAACGCTCAGATTACGCCTGTCCAGTTCGGCGCAGACTGCGGCAAACAGATAAGGTCGATCCGGGCTCCAGATGAAAATCTCCGTACCACCGCGCGTGGCTTGCGGACTGAGGAGGATCATTGGTTGCGACAAATCATGTTGCAGCAGATGCCGCGCATGCCAGGCAAGCTGATTTGGGCTGTGGCGAACAAAATAGTTAGCACGGCAGCGCGCCCAAATTTGATGCAGTGCCTCTTCATCAATGTTATCCATCCGCAGCAGCGCCAGGGCCTGCAACTGGTGGTGGCGTACACGCTCGCGCATGTCCGGGGTGTTTTGCATTCCGCGACGCAGCTGTTTTTCGGTGGCAAAGTACAGCTCGCGCAGCAGGCTTTGCTTCCAGCTGTTCCACAACGTCTCGTTGGTGGCACAAATATCCGCCACCGTCAGGCAGACCAGATAGCGCAGACGGTTTTCCGTTTGCACCTCTTCCGCGAACTGCTTGATCACTTCAGGATCCTGAATATCTCGACGCTGCGCGGTGACCGACATCAGCAGGTGATGGCGTACCAGCCAGGCGACCAGCTGCGTTTCACGTGAGTTCAGACCGTGCAGTTCGGCAAATTTGAGCACGTCCTGGGCACCCAGCACCGAATGGTCACCGCCGCGACCTTTGGCAATATCGTGGAACAGGGCGGCAATCAGGATCAATTCCGGATGGGTAAGGCGCGGCCACAATTCTACACACAGCGGGTGGCGGGATCGCGTCTCTTCTCTGGCAAAACTTTCCAGCTTGAGCATCACGCGGATCGTGTGTTCATCTACCGTGTAGGCGTGGAACAGATCGAACTGCATCTGCCCGACAATGTGTGACCACTGCGGCATATAGGCCCACAGCACGCTGTGGCGGTGCATCGGCAGTAAGCCGCGGCTGACGGCACCCGGGTGGCGGAGCATACTCAGAAATAGCGATCGCGCTTCCGGGATATAGCACAGCGGCTGTGTCAAATGACGGCGTGCATGGCGCAGATGGCGCAGAGTTGTGGAGTAGATCCCGGTGATCGCGCTGTTACGCACCATGGTGTAAAACATGCGCAGGATCGCTTCCGGCTCGCGGATAAATAACGTTTCGTCGCGCAGATCGATAAGCGTGCCGCGCAGCTGGAATTCGTCGTCGATAGGGCGGGGCTTTTCATCCGCCGTCAGGGCGAGGATTGCCTCATCGAATAGCTGCAACAGCATCTGGTTCAGTTCGGTAACGCGGCGGGTGACACGGAAGAAATCCTTCATCATGTGTTCAACCGGCTCGTTGCCTTCGCCCTGGTAATTCAGACGCTGAGCTACGCTGAGCTGACGGTCAAACAGCAAGCGGTTATCGTAGCGATTAAGTTCCAGGTGCAGGGCAAAGCGAATGCGCCACAGCAGGTGCAGACACTCATTTAATTCGTTACGCTCGGCTTCGGTTAAAAAACCAAAGCCCACCATCTCATCCAGCGAGGTCGCGCCGAAGTGGCGACGGGCTACCCACTGCAGGGTGTGGATATCGCGCAGACCGCCGGGGCTGCTTTTGATATCAGGCTCCAGATTATAGCTGGTGCCGTGGTAACGCTGGTGGCGCTGGTTTTGTTCCTCAACCTTCGCAGCGAAGAACTTTTCTGACGGCCAGAAACCGTCACTAAAAATGTGTTTTTGCAGCTCCAGGAACAGCGCCACGTCGCCTATCAGCAGGCGGGTTTCAATCAGGTTGGTGGCGACGGTCAGGTCAGATAACCCTTCCAGCAGGCACTCTTCAAGAGTGCGTACGCTATGGCCGACTTCCAGCTTCACATCCCAGAGCAGAGTCAGCAGTTCACCAATTTTTTGCGCCTGTTCGTCCGGCAGTTTTTTGCGACTTAAGATCAGTAAATCAATGTCGGAAAGTGGATGCAGCTCACCGCGGCCATAGCCCCCAACGGCAACCAGTGCAACATCGCTAATTTGCCCAAAACCGTAATCGATCCACAGTCGCTGCAGCAACTGGTCGATAAATTCGGTGCGCGCTTCAATGAGTTGCTCGGCCGACACGCCTGCGTCGAACGCACTACCCAGCCAGCGATGGAAAACATCCATATGGGCTTTAATATGCGCGCAGGTCAGCTCGTGCGCCGGCCAGACACCCGGGTTATCGGGTTGGTCGGGGAGGGTGGGAAGTGCTGTGTTAGCATACTGTTCGGGTAAAAGATTACTCATCGTGCGCCACCCATAAGAAAAAGCTATAGCCATTAAAAAAGCCGGCATTTGCCGGCTTTTTTATCATTCATCGTGCGTCAGTATCGCCGGGATAGTGTCATCCTTGCGCAACGTCATAATTTCGCAGCCGTTGTCTGTTACCACAATAGTATGCTCGTACTGCGCAGACAAGCTTCTGTCTTTGGTTTTCACCGTCCAGCCATCTTTCATGGTGCGGATGCGGTAGTCACCGGCGTTGACCATCGGCTCGATGGTGAAGGTCATGCCTTTTTGCAACACTACGCCGCCATCATCTGCATCATAGTGCAGAACCTGCGGTTCTTCGTGGAACACACGGCCAATGCCGTGACCGCAGTATTCGCGAACGACGGAGAAACCTTCCGCTTCCACGAACTTCTGAATCGCGGCACCAATGGTACGCAGGCGAATACCCGGTTTCACCATTTTCAGCGCCAGGTACAGGCTCTCTTGCGTCACTTTACACAGACGCTCGCCCAGAATGGTTGGCTTGCCAACGATGAACATCTTAGAGGTGTCACCGTGGTAGTCATCTTTAATGACCGTCACGTCGATGTTGACGATGTCGCCATCTTTGAGCAGTTTTTCGTTGTCCGGAATGCCGTGGCAAACCACTTCATTAATAGAAATGCAGACGGATTTCGGGAAACCGTGGTAGCCGAGGCACGCAGATACCGCGTGCTGCTCGTTCACGATGTAGTCGTTACAGATGCGGTCCAGTTCACCGGTGCTGACGCCCGGCTTCACGAACGGCTCGATCATTTCCAGCACTTCCGCGGCCAGACGACCGGCGACGCGCATCTTTTCAATTTCTTCAGGTGTCTTAATAGAGATAGCCATGTAATCTGTCCATCGGTGTCGATTTTTTCGACAATACTAGTCTAAGTGTCGCCAATGGTATCAGTCAGGCACACCTCGTGCCAAATTGAGAATCATTAACAGCACACTCCGCCAACAACTGTTGGTTTCTGGTCGTGTTTTGTGGTATAAAGCGCGCCGGACTTCCGATCCATCTCAGATACACAAGCTGGACGGAAGCGACAAATCTCACTTTGTGTAACAACACACACGTATCGGCACATATTCCGGGGTGCCCTTCGGGGTCGGTAATATGGGATACGTGGAGGCATAACCCCAACTTTCAATATAGAGGTTTTAAACATGGCAACTGTTTCCATGCGCGACATGCTCAAGGCTGGTGTTCACTTTGGTCACCAGACCCGTTACTGGAACCCGAAAATGAAGCCTTTCATCTTCGGCGCACGTAACAAAGTTCACATCATCAACCTTGAGAAAACTGTACCAATGTTCAACGAAGCCCTGGCTGAGCTGAACAAGATCTCTTCCCGTAAAGGTAAGATTCTGTTCGTTGGTACTAAGCGCGCTGCAAGCGAAGCTGTGAAAGATGCTGCTAACAGCTGCGACCAGTTCTTCGTGAACCATCGCTGGTTGGGCGGCATGCTGACTAACTGGAAAACTGTTCGTCAGTCAATCAAACGCCTGAAAGATCTGGAAACCCAGTCTCAGGACGGTACTTTCGACAAGCTGACTAAGAAAGAAGCGCTGATGCGCACTCGTGAGCTGGACAAGCTGGAAAACAGCCTGGGCGGTATCAAAGATATGGGCGGCCTGCCAGACGCGCTGTTCGTAATCGATGCAGACCACGAGCACATCGCAATCAAAGAAGCTAACAACCTGGGTATCCCGGTATTCGCTATCGTTGATACCAACTCCGATCCGGACGGTGTTGACTTCGTTATCCCGGGTAACGACGACGCAATCCGTGCTGTTAGCCTGTATCTGAGCGCTGTAGCTGCTACCGTTCGTGAAGGCCGTTCCCAGGATCTGGCTTCTCAGGCGGAAGAAAGCTTCGTAGAAGCTGAATAATAAGGTTTCACCCCTTATTAGTACCGTGTATGAATAGGGGCCCATTATCGGCCCCTTTTTTCAATTTACACTGTTTGGCCGCAGGCCGGGCAGTTCACATCTCCCGAGGATTTAAGAATGGCTGAAATTACCGCATCCCTGGTAAAAGAGCTGCGCGAGCGTACTGGCGCAGGCATGATGGATTGCAAAAAAGCGCTGACTGAAGCGAACGGCGACATCGAGCTGGCAATCGAAAACATGCGTAAATCCGGTGCGATCAAAGCAGCTAAAAAAGCAGGCAACGTTGCTGCTGACGGCGTGATCATCACTAAAATCGACGGCACCTACGGCATCATTCTGGAAGTTAACTGCCAGACTGACTTCGTTGCTAAAGATGGTGGTTTCCAGGCATTTGCTAACAAAGTTCTGGACGCTGCAGTTGCTGGCAAAATCACTGACGTTGAAGTTCTGAAAGCACAGTTCGAAGAAGAACGTGTTGCGCTGGTTGCTAAAATCGGTGAGAACATCAACATCCGTCGTGTTGCTTCTCTGGAAGGTGACGTTCTGGGCTCTTACCAGCACGGTGCACGTATCGGCGTTCTGGTTGCTGCTAAAGGCGCTGACGAAGAGCTGGTCAAACAGCTGGCTATGCACATCGCTGCAAGCAAACCAGAATTCGTTAAGCCAGAAGACGTGTCTGCTGAAGTGGTAGAGAAAGAGTACCAGGTTCAGCTGGACATCGCGATGCAGTCTGGTAAACCAAAAGAAATCGCAGAGAAAATGGTTGAAGGCCGCATGAAGAAATTCACCGGCGAAGTTTCTCTGACTGGCCAGCCATTCGTAATGGATCCAAGCAAGTCTGTTGCTCAGCTGCTGAAAGAGCACAACGCTGACGTAACTGGCTTCATCCGCTTCGAAGTGGGCGAAGGCATCGAGAAAGTTGAGACTGACTTCGCAGCAGAAGTTGCTGCAATGTCCAAGCAGTCTTAATGATTGAAAAGGAGCCGCCTGAGGGCGGCTTCTTTTTGTCACCCGTCACAGGAAATCAGACAGGCTCCAGTATCGCTGTGCTGATTTGCGGCATATCATGTCGCCAGAATTAACCCCCATCTTAATCGTTGACAGTCTCAGGAAAGAAACATGGCTACCAATGCAAAACCCGTGTACAAACGCATTCTGCTTAAGCTGAGTGGCGAAGCACTGCAGGGATCGGAAGGCTTCGGTATTGACGCAAGCATCCTTGATCGCATGGCACAGGAAATCAAAGAACTGGTCGAACTGGGTATCCAGGTTGGCGTGGTCATTGGCGGTGGCAACCTTTTCCGTGGTGCTGGTCTGGCGAAAGCGGGGATGAACCGCGTTGTGGGCGACCACATGGGTATGCTGGCAACCGTCATGAATGGCCTGGCAATGCGTGATGCACTGCATCGCGCCTATGTAAATGCCCGCCTGATGTCCGCGATTCCACTGAATGGCGTATGCGATAATTACAGCTGGGCAGAAGCGATTAGCCTGCTGCGCAACAACCGCGTGGTGATCCTCTCCGCCGGTACGGGTAACCCGTTCTTTACAACCGATTCCGCTGCCTGTCTGCGCGGTATCGAGATCGAAGCCGATGTGGTACTGAAAGCGACCAAAGTTGACGGCGTGTTTACTGCCGACCCGGCAAAAGATCCTTCTGCCACCATGTACGATCAGCTGAGCTACAGCGAAGTGCTGGATAAAGAGCTGAAAGTGATGGATCTTGCCGCCTTCACGCTGGCTCGCGACCACAAACTGCCGATCCGTGTCTTCAACATGAACAAGCCTGGCGCACTGCGTCGCGTGGTCATGGGTGAAAAAGAAGGCACTTTGATCACGGAATAATTTCCGTTGACGCTAAATACAGGTAAGATTCCGCTTTATTTTGTAGTGGTATCTTACCCGGGCGCGCCTTTGGCGTTGTCATGAATTAAACGCGACTATACTTAGCACACCTGTAGCGCTGTGCTGGCGGATAGTCTGCCTGAGACAAGTTTCCAAGGATTCGTAACGTGATTAACGACATCAGAAAAGATGCTGAAGTACGCATGGAAAAATGCGTAGAAGCGTTCAAAACCCAAATCAGCAAAATCCGTACTGGCCGTGCTTCCCCAAGCCTGCTGGATGGCATCATCGTAGAATACTACGGGACGCCAACCCCTCTGCGTCAGCTGGCGAGCGTGACGGTTGAAGATACCCGTACGCTGAAAATCAACGTATTCGATCGTTCTATGGGCCCGGCCGTTGAGAAAGCGATCATGGCGTCTGACCTCGGTCTGAACCCAAGCTCTGCGGGCGCTGACATCCGCGTTCCACTGCCTCCGCTGACGGAAGAGCGTCGTAAAGACCTGATCAAAGTCGTTCGTGGCGAAGCTGAGCAGGGTCGTGTTTCTGTGCGTAACGTACGTCGCGACGCGAACGATAAAGTCAAAGCGCTGCTGAAAGAAAAAGAGATCAGTGAAGATGATGATCGTCGTTCCCAGGACGATGTTCAGAAAATGACTGATGCTGCCATCAAGAAAATTGATGCGGCGCTGGCAGATAAAGAAGCGGAACTGATGCAGTTCTGATTTCTGTCGTACACTGATAAACGCCGTTCAGAGGGACTTCGGGTCTTGCTGGCGGCGTTTTGCTTTTATCTGGTCTAACTTTTTTCGGGCATCTCATGAAGCATTTAACACTCCTCGGCTCAACCGGCTCTATCGGTTGCAGTACTCTCGACGTCGTTCGCCATAATCCTGAACTTTACACCGTGACAGCGCTGGTGGCCGGTAAGAATGTGCAGCGAATGGTCGAGCAGTGCCTGGAGTTTGTGCCCCGCTATGCGGTGATGGATGACGAAGAGAGTGCGCGTCTGCTGAAAGTGCAACTGCGTGAAAAGGGCTGTCGAACCGAGGTTCTGAGTGGACAGCAGGCCGCTTGTGAGATGGCTGCGCTGGATGAGGTTGACCAGGTTATGGCGGCCATCGTCGGGGCCGCTGGGCTGTTGCCAACCCTTGCCGCAATTGATGCTGGTAAGGATGTTCTGCTAGCCAATAAAGAGTCTCTGGTGACCTGCGGACGCTTGTTTATGGAGGCGGTGAAGCAGCGCGGGGCGCGTCTTTTACCGGTCGATAGCGAGCACAACGCGATTTTTCAGAGTTTACCGCAACCTTTTCAACAGAACCTGGGGTACGCTGACCTCGAGCAGAATGGCGTGGTGTCAATTCTGCTTACCGGGTCTGGTGGCCCGTTCCGTGAAACGCCACTGTCTGAACTGAGCGCAATGACGCCGGATCAGGCGTGCCGTCATCCGAACTGGTCAATGGGGCGTAAAATCTCCGTTGACTCTGCCACCATGATGAATAAAGGTCTGGAATACATTGAAGCGCGCTGGCTGTTTAATGCGTCAGCGAAACAGATGGAAGTACTGATCCACCCGCAATCGGTGATTCACTCGATGGTGCGCTATCAGGATGGCAGTGTGCTGGCACAGTTGGGCGAGCCGGATATGCGTACGCCAATTGCCCATTCCATGGCGTGGCCGAACCGAGTGAAATCTGGCGTGAAGCCGCTTGATTTCTGCAAGCTAAGTTCTCTGACGTTCAGTGAACCAGATTACGATCGCTATCCGTGCCTGAAGCTTGCGATGCATGCCTTTGACCAGGGGCAGGCGGCGACAACGGCACTGAATGCAGCCAATGAAATTACCGTTGAAGCATTCCTGAATCAGCAGATCCGCTTTACCGATATTGCGGCGTTGAATTTATCGGTACTGGAAAAGATGGATTTGCGTGAACCACAAAGTGTGGAAGAGGTGCTGGCGGTTGATACAGCTGCACGCGAAATTGCGCGCCAACAGGTGACACGCCCCGCAAGCTGGTGATAAAGCAAGCACTAGTCGTCGTGCTATTTGTTAGCGTTGGGCTTCAGTGATATAGTCTGCGCCACCTGATCGCAGGTATTTGACTTAATGTGGTCAGGTAAGCCGTGGTTTGACACGGCTTTTTTATGTATAGGCTTCAGTATTCCTGAGTACCGTTAAATCCTTTTCAGGGACTAAAAACGCGTTATGTTGTCTGCGAATCAACCAATAAGCGAAAACTTGCCAGCTCATGGCTGTCGTCATGTAGCAATCATTATGGATGGCAATGGCCGCTGGGCGAAAAGACAAGGGAAGATACGAGCCTTTGGGCATAAAGCTGGGGCGAAATCTGTTCGCCGCGCCGTTTCTTTTGCCGCCAATAACGGCATTGATGCGTTAACGCTCTATGCTTTTAGCAGTGAAAACTGGAATCGACCTCCGCAGGAAGTGACTGCGTTGATGGAATTGTTTGTGTGGGCGCTCGACAGCGAAGTAAAAAGCCTGCACCGCCACAACGTTCGCCTGCGTATCATCGGCGATACCAGTCGTTTTAACTCACGTTTGCAGGAACGGATTCGTAAAGCAGAAGCGCTGACTGAGAATAATACAGGTCTGACGCTCAATATTGCGGCGAATTACGGCGGGCGCTGGGATATTATCCAGGGCGTTCGGCATTTGGCTGAACAGGTTCAGGAAGGGCTGTTGAGACCCGACCAAATTGATGAAGAGGCGCTGAACAAGCAAATCTGCATGAATGAACAGGCACCTGTGGATTTGGTAATTAGGACAGGGGGGGAACATCGCATAAGTAACTTTTTGATATGGCAAATTGCCTATGCCGAACTTTACTTTACGGATGTTCTTTGGCCCGATTTTGATGAACAAGACTTTGAAGGTGCGCTGCATGCCTTTGCCAATCGAGAGCGTCGTTTCGGCGGCACCGAGCCTGGTGGCGACAAAGCCTGATGGGGGTAGCTTTTGCTGAAGTATCGCCTGATTTCCGCTTTTGTATTAATACCCATTGTCATTGCGGCGCTGTTTTTACTGCCCCCAGTGGGATTCGCTATTGTTACGCTGGTCGTGTGTATGCTCGCCGCGTGGGAATGGGGACAATTTAGCGGCTTTACCTCACGCAGTCAGCGAGTATGGCTTGCGGTACTCTGTGGTTTGATCCTGGCCATGATGCTGTTTATGTTGCCTGAATATCACCATGATATTCATCAACCGCTGGTTGCCGGTTCTCTGTGGATATCACTGGCCTGGTGGGTTGCTGCTCTGCTGCTGGTGCTTTTCTACCCCGGTTCTGCTGCAATCTGGCGTAATTCAAAAGTGCTGCGGCTTATTTTTGGTTTGCTCACCATTGTTCCATTTTTCTGGGGTATGGTCGCACTGCGTGCCTGGCACTATGACGAAAACCACTACAGCGGTGCGATCTGGCTGCTTTATGTGATGATTCTCGTCTGGGGGGCTGACTCCGGGGCCTATATGTTTGGTAAACTGTTTGGCAAGCATAAACTGGCTCCGAAGGTTTCCCCGGGTAAAACCTGGCAAGGCTTCATCGGTGGCTTGTTTACGGCAGCGATTATCTCCTGGGGCTATGGCGTCTGGGCTAATCTGGAAGTGGCACCGTCAATACTGTTGGTGTGCTCGATTTTTGCTGCGCTTGCCTCAGTGCTCGGTGATTTAACCGAGAGTATGTTCAAGCGAGAAGCAGGGATTAAGGACAGCGGACACCTGATTCCAGGGCATGGCGGTATACTGGATCGCATTGATAGCCTGACAGCGGCTGTTCCGGTATTTGCTTGCTTGCTTTTACTGGTATTTGGGACGATTTAACGGAAGGTTTTATGCTGAGCATTCTCTGGAATCTGGCGGCGTTCATTGTTGCACTGGGTGTACTGATTACCGTGCATGAATTTGGCCATTTCTGGGTTGCTCGCCGTTGTGGTGTGCGGGTAGAGCGATTTTCCATCGGTTTCGGAAAATCACTCTGGACGCGCACTGACCGCCACGGCACTGAATTTGTCATCGCTCTTATCCCGCTGGGCGGCTACGTTAAAATGCTCGACGAGCGCGTTGAGCCTGTCGCCCCTGAATTACGACACAGCGCATTCAACAACAAAACGGTTGGACAACGCGCCGCCATCATCGCTGCCGGACCGGTAGCTAACTTCATCTTTGCTATTTTCGCTTACTGGCTGGTGTTTATCATCGGCGTCCCCGGCGTGCGTCCAGTTGTGGGTGAAATTGCCCCCAATTCCATCGCGGCGAGTGCGCAAATTACGTCAGGGATGGAACTTAAAGCGATTGATGGCATCGAAACCCCTGATTGGGATGCCGTGCGACTGCAACTGGTAGCCAAAATTGGTGATCCGCAGACAACAATCAGCGTATCGCCGTTTGGTTCCGACACGCGTCAGGACAAAGTACTCGATTTACGTCACTGGCGTTTCGAGCCAGACAAAGAAGATCCCGTCGCTGCACTGGGCATTCGTCCACGCGGTGCCCAGATTGAGCCGGTATTAGCCGAAGTACAGGCAAATTCGGCGGCGAGCAAAGCGGGTTTGCAAGCGGGCGACAGGATCGTTAAAGTCGATGGTCAACCATTAACAGAGTGGATGACCTTTGTTACTCTGGTGCGCGATAATCCGGGAACGTCTCTCGCGCTGGAAGTTGAGAGGCAAGGTAGTCCGCTTTCGCTGACGCTGATCCCGGATACGAAGTCGGTCGGCAAAAAGGCAGAAGGGTTTGCAGGCGTTGTGCCAAAAGTGATCCCGCTGCCAGATGAGTACAAGACAATACGCCAGTATGGGCCCTTCAGCGCCATCCTTGAAGCCACGGATAAAACATGGCAACTGATGAAGCTGACGGTCAACATGTTGGGGAAATTGATAACCGGTGATGTGAAACTGAACAACCTCAGTGGGCCAATTTCGATTGCTCAGGGGGCTGGGATGTCAGCGGAATTCGGGGTGATTTACTATCTCATGTTCCTCGCGCTGATTAGCGTGAACCTTGGGATAATCAACCTGTTCCCGCTTCCCGTTTTAGACGGGGGTCATCTGCTGTTTTTAGCGATTGAAAAGCTAAAAGGCGGACCGGTATCCGAGCGAGTTCAAGACTTTAGTTATCGCATTGGCTCGATTTTGCTGGTGCTGTTAATGGGGCTTGCACTTTTCAATGATTTCTCTCGGTTGTAAGAGAGTGTTAGGAAGAACGCATAATAACGATGGCGATGAAAAAGTTGCTCATAGCGTCGCTGCTGTTTAGCAGCGCCACCGTATACGGTGCTGACGGGTTCGTAGTGAAAGACATTCATTTCGAAGGCCTCCAGCGTGTCGCCGTTGGTGCGGCCCTCCTCAGTATGCCTGTACGCCCCGGCGATACGGTCAATGATGATGATATCAGTAACACCATCCGTGCTCTGTTTGCCACTGGCAACTTCGAGGATGTTCGCGTCCTGCGCGATGGTGATACGCTGCTGGTACAGGTAAAAGAACGTCCAACGATTGCCAGTATCACTTTCTCCGGTAACAAGTCGGTGAAAGATGACATGCTCAAGCAAAACCTTGAAGCATCGGGTGTTCGTGTGGGCGAGTCTCTGGACCGCACAACCCTTTCAGACATTGAAAAAGGTCTGGAAGACTTCTACTACAGCGTGGGTAAATACAGTGCCAGCGTGAAAGCAGTGGTAACACCTCTGCCACGTAACCGTGTTGACCTGAAGCTGGTCTTCCAGGAAGGTGTTTCTGCGAAGATCCAACAGATCAACATTGTCGGCAACCACGCGTTTAGCACCGACGAACTGATCTCGACCTTCCAGCTGCGCGATGAAGTGCCGTGGTGGAACGTGGTGGGCGATCGTAAATACCAGAAACAGAAACTGGCGGGCGACCTTGAGACCCTGCGTAGCTACTATCTGGATCGTGGTTATGCCCGTTTCAACATTGACTCAACCCAGGTCAGTCTGACGCCGGACAAGAAAGGGATCTACATTACGATTAACATCACTGAAGGCGATCAGTACAAGCTTTCAGGTGTTGAAGTAAGTGGTAACCTGGCAGGGCATTCTGCTGAGATCGAATCGCTGACCAAAATTCAGCCAGGCGATCTGTATAGTGGTTCCAAAGTCACCAAAATGGAAGACAGCATTAAGAAGCTGCTCGGCCGTTATGGTTATGCCTACCCGCGCGTACAAACACAGCCGGAAATCAACGACGCGGATAAAACCGTTAAGTTGCACGTAAACGTTGATGCGGGTAACCGTTTCTACGTGCGTAAGATCCGCTTCGTCGGTAACGACACCTCTAAAGATTCCGTTCTGCGCCGCGAAATGCGTCAGATGGAAGGAGCCTGGTTAGGCAGCGATCTCGTTGACCAGGGGAAAGAGCGTCTGAACCGTCTGGGCTATTTTGAAACTGTTGATACGGATACCCAGCGTGTACCAGGTAGCCCGGATCAGGTTGATGTCGTCTATAAAGTGAAAGAGCGTAACACCGGTAGCTTCAACTTCGGTGTGGGCTACGGTACTGAAAGCGGCGTGAGCTTCCAGGTTGGTGTACAGCAGGATAACTGGCTGGGTACGGGTTACTCTGTTGGTATTAATGGTACCAAAAACGACTACCAGACCTATTCTGAGTTCTCTGTCACTAACCCATACTTCACCGTAGACGGTGTGAGTCTGGGCGGTCGTATCTTCTATAACGACTTTAAAGCTGACGACGCGGATCTGTCCTCTTACACCAACAAGAGTTACGGTGTAGACGGTACGCTTGGCTTCCCGGTTAACGAATACAACACTCTGCGTGCGGGCTTAGGTTATGTGCATAACGACCTATCCAACATGCAACCGCAGGTGGCGATGTGGCGTTATCTGGACTCTATTGGCCAGTCGGCAAGCACCTCCAGTGATGACAACGGTTTCGCTGCGGATGACTTCACCTTTAACTACGGCTGGACCTATAACCGTCTTGACCGTGGTTACTTCCCGACGGAAGGTTCTCGTGTCAACCTGAACGGTAAAGTCACCGTACCGGGTTCCGATAACGAGTTCTATAAGGTCACGCTGGATACTGCGTCTTACTTCCCGATCGATGACGACCACAAGTGGGTGGTTCTGGGTCGTACCCGCTGGGGTTATGGTGATGGTCTGGGTGGCAAAGAAATGCCATTCTATGAAAACTTCTACGCCGGTGGTTCAAGCACCGTTCGTGGTTTCCAGTCCAACAACATTGGTCCGAAAGCGGTCTACTACGGTGGGAACGACAAGGATAACTGCGACAAGTCTTCTTCTTCTGAAGTCTGTAGTTCTGATGATGCGGTGGGCGGTAACGCGATGGCGGTGGCCAGTCTGGAGTTCATCACACCAACACCGTTTATCAGTGATAAATATGCAAACTCAGTCCGTACGTCCTTCTTCTGGGATGCCGGTACTGTGTGGGATACCAACTGGCAGAATACTGCCCAGATGCGTGCGGCAGGTGTTCCAGATTATAGCGATCCGAGCAATATTCGCATGTCTGCCGGTATCGCATTACAATGGATGTCACCGCTGGGGCCGTTGGTCTTCTCTTACGCCCAGCCGTTTAAGAAATATGATGGAGATAAGTCGGAGCAATTCCAGTTTAACATTGGTAAAACCTGGTAATAATCCGCTGCAAAGGAATGCGTTGGCAGTGTAGCGCTGACAACTGGCGATCAGTAAAACGGTCGCCTTGCCACGCAAAGAACGGTACCTTCTGGTGCCAATGGGATGGTAAGGAGTTAATTGTGAAAAAGTGGTTATTAGCTGCAGGTCTCGGTTTAGCGATGGCAACTTCTGCTCAGGCAGCAGACAAAATTGCAATCGTCAACATGGGTAATTTGTTCCAGCAGGTTGCACAGAAAACTGGCGTTTCTGCGACTCTGGAAAACGAATTCAAAGGCCGTGCAAGCGAACTGCAGGGTATGGAAAACGATCTTCAGTCCAAAATGCAGCGTCTGCAGCGTGATGGTTCTACCATGAAAGCAAGCGACCGTAGCAAACTGGAAAAAGACGTAATGGCTCAGCGCCAGGCGTTCTCCCAGAAAGCGCAGGCTTTCGAGCAGGATCGTCAGCGTCGTTCTAACGAAGAACGTGGCAAGCTGGTGACTCGCATTCAGACTGCTGTTAAAGCAGTAGCTGCCGATCAGAGCATCGATCTGGTTGTTGATGCGAACGCCGTAGCTTTCAACAGCAGCGATGTTAAAGACATCACCGCTGATGTTCTGAAACAGGTTAAATAAGTAATGCCTTCAATTCGACTGGCTGATTTAGCTCAGCAGTTGGATGCAGAATTACACGGTGATGGCGATATCGTCATCACCGCTGTTGCGTCCATGCAATCTGCTAAAGCTGGCACTATTACTTTCATGGTAAGCCCTAAGTACCGTGAACAACTGGCTCAATGCCAGGCGTCAGCTGTTGTTCTGACGCAGGACGATCTTCCGTTTGCCACTAGCGCTGCACTGGTAGTGAAAAATCCCTACCTGACGTATGCACGCATGGCTCAAATTCTTGATACCACGCCGCAGCCGGCCCAGAACATTGCTGCCAGTGCAGCGATTGATCCGACGGCTCAGTTGGGTAACAACGTGGCGGTTGGTGCGAACGCAGTTATCGAATCTGGCGTAGTGCTGGGTGATAACGTCGTTATCGGACCAGGTTGCTTTGTTGGGAAAAATACGAAAATTGGCGCAGGGACCCGTTTATGGGCCAATGTGTCCATTTATCATGAAGTTGAAATTGGCGAAAACTGCCTCGTCCAGTCCAGTACTGTGATTGGTTCTGATGGTTTTGGTTACGCTAACGATCGTGGTAATTGGGTTAAGATCCCACAACTTGGTCGCGTGATTATTGGCGATCGTGTGGAGATCGGGGCCTGTACCACTATTGACCGTGGCGCACTTGACGACACGATCATTGGCAATGGTGTTATCATCGATAACCAGTGCCAGATTGCGCATAACGTTGTGATTGGCGACAATACCGCGGTAGCGGGGGGCGTCATCATGGCTGGCAGCCTGAAAATTGGCCGTTACTGCATGATCGGCGGCGCGAGCGTGATTAATGGCCATATGGAAATATGCGACAAAGTCACAGTGACCGGAATGGGCATGGTAATGCGCCCTATCACTGAACCTGGCGTCTATTCCTCCGGCATCCCGCTGCAACCCAACAAGGTATGGCGTAAAACAGCAGCTCTGGTGATGAATATTGATGATATGAGCAAGCGTCTCAAGTCTCTTGAGCGCAAGATCGATCAACAAGACTAAACGTCACCCGTTTAACGCTATTTTTCCCGGCCTGTCGGCTTTCTAATAAACCGGCAGGCCGTGTTATTATTGTTATCAGTACATTTTGACAGGAAGAGTATTTTGACTACTGACACTCATACTCTGCATATTGAAGAGATTTTAGAACTTCTGCCGCACCGCTACCCGTTTCTGCTGGTAGACCGTGTGCTGGATTTTGAAGAAGGTCGTTTTCTGCGCGCAGTGAAAAATGTTTCCGTGAACGAGCCGTTTTTCCAGGGGCACTTCCCTGGTAAGCCTATCTTCCCGGGTGTGTTGATTCTGGAAGCGATGGCTCAGGCTACCGGTATTCTGGCGTTTAAAAGCGTTGGTAAACTGGAGCCAGGCGAACTGTATTACTTCGCGGGTATTGATGAAGCGCGCTTTAAGCGCCCAGTCGTGCCTGGTGATCAGATGATCATGGAAGTCACTTTTGAAAAAACGCGTCGTGGCCTGACTCGCTTCAAAGGCGTAGCGCTGGTTGACGGCAAAGTTGTTTGCGAAGCGACGATGATGTGTGCTCGTAGCCGGGAGTCCTGATACGTGATTGATAAATCTGCCTTTATTCATCCTACCGCGATTGTGGAAACCGGTGCCATCATTGGCGCTAACGTCCACATTGGCCCGTTTTGTATTGTTGGACCCCAAGTCGAAATTGGTGAGGGTACAGTACTGAAATCTCACGTTGTGGTGAATGGTCACACGACTATTGGCTGCAATAACGAGATCTATCAGTTCGCTTCCATCGGCGAAGTTAACCAGGATCTGAAATATGCTGGTGAGTCGACCCGTCTGGAAATTGGCGATCGTAACCGTATTCGCGAAAGCGTCACCATTCATCGTGGAACAGTACAGGGTGGTGGGTTGACGAAGGTGGGCAGCGATAACCTGTTTATGGTTAATGCGCATATCGCGCACGACTGTACTGTGGGTGACCGCTGTATTCTTGCCAACAACGCAACGCTGGCAGGACACGTATCGGTTGATGACTTCGCAATTATTGGCGGCATGACCGCAGTCCATCAGTTCTGCATTATTGGTGCACACGTGATGGTCGGCGGATGCTCCGGTGTGGCGCAGGACGTTCCACCGTATGTGATTGCGCAGGGCAACCATGCCACGCCGTTTGGCGTGAACAT
Organism: Pantoea sp. LS15; assembly: GCF_012241585.1. Classification (NCBI taxonomy): domain Bacteria; kingdom Pseudomonadati; phylum Pseudomonadota; class Gammaproteobacteria; order Enterobacterales; family Erwiniaceae; genus Pantoea; species Pantoea sp. LS15. The sequence goes on from NZ_JAAVXA010000009.1 coordinate 163,173, forward strand.
CGAAGGCCTCAAGCGTCGTGGTTTTAGCCGCGAAGCGATTACCGCTATCCGCAACGCGTACAAACTGCTGTACCGTAGCGGCAAAACGCTGGAAGAGGCAAAGCCGGAAATTGCCGAGCTGGCGAATAAGTACCCGGAAGTGAACGCGTTCATGGAATTCTTTGACCGTTCAACAAGGGGTCTGATTCGTTAATGGTCGACAGTCGTCCGCTTACGATAGCCCTGGTCGCCGGAGAAACCTCCGGCGATATTCTTGGTGCCGGTCTCATCCGTGCGCTTAAGGCGCGTGTACCCAATGCACGATTTGTTGGCGTTGCTGGCCCGCTGATGCAGGCCGAAGGCTGTGAAGCCTGGTATGAAATGGAAGAGCTGGCTGTGATGGGCATCGTTGAGGTGCTGGGGCGGCTACGCCGTTTGTTACATATTCGCGCCGATCTTACTCGCCGCTTTACCGAACTGAAACCCGATGTGTTTGTCGGTATTGATGCACCTGATTTCAACATTACCCTCGAATGGAATTTGAAAAAGCAGGGCATAAAAACCATTCATTACGTCAGTCCGTCCGTTTGGGCGTGGCGACAGAAACGCGTTTTCAAAATTGGACGGTCTACCAACCTGGTGCTGGCTTTCCTGCCTTTCGAAAAAGCGTTTTACGACAAATTTAATGTTCCGTGCCGCTTTATCGGTCATACCATGGCAGATGCGATGCCATTGGATCCGGATAAAAACGCAGCGCGCGACGTGTTGGGTATTCCTCATGATGCGCACTGTCTGGCATTGCTGCCAGGCAGTCGTGGTGCAGAAGTTGAGATGCTGAGCGCTGATTTCCTGAAAACAGCGCAAATTCTTCGCCAGACGTATCCCGATCTGGAAGTCGTTGTGCCACTGGTGAATGCTAAGCGCCGCGAACAATTTGAGCGCATCAAGGCCGAAGTGGCTCCAGACCTCCAGATTCATCTTCTGGACGGGAAAGGCCGGGAGGCGATGATCGCGAGCGACGCCGCGCTGCTGGCCTCCGGCACGGCAGCACTGGAGTGTATGCTGGCGAAATGCCCGATGGTGGTCGGCTATCGCATGAAGCCATTCACCTTCTGGCTGGCTAAACGTCTGGTGAAAACGGAATATGTCTCTCTGCCGAACTTACTTGCCGGGCGCGAACTGGTGAAAGAGCTTCTGCAGGATGAGTGCCAGCCGCAGCTGCTTGCCGATGCGTTGCTGCCGCTGCTTGCCAATGGCAAGACCAGCCACCAGATGCATGATACGTTCCGTGAACTGCATCAGCAGATCCGCTGTAATGCCGATGAGCAAGCGGCTGATGCGGTGCTGGAGTTAGCAAAATGATGGAATTTGTTTATCCTCACACCCACCTTGTGGCTGGTGTGGATGAAGTGGGGCGTGGCCCGTTAGTCGGGGCAGTAGTTACCGCAGCGGTGATCCTCGATCCAGCTCGCCCGATTATTGGACTGAATGACTCTAAAAAATTGTCCGAAAAGCGTCGACTGGCGCTGTTTAGTGAAATTCAGGAGAAGGCACTGGCCTGGAGCCTGGGGCGCGCTGAACCACATGAAATTGACGAGTTGAATATTTTGCACGCCACGATGCTGGCGATGCAGCGTGCGGTGGCGGGGCTGAACATTTCCCCGGAATATGTCCTGATTGACGGCAACCGCTGCCCGTCATTGCCGATGCCTTCGATGGCCGTGGTCAAAGGCGATAGTCGCGTCGCAGAAATCAGTGCCGCTTCTATTATTGCCAAAGTGACACGCGATGCCGAAATGGCCGCGCTGGATCTCACTTACCCTCAGTATGGTTTCGCCCAGCACAAGGGGTATCCAACAGCTTTCCATCTGGAAAAGCTGGCTGAACATGGCGCAACCGAACATCACCGGCGCAGCTTTGGCCCGGTGAAACGCGCGCTGGGACTGGTGTCCTGAATCAATACGCAAGCAATTAAGTAACGCGGAATCTGAAGATGGCTGAACCACGTTTCGTACACCTGCGGGTGCATAGCGACTACTCCATGATCGATGGGCTGGCGAAGACCGGGCCGCTGGTTAAAAAGGCGGCCTCACTTGGCATGCCTGCACTGGCGATCTCCGATTTTACCAACCTGTGTGGCCTGGTGAAGTTCTACGGAACGGCGCATGGCGCGGGGATGAAGCCTATCGTCGGTGCAGATTTTCATGTGCAGAGCGATCTCATCGGCGATGAAATGACGCAAATCTCCGTGTTAGCGATGAACAACACGGGTTATCAAAACCTCACACTGCTTATCTCAAAAGCCTATCAACGCGGCTATGGTGCGCTGGGGCCGTGGATCGACCGCGACTGGCTGGCTGAGCTAAATGAAGGGCTGCTGCTGATCTCTGGCGGCCGTATGGGTGATGTCGGTAAATGCCTGCTGCGTGGTAATAGCGCATTGGTGGATCAGTGCATCTCGTTTTATGAAGAGTACTTCCCGGATCGCTATTATCTGGAGTTGATTCGTACTGGCCGCCCTGACGAAGAGAATTATCTGCACGCTGCTGTCGCGTTGGCTGAAGAGCGCGGCTTGCCTGTGGTGGCAACGAATGACGTGCGTTTCCTGGAGTCCGGTGATTTTGACGCGCACGAAATACGCGTCGCTATCCACGATGGCTTCACCCTCGACGATCCAAAGCGTCCGCGTAATTACTCCTCGCAGCAATATATGCGCAGCGAAGAGGAGATGTGCGAACTCTTCTCCGATATTCCGGAAGCGCTGGAAAACAGCGTCGAGATTGCAAAACGCTGCAACGTTACTGTGCGCCTTGGCGAATACTTCCTGCCTCAGTTCCCGACGGGAGATATGACCACGGAAGATTTCCTGGTCATGAAATCCAAAGAGGGTCTGGAAGAGCGTCTGGAATTCTTGTTCCCGGATGAAGAAGAACGCAAAAAACGTCGTCCTGAATATGACGAACGTCTGGATATAGAACTCCAGGTGATAAACCAGATGGGCTTCCCGGGCTACTTCCTGATCGTTATGGAGTTTATCCAGTGGTCGAAGGACAACGGCGTGCCGGTAGGTCCGGGACGTGGTTCCGGTGCGGGCTCACTGGTTGCTTACGCGCTCAAAATCACCGACCTCGATCCGCTGGAGTTCGACCTGCTGTTCGAACGTTTCCTTAACCCGGAACGTGTCTCAATGCCCGACTTCGACGTCGACTTCTGCATGGAGAAACGTGACCAGGTTATCGAGCACGTGGCGGACATGTACGGCCGTGATGCGGTATCGCAGATTATTACTTTCGGTACCATGGCGGCAAAAGCGGTTATCCGCGACGTAGGCCGCGTGCTGGGACATCCGTACGGCTTTGTTGATCGTATCTCGAAACTGGTCCCGCCCGATCCGGGGATGACGCTGGCGAAAGCGTTCGAAGCCGAACCACAACTGCCGGAAATTTACGAAGCTGACGAAGAAGTCAAAGCGCTGATCGATATGGCGCGTAAGCTGGAAGGCGTCACGCGTAACGCCGGTAAGCATGCGGGTGGGGTGGTTATCGCTCCAACCAAAATCACTGATTTTGCGCCGCTTTACTGTGATGAAGCGGGTCAGCATCCGGTTACCCAGTTTGACAAGAACGATGTGGAATATGCCGGGCTGGTGAAGTTCGACTTCCTCGGCCTGCGTACGCTGACCATCATCAACTGGGCGCTGGAGATGATCAACGCCCGCCGTGAGAAGAACGGTGAGCCGCCTCTGGATATTGCCGCTATCCCGCTGGATGATAAGAAAAGTTTCGACATGCTGCAGCGCTCGGAGACTACTGCTGTCTTCCAGCTTGAATCCCGCGGCATGAAAGACCTGATTAAACGTCTGCAACCTGACTGTTTCGAAGATATGATCGCACTGGTGGCGCTGTTCCGCCCGGGTCCGCTGCAATCAGGGATGGTAGATAACTTTATCGACCGTAAGCACGGGCGCGAAGAGATTTCCTACCCGGACGTTCAGTGGCAGCATGAAAGCCTGAAACCAGTACTGGAACCGACCTACGGCATCATTCTGTACCAGGAACAGGTTATGCAGATTGCCCAGGTGCTCTCTGGTTATACCCTTGGCGGCGCGGACATGCTGCGTCGTGCGATGGGTAAGAAAAAGCCGGAAGAGATGGCCAAGCAGCGCGGCACCTTCGAGGAAGGGGCGAAACAAAACGGCGTTGACGGCGAACTGGCGATGAAAATTTTCGACCTGGTGGAGAAATTCGCCGGGTACGGATTTAACAAATCTCACTCTGCCGCCTATGCTTTGGTCTCGTATCAGACGCTGTGGCTCAAAGCGCATTATCCAGCCGAGTTTATGGCGGCGGTAATGACTGCTGATATGGACAATACCGAGAAGGTGGTTGGCCTGGTGGATGAGTGCTGGCGCATGGGGCTTAAGATCCTGCCGCCGGATATCAATTCCGGCTTGTACCATTTCCACGTTAACGAACACGGGGAAATCGTTTACGGGATCGGCGCGATCAAAGGCGTGGGTGAAGGTCCGATCGAAGCGATCATCGAAGCCCGTAACAACGGTGGTTATTTCCGTGAGCTGTTCGATCTTTGCGCTCGTACGGATACCAAAAAACTGAACCGCCGCGTGCTGGAAAAATTGATCATGTCCGGCGCATTCGACAGGCTGGGGCCGCACCGCGCCGCACTGATGAACTCGCTCGGCGATGCGCTGAAAGCAGCTGATCAACATGCGAAAGCGGAAGCCATTGGCCAGGCGGATATGTTCGGTGTGCTGGCAGAAGAGCCAGAGCAGATCGAGCAGTCATACGCCAGCTGCCTGCCGTGGCCAGAACAGGTGGTGCTGGATGGCGAGCGTGAAACGTTAGGTTTGTACCTGACAGGACACCCGATCAACCAGTACATCAAAGAAATTGAGCGCTATGTCGGAGGCTACAGGCTGAAAGACATGCATCCGACAGAACGTGGTAAAATCACCACGGCTGCGGGGCTCGTGATTGCTGCAAGGGTAATGGTCACCAAGCGCGGCAATCGTATCGGCATCTGTACGCTGGATGACCGTTCCGGGCGTCTGGAGGTGATGTTGTTCACCGACGCGCTGGATAAATACCAGCAATTGCTGGAAAAAGACCGCATACTTATCGTCAGCGGACAGGTCAGCTTTGATGACTTCAGCGGGGGGCTTAAAATGACCGCCCGCGAAGTGATGGACATTGACGAAGCCCGGGAAAAATATGCTCGCGGGCTTGCTATCTCGCTGACGGACAGGCAAATTGATGACCAGCTTTTAAACCGACTCCGTCAGTCTCTGGAACCCCACCGCTCGGGGACAATTCCAGTACATCTCTACTATCAGAGGGCGGATGCACGTGCGCGGTTGCGCTTTGGTGCAACGTGGCGTGTCTCTCCGAGCGATCGTTTACTTAACGATCTCCGTGGCCTCATTGGTTCGGAGCAGGTGGAACTGGAGTTTGACTAATACAGGAATACTATGAGTCTGAATTTCCTTGATTTCGAACAGCCGATTGCTGAGCTGGAAGCGAAAATCGATTCTCTGACAGCGGTAAGCCGTCAGGATGAAAAACTGGATATTAACATCGACGAAGAAGTGCATCGTCTGCGCGAAAAAAGCGTAGAGCTGACGCGCAAAATCTTTGCCGATCTCGGCGCATGGCAGATTGCCCAGCTGGCGCGTCACCCACAGCGTCCGTACACCCTGGATTATGTCCGCCTGGCGTTTGATGAATTTGACGAACTGGCTGGCGATCGCGCTTATGCCGACGACAAAGCTATCGTCGGTGGTATTGCTCGTCTGGATGGGCGTCCGGTGATGATCATTGGTCATCAGAAAGGTCGTGAAACCAAAGAGAAAATCCGTCGTAACTTTGGTATGCCAGCACCAGAAGGCTACCGTAAAGCCCTGCGTCTGATGGAGATGGCTGAGCGTTTCAACATGCCAATCATCACCTTTATCGACACGCCGGGTGCATATCCGGGTGTGGGCGCGGAAGAACGTGGCCAGTCTGAAGCTATCGCACGTAACTTGCGTGAGATGTCTCGCCTGAGCGTGCCGGTCATCTGTACCGTTATCGGTGAAGGTGGTTCCGGTGGTGCGCTGGCGATTGGCGTTGGCGATAAAGTTAATATGCTGCAATACAGCACCTATTCCGTTATCTCTCCGGAAGGCTGTGCGTCTATTCTGTGGAAAAGCGCCGACAAAGCGCCACTGGCCGCAGAGGCGATGGGTATTATTGCCCCACGTCTGAAAGAGCTGAAACTGATCGATACCGTTATCCCGGAACCACTGGGTGGTGCGCATCGCAAGCCTGAAGTGATGGCGGCTTCCCTGAAAGCTCAGCTGCTGGCAGACCTGGCCGACCTCGACGTGCTGAGCAAAGAAGATTTGCTGAACCGTCGTTATCAGCGCCTGATGACCTACGGTTACGCATAAGCTTCACAATTATCTGAAAAGCCGCACAATTGAAGTGAACCCCATATATTGGACACTTTCTTAACTGGCGGCTGACATGGCCTGAGTTCGGTATTGTACCGGACTCAGGCCGTTTAGTTTTAGCTTGATTCGTTCGTTGTTGTAGTAGTGGATGTAC